>CAZFLI010000040.1:0-4501 GCA_964519845.1 uncultured Anaerolineaceae bacterium | reverse complement strand
ACAACGACACCGATCCCAACGGCCTGACGCTGCATGCGGTCCTGGGCACGGACGTGTCTCACGGCAGCCTCACGCTCAATGCCGACGGCTCGTTCAGCTACGCCCCCACGACCGGCTACACCGGCTTCGACAGCTTCACCTACACCGCCTGCACGCCGGCTCCGGGTTCGGTCTGCTCGTCTGCGGTCACCGTCAACCTGACGGTCGACAACGACGGCCCGACCGCGGTCGACGACACGTACAGCGTGGTTCAGGACGACAGCCTCAGCGTCGCGGCTCCGGGCGTCCTGGCCAACGACACCGATCCCAACGGCGACACCCTGACCGTCTCCCTGCTGACCGACGTCTCCCACGGCTCACTCACGCTCAACTCCGATGGCTCGTTCGACTACACCCCCACGACCGGCTACGTCGGCCCCGACAGCTTCACCTACGAGGCTTGCGATACCGAATCGGCCTGCGATGACGCCACCGTCTCGATCAACGTCACCCAGTCTCCTCCGGTGGGGCTCCCGGACGGCTACAGCGTCCACAAGAACCTGAGCCTGTCAGTTGCCGCACCCGGCGTGCTGAGCAACGACACCGATCCCAACGGTCTGACTCTGCATGCCGTCCTGGATGCCGGGGCAAGCCACGGCACGCTCACCCTCTTCTCCGACGGCTCGTTCGACTACTCGCCCGTGACCGGCTACGCAGGTAGCGACAGCTTCACCTACACCGCCTGCACGCCGGCTCCGGGTTCGGTCTGCTCGTCGCCCGTGACCGTCACCGTGACCGTCATCAACGACGGTCCGACCGCGGTCGACGACTCCTTCAGCGCCTATGTGAACAGTTCGTTGGCCCAGGCCGCCCCCGGTGTCCTGGCCAACGACACCGACCCCAACGGCGATAGCCTCACGGCATCGCTGCTGACCGACGTGTCCCACGGCACGCTCACCCTCCACGCAGACGGCTCGTTCGACTACACCCCGGCCACCGACTACCTGGGCCCGGACAGCTTCACCTACCGGGCCTGCGATCCGAACTCGGCCTGCAGCGACGCGACCGTCTCGATCAACGTGGTCGAGCCCGCCGTGCCCGTCGCCTCCGATGACTACGCCTTCGCGGTGCCCGGCACCCCGATCGCGATCCAGGTCCTGCTGAACGACGTGGCCGGCTCCGGTTCACTCGACCTGTCCAGTCTGCAGGTCACCGGCGCCGCGTCGCACGGCTCGACGGTCGTCAACGGCGACGGCACGATCACCTACTCGACGGCCGGCGGAGTCGCCTCCGACAGCTTCGACTACCGCATCTGCAACACCCTCTCGCCCACATGCGCCACAGCGACCGTCTACGTGACCATAGACCGGGCTCCGACCTTCGGCCCCGGCGTCGATGGCTCGACGATCTCGCTGGTGATCGGCGGCTCTCTGCCGGGTGCGGTCGATGTGACCGATCCGGACAGCGGAGACACCGTCACGCTCTCGTACACCGGGAGCCTCCCTCCGGGCCTGGTCCTGAACCCCGACGGCACCTGGTCCGGAACGACGGCGGGCGACACGCCGGGCAGCTTCTCGATCACCATTCATGCGTGCGATCAGTTCGGGCTATGCACCGACGCCGACGTGACGATCGTTCTTGGGACCTCGGCCTCACCGTCGCCGCCGACGACCACCCCGCCCCCGACTTCGATCGGCGCGCCCGAGCGCCGGGCCGGCGATCCGCCCCTCTTCCTTGTCCTGGTGACTCTCGTCTTCGGGCTGCTGGCTGTGATGGCCGTCCAGACCAGAGCCGTGCGCAGGCCGCGGGTGATCCCCGTCTCCCGCCGCGACGGTCGTCGTTCCTGACGCGGCCCCTCAGACGAACGGAACCCCGTCGCTCTCGCGGCGGGGTTCCCTGCTATTCGAGGATTCGAGGGCGGGCGCACGCGCGGGCGCGGGCATACCCGCGATGTCGTCCGGCTGGGGCCGCTGCGACCGAGGCTACAGCCCCTCCGCGGCCAGCGGGGAGGCCACGATCACGTACTTGTTCCACCACTCACGCCAGCCGATCTGGCCGTCTATCGGGTCTTTCAGGATGCTGTCGCGCTGCTGGAACGGCCGCAACGAGATGGCGACGCCACCGTAGCGCCAGGTCCTGTAGGAGACGTACTGGTTGGTAAGCCCCTGCCACTTCAGCGGATCGGTCAGGTATACCCCGTTGACCGTGAAATCGAGCGAGCCGGTGCGCGGGTCCTGGCCGGTCACGGAGTAGCCGGTCACGTACTGGGCGTGGCTGCCATACCAGGTGAGAATGCCCACCGGCTGGCCCGTGAGGGCTATCGAACGGACCGTGGCCTTGGCGGCGTGCTCGAAGGAAGTGAAGGACAGATCCGCATATATGCCGGCTTCCATGCTGCCCCAGCCGTAGTAGTTGAGGGCGTTCCGCCAACCGTGGACGTCGGATCCGCTCTGCCAGTAGGGCATCGTCATGTTCTTCCGCTCCCACTTGAGGATGCGGGTCTGCTTCTCCCGGCTCACGTCCGGCTTCCAGATGAAGTCGGGCTGGCCGGTCTTCTGGGGGCGGTTGGGGTCGGTGGCGTAGTAGATGGTGTTGAGCATCACCATCGTCGAGGCGGCGGTGCAGGCCGCGTAGTCCGGGTTCTGATAGCGGACCGCCCTGGACGTGAACATGTTGTAGACGTAGGTCGTCGTGTCCGGCACGGTCGCCTGCCCGGCCAGGACGGCGATCACTGCTGCCAGGGTGACGAAGACGTTGATCATCGTTCTTTCGCGCTACTCGAACGGCCGGCTGGTGGAGTTGGCCAGAATCGGGCGACCCGAATCTGGTCCGGCCTTCCTACAGTCTGGCACTCTCGGGCCAATCGTGGATGCGGTACAGACGGACCATTGCGTCATGCCGCCCCTCCGATGGTCCCGCGTGGTAGGCTCACTCTTCGTATTCGCGGTGTCGCGCTCGAGCGAACCGCCCAGGAGGTCCGACAAGTGAGTTCCGCCCAGCCTGTCCTGAAGGCCACGAGCCGCACCGAAACCGGCAAAGCGGTCGCGCGTCTGCGCAAGGCCGGCAAGATCCCGGCCGTCGTCTTCGGTCACGGCCTGGCTTCCGTCTCCGTCTCGCTCGATGCCCACGAGTTCGAACTGCTGCGCCGCACCATCCACTCGAACTCGCTGCTGGCCCTCGAAGTCGACGGCAAGGACAAGCATCAAGTCATGGTCCACGGCGTCCAGATCGATCCCCGGACCAGGCACCTGCTGCACGTCGACCTCTTCGAAATCAAGTCCGGTGAGGAAGTCACGGTCGAGCTGCCGATCCGCGCCACCGGCATATCGTTCGCGGTCGATCGCCTCGGCGGCACTCTGCTGCACCCGCTGGATCACGTGAGGGTCCGCGCCCTGCCCGAGAAGCTGCCGGAGGCGCTCGAAGTCCCGATCGAGAGCCTGGACGACTTCGAGAAGGCGATCTATCTGCGCGATCTGTCCGTGCCGTCCGGCGTAACCGTGCTGGCCGATCTGGACGAGATGGTGCTCAAGGTCGCTCCGCCGCACGTCGTCGAGGAGCCCGTGGCGCCGGTCGAGATCCCGGTCGAGGGCGAGGGCGAGGGCGAGGCCGAGGCCGGGGCGGAGGGATCCGCGGCCGAGCCGGAGCCCACCCAGAGCTAGGCCGCGTCGGAAGGGGCCGGCCGAATGGTTGCCGAGAAGGGCGCCACCGGCCCGGCCGCGAGGCGGCCACGGCGGGGCTTGCCCGGCGAGTCCCGGAGGGGCAGGCTCGCCCTATCCATTCCGGTGCTGGCCGCCTTCGTCGTTGGGGCGATCGCCTACGCCCCCCTCTACTGCTACCCGTTCCTGGCGCCGGAGTTCGAGGCTACGTTCAATGCCTCGCGCGAGCTGGGCCAGATGCCCTGGACCGTCTTCCTGCTCGTCTCGGCCGTGTCCTCGCCGTTGCTGGGCCGTGCCTACGACATCGTTCCGGACCGCCGGCTGCTGCTGCTGGGGACGGTGCTGATCGCCGTCGGCTGGGGCGCGGCCTCGATAGCCACCGACATGGCCCTGCTGATCGCCGCCTACGGCGTGTTCCTGGCCCTGGGTCTGCAGATGGTTTTCGTCGGCGTCAGCACGGCCATTGCCAGGCGCTATCCCGGCGCAACCGGTCTGGCCCTCGGAGTGGCCTACGCCGGGCCGGGCATCGGCGTGGCCGTGGCCCTGCCGCTGGCCGCCGGGCTCCTGCCGGAGTTCGGCTGGCGTCAGGTCCTGGTGGCCTTCGGTGTCCTGTCGCTGGCGGCGCTGCCGTTCGTGCTGTTGATGACTGCCGGACCGTCGGTGGTCGGCGTCGCTCGCAACGAACCGGCCGGCCTGCGCGAGGCATCCGCTCCGGGCGTCATAGGAGCCGCGGCCGAACCCCTGCCGTCGGGCGGCCGCCCCAGTCCGGGTGCCCTGCGCCGCATCATGCGCACCCGCCGCTTCCTGATCCTGCTGCTGGGCGCGGTCGGCATCGGCTGCATCGACGAGGGCATCTTCCAGATGTC
>CAZFLI010000039.1:0-14835 GCA_964519845.1 uncultured Anaerolineaceae bacterium | reverse complement strand
CGCGCCGCCAGCAGCGGCATCGACTTCGACATCGAGCTGGCCAAGAAGCAGTCGAACGAGAACCCGGTCTACTACGTCCAGTACGCCCACGCCCGAATCGCCTCCATCCTGCGCAAGGCGGAAGAGTCGGGCCTGAAGCCGCCCGTCGCCGACGACGCGAAGCTGGCCGCCCTGCTGGAGGGCGCGCTGGCCGGCGGCCCCGAGGGCCAGCTGGCTCGCCAGATCGCGCGGCTGCCGGAAGTGGTTGAGGACGCCGCGGCGGCCGAGGAGACGCATGGCGTCACGGCCTACGCCACGGACCTGGCCACTACCTTCCACGCCTTCTACCGCGACGCGCGAGTGGTGGACGAGGCGGAGCCGGAGCGCTCCGCGGCGCGTCTGGCGCTGGTCGCGGCCACCAGGACTACCCTGGCCGCCGCTCTGGGACTGCTCGGCATCTCCGCCCCCGACTCCATGTAGGCCGCCGGGGTCTGTTAACGATACCACCCCCCTCCGTTGGGCATGATATCGTTAACAGGAGCCCAGATGCCAGCCGTACCAAGAGAGTCAAGTGACGGACCCCGCGGGCATTTCGTCTCCTTCCAGCGCCCACACGATGCTGCCAGTTGGCCGGAAACCGCCGGAGGCGCCCCGTTCGGCGGGCTCTGATGAGAGCGCCGGCCAGCTTCCGTCGCCCGACCGGCCCGACCCGGCGGAGAGTCCTGGGCACGCGACGCCCGACTCCCTCAGGTCGAAGGCGGTGGAGGGGTGACCACGCTCAACGATGTCGCTCGCCGGGCGGGCGTCTCGACAATGACCGTCTCGCGCGTGATCAACGAGTCGGGCTACATCAGCCAGGCGACGCGGGCGCGCGTGAATGAGGCAATCGCCGAGCTCGGCTACGTGCCCAATGCCCTGGCAAGGCAGTTGCGGTCGAAGAAGTCCAGGACCGTCGCCCTGGTCGTCACGGACATCCTCAACCCCTTCTTCACGACGATCGCGAGCGGCGTGGAGGACACGGCCCGCGCCCGAGGCTACGCCGTCATGTTCTGCAACACGTACGAGTCCGAGGCCGAGGAGGCCGCGTACGTCCGCGTCCTCATAGAGCGGCAGGTGGAGGGAGTCCTCCTCGTGCCGGCCGGAGGATTGGGCACCTCCGTGCTGCGGCTTGCGGAGCGCGGCATGCCCACGATCGTGCTGGACCGCCACGTTCGCGACGTGGAGACGGACGAAGTCCGGGCGGACTCCAGGACCGGAGCCTACGAGGCGGTGCGTCACCTGACGGGCTTGGGCCACCGCCGGATTGCCGTCCTTACCGGGCCCGAAGGCGTCTCGACCTCGATGGATCGCGTCGACGGCTACCGCCAGGCTCTCGCGGAGGCTTGCCCGGACGGGACCTGCGAGCAGATCATGTTCGGTGAGTTCAACGAGGCAAGCGGCTACTCGATGGCTCGCCGGGCGCTGGAGGAGGGACCCAGGCCGACGGCTATCTTCGCGGCCAACAACTTCATCGCCTTTGGCGCCCTTCGCGCCCTCCGAGAAGCCGGCCTGCGGATCCCCGAGGAAATCTCGATGGTCGTGTTCGATGACCTGCCACCGGGGTGGGTGCTCGATCCGTTCCTGACCGTGGTCTCGCAACCCGCCTACGAGATCGGGACTCGGGCGGCCCAGCTTCTGTTGGACCGCCTGGCCGGAGACGATCCCGAAGGGCCTCGCAGCATCGTCCTTCCGAGTGAACTGATCGTCCGCCGATCGACCGCGCCGCCCCAGACCGCCTGAACCCGGCCGCCCGAGCCCGACGCACCAATCCACTGAGCAAATGGAGACCCGACCTTGAGCGCCCCACAGCAAGCACCCTTCGCCATCGCCGAAGACGGCGTCGCCCCCGGCCTGGTTCCTCAGCGTGTCCTCTGGACCGGCGCCCGCATGCCGGCCATCGGGCTGGGGACCTTCGGCTCGGACCGGTTCAGTGGTGAGGAGATCGCCGCCGCGGTCGTCGGGGCGGCCGAGGTCGGCTATCGGCATTTCGACTGCGCGTCCGTCTACGGCAACGAACACCTGATCGGCGCCTCGCTCGAACGGATCATCTCAGGCGGCGTCCGGCGCGAGGATCTCTGGGTCACGTCCAAGCTCTGGAACGACAAGCACGCCCCGGCCGACGTCGCCCCTTCCTTCGAGAAATCGCTGCGGGATCTGCGCCTGGACTACCTGGATCTCTACCTGATCCACTGGCCCTTCCCGAACCATCATGCCCCGGGAGTGGACGTCACCTCTCGGGCCGAGAACGCCCGACCCTACATCCACCAGGAGTACATGGCCACCTGGCGCGAACTCGAGAAGCTCGTCGACCGTGGCCTGGTGCGCCACATCGGCACGTCCAACATGAGCGTGGCCAAGTTGACCCTGCTCCTTCGCGACGCCCGCATCAAGCCGGCCGCGAACGAGATGGAACTACACCCGTGCTTCCAGCAGCCCGAGTTCTTCAAGTTCGTAGTGGAAAACGACATGGTGCCGATTGGCTTCGCGCCCATCGGGTCGCCCACGAGACCCGACCGCGACCGCACGCCCGACGACGCCATCGATATCGAGGAGCCGGCCATCGTCGCCGCCGCGAAACGACTCGGCGTGCACCCCGCTACCGTATGCGTGAAGTGGGCGGTCCAGCGCGGCCAGGTGCCGATCCCCATGTCCATCCATCGCAACGAGTACCTCAGCAACCTCCGATCGACCATCTCGGATCCGCTCACGGACGACGAGATGAAGGCGATCGCCGGGGCCGAGCGCAACAGCCGGCTCATCAAGGGTCAGGTGTTCTTGTGGAAGGATGGCCAGACCTGGGAGGATCTATGGGATCTCGACGGCACGATTGCCCGGTGACCGGTGGACCGGCACCCGAAACCCAAGCGCCACGGCGCCGGTGACGGTCGCCGGGCCCTCGGCGGGCCTCTCGGCGCCGGCGGCCATCAAGGTACCGGGACCAGGATCTCCCAAAGGAGCGAGAACGTGACCGCGCCCACGACCGCAGCTTCCAGGTATGTCGGTGGCTGGCCCAAGATCGGGATCCGCCCGGCCATCGACGGTCGCGGCAACGGAGTCCGTGAGTCTCTCGAAGGGCAGACCAAGGGCCTGGCGCGGGCCGCGGCGGAATTGATAGGCGCCAACCTCCGCTATCCGGACGGCACGCCCGTCGTGTGCGTGATTCCGGATGACTGCATCGGTGGCGTCGTCGAGGCCGCCCGCGCGGCGGAGCGCTTCCGCCAGGAGGGCGTCGGGGTTTCGATAACCGTCACCCCCTGCTGGTGCTACGGCTCCGAGACCATGGACATGGACCCGCTGACGCCCAAGGCGGTCTGGGGTTTCAACGGCACCGAACGGCCGGGCGCGGTCTACCTCGCCGCCGCTCTGGCAGGCCACGCCCAGAAGGGCCTGCCGGCGTTCGCGATATACGGCCGCGACGTCCAGGACGCGGACGATTCCGCGATCCCGGGCGACGTGCAGGCGAAGCTCCTCCGTTTCGTCCGGGCAGGTCTGGCCGCCGCGATCATGCGGAACAAGTCGTACCTGTCTCTGGGCAGCGTGTCGATGGGCATCGCCGGTTCGATCGTCGACCACGGCTTCTTCGAGCGATACCTGGGCATGCGCGTCGAGTCGGTCGACATGAGCGAGCTGACGCGCCGGATCGAGCGTGGGATCTTCGATCCCGCCGAGTTCGGCCGAGCGATCGGCTGGGTACGGGCCAACTGCCGGGAGGGCGACGACCGGAACCCGGCCGGCCACACCCGCAGCCGAGCCCAGAAGGACGCCGATTGGGAGACGGTCGTCAAGATGACGCTCATCGCCCGAGATCTGCTCGTCGGCAACGGACACCTGGCCGAGCTCGGTTTCGGCGAGGAGGCGATGGGTCACAACGCCATCCTCGGCGGCTTCCAGGGCCAGCGCCACTGGACCGACCACTCGCCCAACGGCGACTTCATGGAGTCGATCCTCAACTCGTCATTCGACTGGGATGGGATCCGCGCTCCCTACGTGCTGGCGACGGAGAACGACAGCCTCAACGGCGCGGCGATGCTGTTCGGCTATCTCCTCACCAACACCGCCCAGGTATTCGCCGACGTTCGAACGTACTGGAGCCCGGATGCCGTTCGGCGCGTGACGGGCCTCGAACTCGAGGGTCGCGCCGCCGGGGGAGTCATCCATCTGATCAACTCCGGGGCGGCCAGCATCGACGCGGCCGGTGGACTGAAGCGCGACGGAAAGCCCGTCATGAAGCCCTTCTGGGAGATCGACGGCATCGAGGCGGACGCGTGCTTGTCGGCCACGACCTGGTTCCCGGCTCTCACCGGCTACTTCCGGGGCGGCGGCTTCTCCTCGCAGTTCGTCACTCCCGGCGGGATGCCGGTGACGATCAGCCGGATCAACCTCGTCCATGGCGTCGGGCCGGTCCTGCAACTGGCCGAAGGCTGGACGGTCGACCTGCCGGACGAGGTCCACTCGACGCTCAACCTGCGAACCGACCCCACCTGGCCCACCCAATGGTTCGCTCCGCGCCTCTCCGGGACGGGCGCGTTCAGAGACGTCTACGGGGTGATGTCGGCCTGGGGAGCCAACCACTGCGCCATGAGCTACGGCCACATCGGGGAAGACCTGGTCAGCCTGGCGGCCCTGCTGCGCATCCCCGTGAGCATGCACAACCTGCCCGACGAGGGGCTCTTCCGGCCGCATGTCTGGACGAGTCTCGGCACGGCCGACCCAGAAGGAGCGGACTACCGAGCCTGCGCCGCGCTCGGGCCCCTGTACGGGCGGCGCTGACCTCGGCGGCGCGACGGAGGCGGCATGGCTCGAACTCAGGACTTCCTGGCGATCGATCTGGGGGCGTCGAGCGGCCGCATCCTGGCCGGTTGCTGGGACGGCGCCCGATTCGGCCTATCGGAGGTCCATCGCTTCGCCAACGAGCCGGTTTCGCAGCTGGGCCGCCTGCACTGGGACGCGCTGGCCATCTGGTCGCAGATCAAGAGCGGCCTGGCCCGCTACGCCTCGGGGCAGCGGACCGGCGCGCCGGCCGGACGCGGCGCCCCGGGCCGCCGGGGCGAGCTTGCCGGCCTGGGGCTCGACACCTGGGGTGTCGATTTCGCGCTGCTCGACGGGGCGGGCAATCTCCTGGGCAATCCCTATCACTACCGCGACCGCCGGACCGAGGGAATGATGGCGCAGGCGTTCGAGCGCGTGCCCCGGCGCGACGTCTTCATGGCGACGGGCGTGCAGCCGATGCACTACAACACCCTCTATCAGCTGTTGGCGATGGTTCAGGCGGCAGACCCGCAGATCGACGCCGCCGCCACCCTGCTCGGCATGCCCAACCTGTTCGGCTACTGGCTGTCCGGGCGGCCGGTCGCCGAGCGAACGCACGCGACGACCACCCAGTGCCTGGATGCCCACAGCGGCGGCTGGGCGACAGGCTTGCTCGAGGCGCTGCGGATCCCGCCTCGGATCTTCCCGGACCTGGTCGAGCCGGGCTCTCTCCTGGGCCCGCTC
Organism: uncultured Anaerolineaceae bacterium; assembly: GCA_964519845.1. Lineage (GTDB taxonomy): Bacteria > Chloroflexota > Limnocylindria > Limnocylindrales > CSP1-4 > Fen-1039. The sequence continues at coordinate 9,324 of CAZFLI010000039.1, read as the reverse complement.
CTGGCGGACGTTAGTGAGGAAACGGGGCTCGCCGCCGCGCCGGTCTTCGCGGTGGCCGGCCACGACACGGCCAGCGCGGTGGCCGCCATACCGGGCCTGGACGCCCGGAGCGCCTACATAAGCAGCGGCACGTGGAGCCTGATGGGCGTGGAGATCCCATCGCCCATCGTCACCGACGCGGTGCTCGATGCCGGCTTCACCAACGAGGGCGGCGTGGCAGGCACGACGCGCCTGCTCCGGAACATACCCGGGCTGTGGCTGGTGGCGGAGTGCCGCCGCCGCTGGCAGCGCGACGGCCGCGACTACGGCTGGGACGAGCTGGTCGCGATGGCGGAGCGATCCCCGGGACTGCGTTCGCTGATCGACCCGGACGACCCGAGCCTGCTGAACCCGCCGGACATGCCGGCCGCCATACGCTCGCTCTGCCGCGCCACCGGCCAGGAGCCGCCGGGCGATGCCGGCGCGGTCGTGCGCTGCTGCCTGGACAGTCTGGCCTTGAGGTGCCGGGCCGCGCTCGACGGCCTGGCCGGCGTGACCGGGAGCCGGCCCAGGACGCTTCGTGTCGTCGGCGGCGGCAGCCGGAACCGCCTTCTGTGTCAGCTCACCGCCGACGCGTGCGGTCTGCCGCTGGTGGCCGGCCCCGCCGAAGCCACGGCCTTCGGCAACCTGATGGTCCAGGCCATGGCCGCCGGGGAGCTGCGTGGCCTGGCCGACGGGCGAGCCGCCGTGGCCGCCTCGGTCGCGCTCGAAGTCTACGAACCCCGTCCCGGCGCGGGCTGGGACGCCGCTCTGTCCCGCCTGTCCGAGCCTGCCGTTGCCGCCCCCGACTAACAAGGAGCGCCCGAATGTCAGCCCATGACGATCTCATCGAGCAGCTGGCCGACGTCGGCCGGACGGCCGTCGCCCAGGGCCTCGTCCTGGCTTCGGGCGGGAACCTCTCGGCCCGGCTGCCCGGCTCCGACGAGTTCGTCGTGACGGGCACCGGCACCTACCTCGACCGCCTCGACGGCGGCGCCTTCTCGGTCGTCGGCCTCGACGGCGCGGTTCGCGGCGGCAATCCGAATCCCTCGAGCGAGTGGCGGCTCCACCAGCGCACCTATCTCGTTCGGCCCGACGTCAACGCGGTCATCCACCTCCACCCGCAGTACACCGTCCTGCTCGACGCCCTGGGCCATCAGCTGCGCCTTGTCTCACTCGACCAGGCCTACTACGTGCGCAAGGTGTCCCGGGTGCCGTATCTCCCGTCCGGGTCGGACGAGCTGGCGGAGACCGTGGCCGATGCCGCGCGCGAATCCAACGCGATCATCCTGGCCTTCCACGGTTGCTCGTGCCTCGGCGAGACCGTCGCCATGGGCTTCCGCCGAGCTCAGAACCTCGAGCAGGCAGCGATGACGACGTTCCGCTGCATCCAGCTTGGCAACACCGACCTGACCTTCCCGCCCGAATGGTTCGACCGGCTGACGACGGTCTGACCGGCTCGGTCGCGGAGCCCCCGGGGGCTCATTCCATCGGCTGACAGGTCTGGAAAGCCGCCAGGATCTTGGCGCTCGAGGCGATGACCACATCTGCCTGCAGGCCGTCCGAGCAGACCGATGAGACGCCCTTCATCCCCTCCAGCCGGGCGTTCGCGGCCGTCTCGAACAGGGCGCGCCCGGCGGCGCTGCGCCAGGTCGTGCGCAGGACCACGGCCCAGGCCCCGTCCGGGCCCTCATAGAGCCCGACCTGATCGCCGCCCCAGGTCGCCACGGCCGTGGCCGCCGCCGTCTTTCGCTCGGCGGTCGGCTTCTCGCCGGCCAGCCAGACCCGCAGCTGCAGCTCGCCCATGGCGTCCTGGAGCGCGATCTGCCAGCCTCCCCCAACCTCGGACGGCACCGGCGACAGGACCACCGGTACGGGCTTGACGCCCTTCACGTACAGGTCGGGGTGCAGGATTTGGGAAGTCGAGTCGGGCGGGTTGGCGTACATCTTGTTGACGGCGGCCCAGCCTCCCCTGGCATAGACGCTCTTCACGAAGGTGAGCCCGTCCGCGTAGGGAAAGAGGAGGTCCTCGCGCAGGATGGCCGGGGCTGCGTCGAGTTGCGCCGACTGGGCCCCGGATTCTTCGGACAGGCTGACTGCCAGCAGATCGATGATCGACATGTGGGCCTGGGCCCACTGCGTCATGGCCAGCGACGCGTCCCCCTCGACCAGGGCGATGCGGGCCAGGCTCCGATCGCTCTGGCCGGCAGCCTCGGTCTCCAGCTTGCTCAGATCGAACTGGTGGTCCTGCAGGGCATGGGTGTACTCGTGCGAATAGGTCAGCCGCTGGAGGGCACCCACCCCGCCGGATTCCGACAGCAGGTAGAGCTTCTTCGACTCGGCATCGTAGAAGCCGATGGCCTGGCCGGAGTTGAGATCCACCTCGAGTTGCTCCAGGGAGGCTCCCTCGGGCAGCAGGCCGAGGTGCGAGAACAGCCGGCTCTGCGAGGCCAGAGCGTCGTGATCCGCGCCCTCGAACGCCTTCTTCATCCACTCGCGGATGCCGGTCTCGTCGAGCAAGACGGGCTCACCGGCCGGGGCCGGCGGCAGCTGGCGCAGGTTCTCCACCTGGACTCGGATCCGGTCGTAGACGGCCAGGTCGGCCGAGCCGGCCGTGATGGGGCTCCAGGTGACGACCGGCGACTCGCTGGGCGTCCCTGAGGGAATCGCCGTGGCGGACGAGCCGGGTTGGGGCGAGTCCGTGCTGACGGCGGAACCGCAGGCGGCAGCAGCGAGGCCGATGACGATCAGCACGGCGATCGAACGTCGGGCGAGTCGATTGTTCATGCCGCCATTGTGCCAGGGGTGGCGAGCGGCGCACGCGTCCGGCCACCGTGTGTGTTTCTTAATCTCCCGGCCAGCCGGGTATTCACAGATCGGCGATACTTTGCCATTGGAACGTGGGGCCTATCCTCCCTGGCGTTCCCCTCCTCCCTCCGACCGGAGGTGCCAGTTGGGCAGGCGCCTCCGGTCCCCTCCCTGGGTGGACATCCGGTAGACCGACGCGTCCCTGCCGCCGCCTGCGAATGAGCGGTCGATGAGCGGCATGTGCGAGAATCGCCACATGGAACTCACCTGGTACGGGCGCACCTGCGTGCGCATGCGCAGCAAGGACGCGGTCGTCGTCGCCGACGCCTATCAGACGGTGGTGGGACCGACTGGTCGCGGCATCTCCGGCGAGATCGTCACCTTCAGCCATCCCGACGACTCGCCGCTGCCCAAGGCCAGGGGAAAGGCCTCCCGCGACGGCTCAACAATGATCCCGACCAGCCTCGAGGACGCCTTCTGCCTGGACGGTCCGGGCGAGTACGAGGTCAAGGACATCCTCATCACCGGCGTGCGGACCTTCCGTGACGAACGGAGCGGCAGTGAGCGTGGACGCAACGTCGCTTTCGTGGTCGACCTCGACGGCGTGCGCGTCATCCACCTGGGCGACATAGGCCACCTGCTCACCGAGGAGAAGTTGAGCGACATCGGCCCGGTGGACGTGGTCTGCATCCCGGTCGGCGGCGCGCTCTCGGCCACCCGGGCGGCCGACCTGGTCGCCCAGCTCGACGCCAAAGTCGTGGTTCCGATGCCGGTTTGCAATGACGTCGATTCGGATGAGGCCCTGTCCAAGTTCTTCCACGAGATGGGCATCTCCACGCCGCCTGCGCCGCAATCGAAGCTGTCGTTGATGCCCTCCTCGTTGCCGGCAGAGGTCACTCCGGTGCTGCTGGAGCAGCGCGGCAAGATTCCCCTCTAGGGACCGGCCCGGCTTGCCTAGGGCTGATACAACTCCGCCGAATCGAGCAGCACGCCGGCATCGTCGCCGCCGACGATCAGCACCCGCCCATCGGTCAGGAGCGTGGCGGTGTGCCGATCCCGGGCCGTAGTCAGCCCGCCGGTCCGGGTGAACTCCTGCGTGGCAGGGTCGTAGATCTCGGCCTGGAACGTCTCGCCGGAGGGGCCGAAGCCGCCGGCCACCAGCACCCGCCCGTCGGCCAGAAGCGTGGCGGTGTGGTGATCCCTGGCCTCGAGCATCACTGCCGCGATCACAAACGTCCCGTCGCTCGGATCGTAGAGCGCGGCCGATGCCAGGCCGCTGCCGCCGATCATCAGGACCCGGCCGTCGTCCAGCAGAGTGGCGGTGGCATTGACTCGGGCCGCGGTCAGCGAGGCAGTCGGCTTGAACCTGTCCGTCTCGGGTTCGTACAGCTCGGCCGGCCGCGTCTCGTAGCCGCCGGCGATCAGCACGTGGCCGTCCTCGAGGAGAGTGGCTGTATGCCCGACCCGGGCCGCCTTCAGCCCTCCGGCCGTCTCGAAGGCGCCGTTGGCGGGATCGTAGATTTCGGCCGAATCAAGGGCCGCGGTGGCACCCTGCCCCCCTACGACCAGCACCCGGCCGTCGGCCAGCAGGGTGGCGGTATGGCAGGAGCGGGGCACGATCATCGAGCCGGTGGCGCTGAAGCTGCCGGTCGCCGGGTCGTACAACTCGGCGGTGGGAAGAGGCACAGAGCCATCCGAGCCGCCGACGACCAGGACTCGGCCGTCCAGCAGCAACGTGGCGGTGAGACAGGTTCTGGCCTGGGCCATGGCGCTCGATTCGGAGAAGCGCCCGGTTGCCGGGTCGTACAGCTCGGCCGAGACCAGCGGCCCGGCCTTGCTCGTCCCACCCACCACCAGCACCCGCCCATCGTTCAGCCTGACGGCGGCGTGGTCGTTGCGCTCGAAGACCAGTGAGCCGGTGGCGGTGAAGGCGCCGTGAGTCTCGCCCAGGCCGCAGCCGGCCAGGCTCAGGGCAACAATGACCAGGGCAGGCGGGATGGCCGCAAGAGCCCGCATCCTGCCCGGACCACCACATGCCAGCCTGGCCATTCGCCCTCCAATGGAACGGGGTCTCGGCGTTCCCCCCGTCCGACGACGGACGGCCGACCCACTCGCGAGTCTACTCTCGCTTGCGCTCCACGCGCTTCGCCCACTTGCGGCCGTATCCTTGCCGGGTGCCCGAAGAGCCGTCAACCGACCAGTTGTGCCCACCCGGCTGCACCCCGGTGCCTGTGCGGACGACATACCTGGAAATGCTGCGCAACGAGGTGCCGGAGGAGCCGGTCGCCCCAGCGGGATGCGCGGCCGCACGCTGGGACCGGCCGCCGCTGGACGAGTACCGCGCCCTCTTTCTGGCAGTGGGCGGCGAGTGGGGCTGGACCGGCCGGCTGCTGCTGAGCGACGAAGAGTTGCGCGCTCTGCTCGACGACCCGGCCATCGCAATCTACAGGCTGAGCTGCGACGGGCGCGTCGCCGGCTTCGCGGAAATGGAGCGGCAGGCGGACGGCGAGGTGGAGATCGTCTACCTCGGCCTGTCGCCCGAGTTCATCGGCCGGGGCCTGGGCAGCTTTCTGCTGCGCTGGGCGATCCACCGCGCCTGGCGGAGCGAGGACCCGAACGCCGGCCCCACGCGCCGCGTCTGGCTGCACACCTGCGAGTACGACCACCCCGGCGCCCTGGACGTGTATCGGAAAGCCGGCTTCCGCGTCTACAAGGCACAGGTGGAACTGCAGCCCTACCCCGACCCCTTCCTGGCTCGTGTCAGGTCCGCGCGAACACCACCCGCCCGCGCTTGACGACCGAGCCGATACGGGACGAGCCCAGCCAGTAGGGGATCTGGTCGATCGAGGGGACGTCCCAGACGGCGAGATCCGCCTGCTTGCCCGGTTCGATCGAGCCCAGGCGGTCCCCCAGGCCCAGGGCGTGGGCGGCGTTCACGGTGACCGCGGCCAGCGCCTCGGCCGGGGCCATGGCCAGCTCCAAACAGGCGATCGACATGACCAGCGGCAAGCCGAAGGTGGGGCTGGTGCCGGGGTTGTGGTCGCTGGCCAGGGCCACCGGCACGCCGGCCTCGATCAAGCGCCGCGCCGGCGCGAAGTGGTGCTTGCCCAGGAACCAGCTCGTGGCCGGCAGGAGCGTGGCCACCACCGGAGCGCCCGCCTCGGCGGCCCCCGCCAGAGCCGCTATCCCCGCCTCCGACACCGCGGCCAGGTGGTCGGCCGAGTGGCAGCCGCCGCTCGCCGCCAGCTCCGCGGCCAGCTCGGCACCGCCGGAGTCGTCCAGCTCGTCGGCGTGGAGCCGAACCCCCAGCCCGGCCCCGCGGGCGGCCGTGAGCAGGCGGCGGCTCGAATCCGCGTCGAAGACGCCGGCCTCGCAGAAGACGTCGCAGAAACGAGCTATCCCCTGGCGGGCCACGGCCGGCAACTGCTCCTCGACGACGTGGGCCAGGTATGCCGCCACCGCATCCTCGCGGTCGCCATACTCGGTCGGCACGGCGTGGGCGCCCATGAAGGTGGGCACGATCTCGAGCGGCACCTCCGCGTCGAGGCGGGCGGTCAACTCCAGCAGCCGCAACTCGCCCTCGGTCGTGAGTGCGTAGCCGGACTTGGCCTCGAGGGTGGTCGTGCCGCAGGCGAGCATCCGCCTCAAACGGTCGCGCGCGCCGGCCAGCAACTCCTCGTCCGTGGCGGCCCGCGTGGCGGCCACGGTGGACAGGATCCCCCCGCCGGCGGCCATGATTTCCAGGTAGCCGGCGCCCTCGGCGCGCAGCCGCCACTCAGCCTCGCGTGTGCCCGCGTAGACGAGGTGGGTATGGGAGTCGATCAGGCCCGGCGTCACGAGGCCGCCGCGCGCGTCCAGGAGCTCGAACGAGTGGAGGGCAAACCCCAGGTCCTCCACCCGGCGCCGCACATCGTCGGCCGGCCCGGCGACCAGGATGCGGTCGTCCCAGACGGCGACGGCAAGCTCCTCGCCCGGCGCGGACCGATGGATGGCGGCTGCGTCTCGCTGGGAGGCCCCGCGCCTCAGCCCGCCGGCCAGTGTGGCAATAGAGCCTGCGCCGTGAACGAGCAGGCCGCTCACGCCCCGCCCTCCGCCGCGCCCGCCTCCTCCAGGGCGTCCTCGATCCTGAGTTCCAGGGCCTGCAGCGGCGAGAAGTCGCGCAGCTTCAGGTACTGAGCCGCGCCGACCAGCCGCTCGGTCGCCGGCCCCCCGGCCACGCCGGCGTGGTCGGCCACGTCTACCAGGGCGGCCAGGGGCGCCAGCCCTATCAGCTCCGATTCGGCGATCTCCACGCCCTCCTCGGCTGCCGCGTCGCGGACCTCCTCCCAGACCCGCCACATGGGGCTGACGGCGAAGTCCAGCAGGTTCATCGAAACCTGGGCCCGGCACAGCTCCTCGATCCAGAAGCCGCTGGCCTGGACCTTGGGCAACCCGCCCGAGGACTCGCGGATCCGGCGCGAGATCCGCTTCGCCAGCTCCAGGTCAGTGCTGTCCAGGTTGATGTTGTAGGCGATCAGGAAGGGACGAGCCCCCACTGCCACCGCCCCCGCGGTGGGGTGCATCCGCGCCGGCCCGAAGTCCGGTCGCTTCTCCGGCTCGCCGATCGCTGCCTTCAGCCCCTCGTACTGGCCGTGGCGGACATCGGCCAGCTTCCGGCGCGCCGGCGTCGAGGCAGCCTCGGCGTAGAGGTACACGGGGATGTCGAACCGCTCGGCCACATGCCCACCGAAGGCCCGGGCCAGCTCGACGCACTCGGCCATGGTGGTTTCGCCCAGGGGAACGAACGGCACCACGTCAACGGCCCCAATGCGCGGATGCTCGCCGATGTGCCGCTCCATGTCGATCTCGGCCACGGCCACCCCGAACCCGGCCTCCAGCGCCGCCGTCACCGGCCCCGCCTCGCCGGCCAGCGTCAGGACGCTGCGGTTGTGGCTGGCGTCGCTCGTCCGATCGAGCAGGAACGCCCCCGGCACCGCCTCGACTGCCGCGGCCAATCGATCGACGACGTCCAGTCGCTGTCCCTCGCTGAAATTCGGCACCGATTCGACGAGCCCGCTCAACGCGATCGCACCCTTCGAGTACTAGGTCAGGGCATACCTACTGGCGTAGGTATGTGCCTATCGTGGCACACCTCCGAATGAGACTGGTCCCTTAATGCCGGCCGGGGGGCCGGCCGATACGATGCCGCCCGACATCCGCTGTGGGGATGCAATGCTCGGCGTAGCTCGGCCTTCTCTGTGGCGTCACGCGGACTTCCGCAAGCTGTGGGCTGCCGCGACCATCAGCATCATCGGCAGCCAGGTGACGCTGTTCGCCGTGCCCTTCATCGCCCTCACGATGCTCAACGCAGGCGTCTTCGAAGTCTCGCTCCTGGCAGCGGTCGAGATGCTGCCCTTCCTGCTCTTCACTCTTCCGGCCGGTGCCTGGCTGGATCGAGTGCGCCGCCGCCCGGTACTGGTCGCCGCGGATACAGGCCGGGCGGTGGCGCTGCTCAGCATTCCGGTCGCCTACCTCGCCGGCTACCTGTCGATGCCCCAGCTGTTCGCAGTCGCCTTCCTGACCGGCACCTTCACCGCCTTTTTCGACGTCGCCGACCAGTCGTTCCTGCCCGAACTCATCGAGCGCGAGGACCTGGTCGAGGGCAACGCCCGCCTGCAGGTCAGCTACTCGGCCGCCCAGATCGGCGGACCCACCCTGGCCGGCAACATGATCGCCGTGATCGCCGCGCCGCTGGCCCTCGTCCTGGACGCGGCCAGCTTCCTGGTTTCGGGCGGCTTGATCGCCGCCATCCACAAGCGCGAGCCCAAGCCCGAACGAGCGCTCGGCACCGACGGCCGGCCGACCTCCATCCGAGGCGAGATCGCGACCGGCTTGCGCTACGTCGTCGGCGACCGTTACCTGCGCCCGATCGCCGGCTGCACCGGCACATCCAACCTCTTCGGGGCCGCCCTGTTCGGCATCTTCCCGGTGCTCATCTGGCGGGAGCTGGAGCTGCCGCCGGCCTTCTACGGAACGGTGATCGGCCTGGCCAGCTTCGGCTTCCTGGCCGGGGCGGCGCTATCGAGCCGGCTGCCGCGTAGCCTGGGCATCGGCCCCACGATCATCGTCTCGGCCACGCTGAGCTGCCCCGCCTACCTGGTGATCACCCTGACTCCGTCGGACCTCTTCTGGGCCGGCATCACCATCTTCACCGGCTGGTTCGCGATCGGCCTGACGCAGGTCGTCTACAACGTGGCCCAGGTAAGCCTGCGCCAGTCCATCACTCCGCAGCCGATGCAGAGCCGGATGAACGCCACGATGCGCTTCATTGTCTGGGGCACTATTCCGATCGGTTCGCTGCTGGGCGGCCTGCTGGCCACGCTGCTGGGCGTGCGGGAGGCGCTGTTCGTCGCCGCCGCCGGCTCATTCACCTCCGTCCTGTGGGTTCTCTTCTCGCCGTTGCGCACCCTGCGCGAGATGCCGGGGCTCAACGGAGCAGCCGGCCTGGGCAGCCCTGCC
>CAZFLI010000038.1:0-15127 GCA_964519845.1 uncultured Anaerolineaceae bacterium | reverse complement strand
CCTCAGGAAGATCCGGGCGTCGCCGCGGACGACGTCGAACTCGGTTCCGTTGGCTCCGGTGGCCGTGTCGAGGTAGGGCGTCTCGAAAGCTACGTGGGCGTCGGCCCCCGCCGCCACGACCACGGCGCCGTTCTGGAAGTCGCGACGGTAGACCCCGCCGGCCAGGGAGTAGGCGCCCACCGGATCGCCCAGGGCGATCTCGTAGTACTGCGGAAACCACCAGTCCGTTACGCCGCCGTGGTCGCGCGATCCGAAGTCGAAGGCGAAATAGGCGTTGTCCATCAGCAGGCTCGAGGCAAGCCCGGTGCGGAAGCGCGGCCAGTCGGTCGCCCCCGTATCGTCCGTGTCCGTGTCGAAGACGACGATATGCGGCGCCTGCGTCGTCTGGAGTGCACGCTCGGCCGAGGCCAGCCCTTCCTCCAGGGTGGCCCCCCAGCTGCCGAGGTAGTTCTCCAGCACGTACCCGTTCAGATGCCGCGGGAAGGGCGAACCTTCAGGAAAGCCGGGCCCGGCGTTTGCGATCACCCACTTGCCGGCCGGCACCCGGTCCCGAATCAGGCCCAGCAGCTCGTCTTGCGCGGAGACCCAGGCGGCGGCATCGATGGGAGCCGGCACTGCGCCGGACCGGCCTCCATCGCAGAACGGGTTGGCGTCGACCATGTCCACGATCACGCCGTCGTGCTGCGGCTGCTCGCCCACGGTTTCGTAGAAGGCGGTGATCAGGTCTCGCCAGCCCGGATCACGCGGGTCCATGGCGTAGATGCTTGCCCAGCCCGGCGGAGAGCACTTGCCGTCCGGCTTGCCGTCGCCGTTGCCGTCAAGCATCAGGTACATGTCGTCCGTGATCTGAAGCGGCCCATCCGCGTTTCCCCCGTTGGCAATGGTGACGAGCGAGGTCAGCCAGGCCGGATCGTCCAGGATCCAGGTGTGCGTGAACCCCGCCAGCAGTTGCGCGTCAGGGTCGCGGACCTTGATGGCGTCCGCCTCCGCCGGCTCGAACCAGCCCGTCATGACCAGGCCATATCGCGCATCGGCGCTGGCGATCAGCTCGTCCTTCTTGGCCAGCCAGAGGGCCAGCCTTGGGGTCCAAACATCGACCCGCGGCGACATCGTGGGGATCCCGGCAGGCGTCGGGGAGGTGCTTCCGCAACCCCCGAGGGCGCCCAGGAGAGCGACCAGCATGACAGCGCCGCGGACAACCCTGATCGAACGCGAATCGCGGATCTTCATGCGGGATGTCTCCTCCTCTCCCCGGCTCGCCTGCTGCCTTACTTCACGGTCGCGATGGCCATCCCGTCGTGGCCTTTGGCGCCGACCAGCTGGAGCACGACGGCGTCCAGCGCCGGTTCGGCCGCCAGGGCGGCGTTGAATTCGGTGGCCCCCCGGGCCGCTTCGTCGTCCGGGTCGGGAGCCAGAACGCGGCCGCCGCGCACGACGTTGTCGGCCACGATCAGACCGCCCGGCCGAGTGAGACGTACCGCCCATCGCAGGTACTCGGGATAGCCGGGCTTGTCGGCATCGATGAAGACCATGTCGAACGGGCCGTCGCCGCGGGCCTCGATCACGGGCAGAGACTCAAGGGCCGGGCCGACCAGCACCTCGACGCGGTCCGAGAGGCCGGCCCTTTCCAGGCTGGCGCGGGCCACCGCGGCGTGCTCCCGGCTCAGCTCCAGCGTGACCAGGCGGCCGCCCGCGCCGAGCGCTCGTCCCAACCAGATGGCGCTGTAGCCGCCCAGCGTCCCGATCTCCAGGATGCGCCGTGCGCCGCACAGTCGCGCCAGGACGTGGAGCAGCTTGCCCTGGCTCGGTGTGACCTGGATAGGCGGCAGGCCCGCCTCGGCGGCCGCCCGGACGGCCCCCTCCAGGGCATCGTCGGGTGGAGCGAACAGATCGTTGATGTAGCGATCGACCGCCGTGTAGATCGGGTCCATGCAGGCGCTCCTTGCGTTGCCGCGAGGCGAGGATGGGTCATTGGATCAGCCTCGGGCCCTCACCTCCTGCACCCGGAACTCGACGACGCGGCGGATCAGGTCCGCCGGCAACGGCGAGGCCAGGGGGAACCGTACCGAGCCCCTGGCGCTGTGGTAGGCCTTGAACTCCTCCTTGAACGCCTCGACCCCGGAGGCCGTCGGGTAGAACCCAACGTGCTTCTCATAGCCCGCGAAGTGCACCAGATGCCTGCCATCCAGGTCGAAGGTGGGGATGGCATAGCTGATCGTCTCGGTGGCATCGGGCGCAGATGCCCGGATGATCGATCGCATGTCCTGCAGGGCCCTCTGGGTCTGGGGCGGAAACTCGGCGATGTAGTCGTCGATCAAGCGAGCGGTCGAACGGTTGGGCATCTCCCGGACCTCCTTTCGGGGCGAGTGGCGGCAGCTCGAGCATCGAGCCCCGGGTGCGCGGCTCGGCCGACGTGGGCGAGGCTACCTGGTCTGGAAGGGGAAGTTCTTGACCCGCGTGCCGTCGACGAGGACCCGGACGACGTGCTTCTGGACACAGGCGCGGACGCCGACGTCTGCCTTCGCGCCGGCCTGGATCGTGAGTATGTCGGCCTTGTCGAACTCGGCGCCGTTGTCCGAATCCGGCCCCGGCCGGCCTGTGGCCTGGTCGACCAGGTCCGCATGACTACCTCCCGCCGCGCATGTCTCGGCCCCTGATACCGACCCCTACTCCCGGGGCAGGACCGCAGAGACGACCACTGCCGCCACCAGGCACATCGCCAGGACGAAGACGAGGACCGCGACCCTGGCGATCGGGTGGGCCATGTTCAGGGTCCGGCCCATCCAGGCCTCCTGCTTGGGCACGACCAACCGGCTGTCCAGGCTGCTGTGGTAGAAGGCGAACGGGCTCGACCAATTGGCCGGATTCGAGTGCTCGCGCTCGTTGACTTCGTCCTGGCTCATCGCCGCCGCCTCCCTGTGCGCCGCCGGCCGGCGACCCAAGCGTACTCCGTAGCTGAGCGGGACGCCGCACCGGCCGCCTGGCTACTCCATTCCAGCCAGGCGTCGCTGGAGCTCGGCCGTGTCCAGGTGGAGCGGCTCGACCCTGCCCACGGTGGGCTCGGGCTCGGCGCCGCCGTGGCGCAGGCGGGCGGCGGAGACGAAGCGGTCGAAGACGGCCAGCGCGTCCAGCGGCCCGGGACCGCCCTCGGGGTGGTACTGGACCGTCTCGATCGGCAGCGTCTTGTGGCGCAGCCCTTCCACCGAGCCGTCGTTCAGGTCGATCTGGCTGACCACGAAGCCGCTCTGCGGCGACAGCGTGTCGGCGACTACCGTGACCTCGTGGTTCTGGGCGGTTACCTGAACCAGGCCCGTCTCCAGGTCCTTGACCGGGTGGTTGGCGGCGTGGTGGCCGAACGGCAGGCGGCGCGTCCCGGCCCCCGCGGCCCGGCCGACGATCTGGTGGCCCAGGCAGATGCCCAGCAGCGGGCGGCCGTCGGCGATCACTTCGCGAGCCAGGGCCACGGGACCGTCGAGACGGGCGGGGTCGCCGGGCCCGGGGCTGAAGACCACGCCGTCCACTTCCGGGGCCAGGGCCTGGGCGGCCGTGGCGGAGTGCGGCAGAACGCGCACCCGGGCTCCACGCCGTCGGAGGCTGCGCACGATGTTGGTCTTGAGGCCGAAGTCCAGGATGGCGACCAGCGGGCCGTCTTCCTCGGGGCCGCCTTCGTCGCGCTGTTCCGCCGGCGAGACCTGGGCCACGAAATCCTGGTCCTCCCAGCGGGGCACGGCCCGGGCCAGCTCGAGGGCCGCCTCGACGTCCGTCAGACCCGGCTCGGTGACGATGGCCCGCTGGCTGCCGTTGGCCCGCAGGTGGCGCGCCAGTGCCCGCGTGTCGACGCCGGCGATCGCCGGGATCCCCGACTCTCGCAGAAGAGTGGCCAGTTGCCGCGCCCCGTCCAGGACCGCGGCCGTGGCGTTGGCCACGATCAGGCCGCGCAGCCAGGGCCGCTCGCTCTGGTCGTCGTAGAAGACGCGGCCATAGTTGCCGATCAGGGGGTAGGTCATCACGACCAGCTGCCCCGCATAGGAGGGATCGGTGGCGATCTCCTGGTAGCCGGTCTGGCTGGTGTTCACGACGAGGTCACCCTGGCCGCTCACCGGTGCGCCGAAGGCGATGCCGGGGAAGACGCGGCCGTCGGCCAGGGCCAGCAGCGCCGGGCCGTGATCGCCGATGCGCGGATCGACGACCGAACTGGGCCGCGGCAGAGGTGGCTGCTTGCGCGCCGGCGGGACCGTCATACAGAAACGCCACCGGCCGGCTCGGCGCGGTGGCTCCTATTGCAGGCGACCATGGACCTCCTCTCCGGCCTCACGGGACCGGTACGCCGGCCTCACAGGACCGGCCTCAGGGGCTGGCCGTAGGTTAGCATGCCGGGGGCGGGCGGCGCGGCGAACAGCCCCATCACCGAGACGGACGTCTCGGCCATCTTCGCCACTTTCCGGTTCCGCTGACCGGCTGCCGCAGACTCCGTCAAACCTGCGTTGCCGCCGAAATGGCGACCAGCGCGAGCATCGCCAGCAGCGCGCCGATCACAGCCAGCGCTGCCAGGCGCACGCCTAGCAGACGACCCGACGGCTGCTGCTGAAGGGGAGCGTCCATCCAGGCGAGGGTGTTGAGATTGCCCTGGTCGTGGATGACGTTGACTGGCGCTTCGAGCGTCTCGTTCGCCAGCAGTCTCGTCACTCCGACTCGGTCGGGACGCCCTGCTTGGCCGGGCGCAGCGCGATGGCCGTTCCAATGACCAGGGCCGAGGCGACGCCTGCCGCGATCGCCATCCGCCGCCTGCCTGCGAGCACGAGCCCGGTGCCGATCCCGGCCGAGCCGGCCGCGAGCCCACGAAGAGTGGAGTCTGGCAGCGACTGGAGGGCGCGCGTTGTGGCGGAGGCACCGGCGTGGGTTGCCCTTACCGTCCCCGGCATGCGTCCGGCCAGCGACCTGGCGCCACTACCGACGACCTTGACGGATGCGGAGACGTTCCGGATGACTGTCTTCGCGGGGTTAGAGGGACTCTGGATCTCGATGGCCATGGCTTCCTCGATCCGATTGTCGGCATCCGGGGAAGCGGGGCACCTGGTCCACCGCCGGGCGACTCTCCGGCCACTGTCGTACTTGCAGTAGACCACGCCACGGTGGTAGTGTCAACTGTAGTTGACCTCTTGCACTATAGGAAAGCCAGTGAATCCATCATTCGGAGCCGTGCTGAGAAGGGCGCGCGAGGTGCGCCGGCTAGCGGCCGTCGATGTGGCCCGGGCGGCCGGCATCTCGGCTGCGTACTTGAGCAAGCTCGAGAATGACGCCGTCAAGAAGCCATCGCCGCCGATCCTCCACCAGCTGAGCGAGGCGCTGAAGGTGCCCTACGCCGAACTCATGCGCCTCAGCGGCTACGTGGTGCCCGGCGAGACCGTGCACACGTCCGCGGCCCCCGGCGCAATCGGCACGGCCCTGTTCGCGGACCTCACGGATGACGAGCGCGACGAGTTGCTCGACTATTTGGCCTGGTACCGCGCGCGCAAGGGCGCCGGGCGTGGCGCCGCCAAACACAGCTGACTCGGGCTCGGCGGATCCGACTAGGAGCAGCCGCCGTCGCTGGCCCGGAGGTGCTCCGGCACGGGCGCATGCCGCAGGTGGTCGAGCACATCGCCCAGCTTGGCCGTCGCCAGGGCGATCACGGAGTCTCCCGCCCCGTAGTACATCGACAGCGTGTCGGTCGCTTCGTCCACCACCCAGCCCGTGGGGAAGACGACCTTGTTGACGTCGCCGCTCCGCTCGTACGGCGCCGTCGGCGCGAGGACCCACTCGTCTGTTCGCCGCAGCACGATGCGCGGGTTCTCCAGGTCTAGGAGCGCGAGACCGACTCGGTAGATCGACCCGGACGCGGTGCCGTGGACGCCGTGGTAGCAGACAAGCCAGCCGTCCGGGGTCTCCAGCGGAGGCGGCCCCAGGCCGATCTTGTTGGCGTCCCACCACGCGCCGTCGCGAGCCTCGAGAAGCAATTCGTGGTCGCCCCAGTGGCGAAGATCGGGCGAGTATGAGATCCAGATGTGGGCTCCGCCGCTCAGCGGCGAGGGTCGGTGGACCATCGCCCAGCGGCCGTCGATGCGACGCGGGAACAGCGCCGCGTCTTTGTCCTCGGGCGGCATCACCGGGCCGAGTCTCTCGACGCTGGTGAAGTCCGACGTCATCGCCACCGACACAAGCGGGCCGCGCCGGCTGAAGGCGGTATAGGTGATTGCCCATTCGTCGCGCTCGGCCAGCCATGTCAGGCGCGGGTCCTCACAGCCCCAGATCTCCTCCGGATGGCGGTGCGGTGCCGGAGCCAGCAACGGAACGGCGTCGAAGCGCCAATCGGTCACACCGTCCCGGCTGCGCGCGACCAGGAGATGCGAGATGCCGCGCAGGTCCTCCACTCGAATCAGGAGCACCGTATCGTCCCCTACCCGGCCGGCCCCCGGGTTGAAGACCGAGTTGGCCCGGTACGGGAGCTGGGCGGTGGTGATGATCGGGTTGTCTGGGTGACGCGTGAACAGCTCAAGAGCTCTTTGCCTGGTCATGCCCGTGCCTCCGCTCGCGCGGGTTGCGAGACCTCAGCCCGAAGGACCCGAACGTGCTCGAGGGCGGTCAGCCACATGAGGGTGGACTCGGCGCCTTCGTTGAGGTTCACGCCCCGCGGCGACAGGCCGTCGTGGCAACTACCCCTGGCCGGATCGGCCAGCGGCACGCCCAGGTCGTTGTCGCCCAGGAACCAGCCGTAGGCCGACTCGATGGCTCGCAGATAGCGCTCGTCGCCCGTGGAGTGGAACGCGATCTCGGCAGCCAGGATGGTCGACGTCGCCTCGATTGGCTGCTGGTCGAAGCGGCTGCGCACCCCGGCCCGGGGCCACCAGCCGCTGCTGCCGACCGGCGAGAACACACCTTTGGACGTGATCTGGACATCGATCAGCCAGTCCAGGACGCGCAGCCCGGTCCGGCGCAGCTCGTAATCGCCCAGCGTCGAGCCGGCGCTGATCAGGGCGCACGGCAGCAACGCGTTCTCGTAGGTGAGTTCGGCCTCGGGCCACGGCCAGTCCGGGTCGAGCCTCACCCTGGTGAAGGCGCGGCCCAGCCGGCCGGACAACTCCTCCAGCATATGCTGCGGCTCGCGGCGGAGACCTCCATCCATGGCGGAGGCGCAACCCAGCATCACCGATGCGATCGCGCGGGGCGAAGTCATTCGGCTCGCGGCGGGGAGTGCGTCGACGAACAGCTTGCCGGCCCGGGCGACCACCTCATCATCGGGAGCATCGGCCAGCGTCGTCCCCAGCGCGAGCAAGGCGCGTCCCTGGCTGTCCTCCGACCCGCCGGCCTCGAGCCACGCCCCGTCCTGGGCTCGGAAGTTGCGGAAGCGCCCCGACGCCGGCTCGAAGGCGTCCTCCAGGAAGGTGAGCGACCGCTCGGCGGAGGCACTCACAGCCTTCCACCCAAGCTCGCGCCGGTGCAGGAGATCGACCGTGAGCGCCCGGGCGACATCGTCGACGCAGTACCCGAACGCTCCGTCCGGAGCCGAGCCCGCCGCGTGCTGCCAGATGCCCAGCGGACCGGTGAGGACGTCGAGATGTCGACGGCTGACCGGATAGAGCGGGCGATCAGCCACCGAGGGCTACCAGCTCGGGAAGCGACTGGATCACCGGCACTCCCGGATGGGCGGCGCGGTCGAACACCCGGCGGTAGGCCGCTCCGACTTCGGGCCAGACCATGCCGCGGCTGTGGGAGTAGGCGCGCTTGCCGAGCGAGGCGCGCAGGTCGGGGTCCTGCAGGAGTCCGATCAGGCTTTCTGCAAGCGCGTCCGGGGCGCCTGCGGGAACCAGCTTGCCGCGCCCGTGGGCCAGCAGCTCGCGCGCGTAGGCATAGGGCGTGGAGACGATGGCCTTGCCGGCGCCCATCGCGTACGACAGCGTGCCCGAGACGATCTGCTCCAGGTTCGGGTAAGGCGTGACGAAGACGTCCGCCGCCTCGAGCCAGGTACCAAGCTCGACGCGACCGACGAAACGGTCCACGAACTGAACGTGGTCGGTCACGCCCAGGGACGCCGCCGTGGCCTCGAGGCTCCGCCGGTACTTCTCGCCTTCGCTGCGAATGAGATCTGGATGCGTCGCCCCGAGGATCACGTAGAGCACCGACGGCACGGCTTTCACGATCGCCGGCATCGCCGCGATCGCGGACTCGTAGCCCTTGCCCGGGCCCAGCAACCCGAAGCTGAGGATCACCGCTCGACCCTCCAGGCCCAGACGAGGCTTGACGGTGTCCGGCGCGACGAGAGGCAGATGCGGGACGCCGTGGGGGATGATGTCGAGGCGGGCCGGGTCGACCGCATAGGCGTGGGTCAGCAGCGACGCCGCCGCCTGGGACATGACCACAGTCGCGGCCGTCGCATCCACCAGCTCGGTGAGGATCCGCCGCTGCGAGGGAGTCGGCCGTCGAAGCACGGTATGCAGCGTGGCCACGGCCGGTATCTGGAGCGCCCGCACGAAGTCGAGGACGTAGGCGCCGTCGTCACCGCCCCAGATGCCGTACTCGTGCTGGATCGAGACGACATCGATCCCGCTGTCGCTTAGCGTCCGGGCGGCAGCCGCGTAGTCGGACTGCACGTCGCGCCTGATCCGGTGGCGGACTTCCACGGGATAGGGTCCGGGCGCACCCTGCGGGTGGAGCGCGACGATCTCTCGCTGCCCTACGGTCGTGGCGAGGTCGTAGGTGAAGGTCGCGATGCCGCATCGGTGAGGGCTGTACGTGGAGACGAAGGCGGTTCTGGGAATCGCGTAGCTCCTGTCTTGTCGCAACGCCCGCGAGGCTTGAGAAGAGGGGGCCCTGCGACGGTCGCTGAACGTCAGAGGAGCTTGCCGGCCCGAGACGGTACTGCGCTCGGGCCGTGGGTGCGGGACTGCGGTCAGACCGCGCTCACCTGAATGGCGCGCGGGCCCTTGGGGTTCGTCTCGATCTCGAAGGAGACGCGCTCACCGCCGATGAGGCGGTCGAACTCGAGGGGAGCCTGGACGCCGCCGCGGTGGAAGAAGTACTCGTTTCCGTCTTCGGCGGCGATGAAGCCAAAGCCGCGGTCGGCAACGACCTTCTTGATTGTGCCGGTGGTCATGCATGACCCCATATTCTCTTCCCGAAACAGATGGCAGACGCACGGTCCGTTCGAGAAGGGGATCGACCACGCGGAGCACCGCCACCAGGAGTGGCAACGTACCCACGGTACTCTCAATCAACCGATAGCACAATGGACGGCCCGGGGCCCGCCCCGGCTGAGTCGAGGGTCAGCCCTGGCGATGCCCCCTGAACGTCGGCGGCGTGTAGGCGGACCCGAGCCGCTCACGCAGGATGGCGTCGATCTCGGCACGAAGGCTTCGGCCCACGGTGGCCCGCTGCAGCCACTCCAGGTAGCGCAGATCGTGGCGGGCGATCTCGCCCAGGGACCAGCCCGAGTAGCGGCCGAAGTCCAGCACGGTGCCCGACGGGCGCCCCGGCGGCGGGCCGGCATGGGCGAGGTCGCCACCCGACTGCGACGGCGGCTGCGACGGGGACGCCGCCGCGTAGCCCTGACCGGACGGGTAGGCCGAGCCGCCGGCCGCCAGCGTGGCGTCGTAGGCGGCCCGGCGAGCGGGGTCGCCCAGCACGTCGAAGGCGTCGTTGAGGGCGATCATCCGGGCCGCGTCGCCGCCGTGGTCCGGGTGGTACTTGTGCGCCAGGATCCGGTAGGCGGCGCGAATCACCTCGGTCTCAGCCCGGCGGTGAACCTGCAGGATCTCGTAGAAGTCGCGCACCGGCAGAGCCTATCGCAGCCCGCGACGAAACGGAGGCCCGGAACCCGCGCTACGCCTCCACGCCCCCTCGCGTGACCTTCTCCAGCTCGGCTCGATCCATACCGTCGAGGATGGCGCCCCAGAAGACACTCGTGCGGGGCCACAGAGGGGCGGCCTGCTTCCCCTGGGCCGAGCCCCGCCGGATAGCCGCGGGAGGCCGCCACGGCTGCCGGGGCCCTGGAGCCTCCTGCCAGACCGTGGCTGCGAGCCGCAGGCCGTCGATGAAGGCCATCGTGTCGTCGCGACGGTAGGCATCCAACTCGCGCATCAGCCGGGCCAGGCGATCGCGCTGCCGGGCCGTCTGCTGGGCTCCAGCGCAATCGACCATCTCGGCGAAGACGCGGTACAGGCGCCAACGGAAAGTCGCCTCTTCCTCGCTGAGCTCGGGCGGCTTCACCTCATCGCCGAAGTGCCGTCGCTGCAGGTCGTAGATGCGGATGACGCGGCGCCCCAGGTCCAGGGGCCGAAACTCGCCGGCGATCCAGTCTCGATACCTGGCCGACAGCAGAACGCACAGCTCGGCGGTCTCCGGGGACCAGGCCCGCTCCAGCTCCGCAATCACCAGCTGCATCTTCTCGGCCCCCTCGGGCGGCATCGGCGACCCGTAGCGGGTCATGAGCTCCGCTCCCTCGCCCTGCAGGCGGCGGATCTGCCAGATGGGGTCGATGCCGCCGGCACTCAGGGCCCATGACGTCGGCACGGCCACGAAGGCGAACACGGCCAGGCCCAGTCCGATCGGGGCCAGCGGGCGCGGTTCGGCCAGAGGCAGGGCCAGGAACATCAGCAGCGCGGCCGTCAAGCGGCCGGCGTCGAGCATCAGGGCGCGTCGCCGGGCGCGGTCCTCCGCCAGAGCCTCGCGCTCGACGGAGAGCAGGACGGCCAGCATCACCGCGAAGACAACGAAAGTGACCCAGTACAGGACCCAGAACAGGTCCACGGCGCGCCTCCCGGGCGACGCATCGGCTACTTCCGGACGCACCGGGCGCCGCCCGACATCAGGTTAGCGCCGTCGGCGGCCGCCCGGTAGCCGATTCACCACCTCACAACTGCAGGTCTCCGGCATCGCCGGGCCGCCCGGACTCCCCTGCCAGCCGTTACGCGACCACGACCTCCACCTTGACGGAGGCGGTGCCGGGCCTCGGCAGCGGTACGACGTCGCCGTCCACAGGCGTGCCGTCCACTGCCAGCGAGATCGCGCGGCCCGGTCCCTCGCGGCGCACGCTGATCTCGTAGGCCGTGCCGCGGAACTCGCGATGGGCCGTGAAGCCCTGCCAGCCCGAGGGCATGACCGGAGCCACGCGCAGACCCTCGTAGGTGGGCCGAATGCCGAGGATCCATTGCGTTGCGGCAACGTAGGTCCACGAGGCCGTGCCGGTCAGCCAGGCATTCCGGGCCAGGCCGAAGGACGGGTGAGTGGGCCCGCAGATGTTCTGGCTGTACGTGTACGGCTCGGCCATGTAGACATCGGAATCAGCGCGGGCCAGGGGCAGGATCTGGCGGTAGTAGCGATAGGCCGCGTCGCCGTCACCGAGCATGGCCGCGGCCACGACGGACCAGGTGTTGGCGTGGCAGAAGATGCCGCCGTTCTCCTTGGCCCCCGGCACGAACGTGGACGTGCCCTGGACGCGGTCGTCGGCGCCGTCGTAGGGCGGCCACAGCAGCGCCAGGCCGAACTTGGTGTTCAGCTTCTGGTCCGCGGAGGCCATGGCCAGCGCGGCCCGCTCCGGCGGCGCCACCTCGGCCAACACGCACCAACTCTGCGGGATCAGGTCGATGGAATGGTGCTCGGCGCCGGCAATGCCGATGGGCAGCCCGTCGTCGTCGAACGAGCGCGCGTACCAGGCGCCGTCCCAGGCATGGTCGTTGATGGCCTTGACCATGCCGGCATGGATGCCCTCGAAGCGGCGAGCCTCGGCCGGCCGGTCGATCGTCCGGCACAGATCGGCCAGGTCCAGGGCCGCCCTGCAGAACTGCATGGCCGTCCAGACGCTTTCGGCCTTGCCCGAGCCGTGGTCGACGTTGAGAGTGTCGTTCCAGTCTGAGAAGCCGGCCCGCGGCAGGCCGTGCGGGCCGACGTGGTTGAGAGTGAAGTCGACCGCCCGCAGCATGTGATGCCAGACGGTCTCCGCTGCGTGGTCGACGTAGGCGACCTCCTGCTCCAGGTAGGCGAAGTCGCCGGTCTCCCGCAGGTAGGCGCAGACGGAGATGACCAGCCACAGGTGATCGTCGCTGAACCACTGCGGCCAGTCGGGGAACTCGGCTGCCAACCCGGGCCCGCCTTCGCCGGTGAGCGGGAAGAACTGATGATGCGTGTGGCCGTCGGCGAACTGCATCTCCCAGATGCGGGTCAGCATCCGGCGGGCGTGGTCCGGCACCGTGTGCATGATGCCGAGCGTGTCCTGACCGCTATCGCGAGTGCCCATGCCGCGGCCCAGGCCCGTCTCGTAGCCGGACACGAAGCGCGACCAGTACAGCGTGGTCCGGCACTGGACCTGGTTCCAGAAGTTGAGCATCGCGTTCGTGTCGGCGTCGGGGGTCTCGACGGTGAACCGGCTCAGGTAGGCCGCCCAGTCTTCGCGCAGCGCGTCGAGCGCGGCCGCCACCTCGGCCGGATCGGAGAATCGCTTGACGACGCGGGCCACCTCGGCCGGGCGTGCGGTGCAGCCGGCGACGTAGACGAGCTGCCGCTCCTCGCCCGGGGCAAGCTCGATGTCGTGGCACAACGAGCCGACGTTGTTGCCGCGCGGCGCCGGGGCGTTGGTTGGGTTGCCCGTCTCGACGACGATCGGATCGGCCAGGTCGCGCCCTCTGCCCACGAAGTCCTCGCGCACGCAGGTGTAGCCGGCGGGCTTCTGGCTGGAGCCGAAGAAGTAGACCAGCGGATTGAACTTGGTCATCACCCGGATGACGCCGCCCTCGAAGGCGCTGTACTGGATGTGCTGCGCCCAGTCCAGGTTGGTGGTGTCGTTGTGGGCGTCGTACAGGCTGAACTCGAAGTAGCTGAACGTGCGCAGGCGGCGCGGGGCCGGGCCGGTGTTGCGGACCTTCAGTACCCACAGCTCGCAGGGGGCGGGCTCATCGGCCGGGCTCAGAGGGACGAAGTAGAGCATCTCGGCGTCGATGCCCCGATACGAGCTGGAGATGCGGGTGTAGGCAGTGCCGTGGCGGCACTCGTACGCATCCAGCACGGTCCTGGTGGGAGAGGCGGTGGGGCTCCAGTAGTCGCCGTTGTCCTGGTCGCGCAAGTAGACGTAGCGGCCGGGCTGGTCGGCCGGGATCGCGTTGTAACGGTATCGGCTGACGCGCCGGTTGCGCGGGTCGCGATCGAACGAGAAGCCACCGCCGGTGTTGGAGACGATGCCGCCGTATCGACCCTCGCCGATGTAGTTGAGCCACGGCGTCGGAGTGTCCGGCCTGGTGATCACGTACTCGCGAGCGGCCTCATCGAAGTAACCGTAGGCGTTGGCGCCGACTCGCGCCTCTTGCTGGCTCACCCATTCGCCTCCGCTAGAACCATCCGGCGGATCGCCGCTAGAAGATAGCCTCGACCTTGATCGTCTGGCCGGCCTTCGACGGAAGTGGGGCCAGCTGGCCCGCCACGTCCTTGCCATCGACGACGAGGCGCGCCACCCGCGCTGAAGACCCCCTGGGCTTGCGGACGGTGATGTCGTAGGTGGCTCCCCGGAAACGCCTGGTGACCTTGAATTCGCCCCAGTCGGCCGGCAGCACCGGGTCGATCCGCAAACCGTCATGCTCGGCCCGGATGCCCAGGATCCACTGGGTGATGGCCACGAAGTTCCAGGCTGCCGTGCCGGTCAGCCATGAGTTCTTGGCCTCGCCCTGCACGGGGGCATCCTTGCCGGAGACCATCTGCGCGTACACGTAGGGCTCGCAGCGGTGGACCTCGGAGATCGCCTCGCGGACCGAGGGGCTGATGCGCAGGTAGTAGTCCATGGCCGCTTCGCCGTCGCCGACCCGGGTCTCGGCGATCATGACCCAGGGGTTGGTGTGGCAGAAGACGCCGGCGTTCTCCTTGTAGCCCTGGGGGAACGAGGAGATCTCGCCCAGCTCCACGTGGTAGTAGGTGTAGGCGGGGTTCAGCACCACGATGCCGTGCGGCGTAGCCAGGCGCTCCTTGACCGAGCGCAGGGCCTTGTCCGCCAGCCCGTTCTGAAGGCCGATGCCGGCCACGATGCACATGCCCTGGGGCTCGACGAAGATCTGGCCCTCCTGGCACTCGCGTGAACCGACCGGCCGGCCGAAGTAGTCGTAGGCGCGACGGAACCATTCGCCGTCCCAGCCCGCCGTCTCGACGACCTTGACCATCGCCGCGGCGGCGTCCAGGCAGCGCGCTCGCTCGGCTTCGTCCCGGCGGGCGGCCGCGATCTCGGCCATCTCGTTGGCGGCCAGGACGAAGATGCCGCCGATGAACACGGACTCGGCGCTGCCGCCCTCCCTGTTCTGCGTCGTCTGGAACGACTCGCCGGGCGTCTCGGAGAAGCAGTTCAGGTTCAGGCAGTCGTTCCAGTCGGCCCGGCCGATCAGCGGCAGGCCGTGGGGGCCGCGCCGATCGAGGGTGTACTGGATCGCCCGCTGCAGATGGTCGTACAGCGGCCTCTCGCTGCCGGGCTTGTTGTCGTATGGGACCGGCTCGTCCAGGATCCCCAGATCGCCGGTCTCCTTGAGGTACGCGGCCACGGCCAGGACCAGCCAGGCTGGGTCGTCGTTGAAGCCCGAACCCACCGCGTCGTTGCCGCGCTTGGTGAGCGGCTGGTACTGGTGATAGGCGCCGCCGCTGGGCAGCTGAGTCGCGGCGATGTCGAGGATCCGCTCGCGAGCGCGGGCGGGGACCATGTGCACGAAGCCCAGCAGATCCTGGTTTGAGTCGCGGAAGCCCATCCCTCGACCGATGCCTGACTCGAAGAGCGAGGCAGAGCGGCTCAGGTTGAACGTCACCATGCACTGGTAGGCGTTCCAGATGTTGACCATGCGGTCTATGTGCTCGTGGCCGGTCTGGACCTGGACGATGCCGAGCAGCTCCGTCCAGTAGTCGCGCAGCGCCTGGTAGGCCTTCTCGACCTCGGCCGGCTGCAGGTAGCGGGCGATAGTCTGCTTGGCCCGCCTCTTGTTGATCGTCTGACTGCCGGGTGGATCGAACTTGTCGTCCGTTGGGTTCTCCTGATACCCGAGCAGGACGATCACCTCGCGCGTTTCGCCGGGAGCCAGGTCAAGCTTGACGTGGTGTGAGCCCATCGGCTGCCAGCCGTGGGCGATCGAATCGG
>CAZFLI010000037.1:3941-15167 GCA_964519845.1 uncultured Anaerolineaceae bacterium | reverse complement strand
GGGGGGGGGGCCGGGGGGGGGGGGGGGGGGGGGGGGGGGGGGGGGGGGGGGGGGGCCCGAAGTCTGCGGCCGCCGGGCTCGGGGCGGCGCTCATGGCCGCGCGTCTGGCCCTGGGATTCGCTGCGGGCGGTCCTGCTGGGGCGGAGCCACGGCCGGCGCCACTCCCCTTCGAGTCGGGCACGTGGCGGGCGACAGTGGTGACGACGCGGACGTCGAGCGGGCAGCAGCTGGCCACGCTCCGGCTGGCCGAACCACCGCTGGACTGCGCCGGTCAGCTGGCCGCCTACCCGCGCCTGGCGGCCGGCGACACGATCGATTGGACCGGGCGGATCCGGCCGCTGCGCGACTCGGACTACGACCGCTGGCTGGCCGGCCGGGGCATCTCGGCCCGCTGCGACGCGACCGCCTTCAACGTCGTCGGGCACGACGCCTCGCCGCTCGCCCGGCTGGAGGAACTCCGGCAGGCGGCGGGTGATGCGCTTCAACGCGTCCTGCCGGAGCCTGAGGGTGGGCTGGCGGCGGCCATCCTCATCGGCCTGCGAGACCGGGTCGACCGCGAGGTCGCGGCCGACTTCACCACCGCCGGGGTCAGCCATATCGTCGCCATCTCCGGCTGGAACATAGCCGTCGTGGCGGCCACGATCGGGGCTCTGCTGGGGAGCCTGGCGAGGCGGCGCAGGGCGGCGATCACGATCGGGGCGATCGTCGCCTACACGCTGTTCGCCGGCGCTTCGCCGTCGGTCGTCCGCGCGGCCGTGATGGCCGGCGTGGCCCTGGCCGCGGTGGAGAGCGGTCGCGGCTCGCGCGCCGCGACCGGCCTGGCCTGGGCGGCGGCGTTGATGATCCTCGCCGAGCCGGCCACCGTAGGCGATGCCGGCTTTCAGCTCTCGGCCGCCGCCACGGCCGGGCTGGTGGCCTGGGCCTCGCCGATCACGCATCTCCTGGAGCGCCGCGCACCCAGGCTGCCGGCAGCGATCCGCGAGAGCCTGGGGGTGTCGCTTGCTGCCCAGGCGGCCACGCTGCCGATCGTCCTGTTGATCTTCGGGCGGCTGGCCCTGATCGCCCCGGCGGCCAATCTGGCGGCGGTTCCGCTGGTCCCGCCGGCGATGGCGGCCGGGGTTGCGGCCCTGGGCTCGGGCTGCCTGGCAGGTGCCGGCGCGCCGGGCTGGCTGACCGGCTTGCTGGCCATGCCCGAGTGGGCCCTGCTGGCCGCCCTCGTGGGAGTGGTCCGGATTGCCGCCTCGATTCCCGGCGCCGGCACGACCCTCCCCTTCCCCGCCAACGTCGCGGCCGCCGCGGTGGCGCTGGCGCTGCTGCGGCCGATGCACCTCGCACTGACCCGGTCGATCGCCGCCGCGGACGCGGGGCGCGGTGGCGCCGGCGCCCCGTCCCGCCGGCGCCACCGCGCGACGAGCGCGATCCACGGCTGGGCGGCCGCCGGCGCCGTCTTCGCCGTGCTACTGGCGGGCTGCGTGGTCGGGGCCCGACCCGACGGCAGCGTCCACGTCATCGTCCTGGACGTAGGCCAGGGCGACGCGATCCTGATCGAGGGCGATCGCGGCGGGCGCATGCTCGTGGACGGCGGCCCGGATGGAGGCGCCCTGGTCACGGCGCTGGACCGCTACGTACCACCGTGGGACAGGCGCCTCGACGCGGTGGTCCTGACTCATCCCCACGACGACCACGTGGCCGGACTGGCTACGATCCTGGATCGGTACCGCGTCGTCCGGGCCTTCGAGTCCGGGGTGCCGGGGGACAGCCCGGCCTACCGCGCCTGGCAGGAGCGCCTGGCCGCGCACCACCTCGCGCCTACTCTGCTCGCCACCGGGGACGAGATCAGGCTCGACAACGTGAGGCTGCGCGTGCTCTGGCCGGACGGGGCCGGGTCGAGGCCTGCCGGGCTGGACGGCGCCGCCTCGGACAACCGGCGCACGAACGATTCCTCGATCGTGCTGCTGGGCGAGTTTGGCGATCGGCGGTTCCTCCTGACCGGCGACGCGGAAGATGACGTCGACCCACTGCTCCTGGCCCGCGGGCTGCCGCCGGTCGACTTGCTCAAGGTGGCCCACCATGGCAGCGCGACGGCCTCGTCCGAGGCGCTGCTGGCGGCCCTGAGCCCGAGCGTGGCGGTGATTTCGGTCGGTGCCGACAACGACTACGGTCACCCGGCAGCGTCGACGCTGGCCCGGCTGCGGGCTCATGCCGGCACCATCTGCAGGACCGATCGAGTGGGCTCAATAGAGGTGACGCTGAGAGCCACCTCGATGACGGTCCAGGCCGAGCGGGGCTCGCCGGATCAGGTCGCGGCGGGCGGCGCGGCGAGCGGCGCGGCGGGCGGCCTCACCGAGTCCGGGCTCCTGTACGATTCGGCCGATGTCGATTCCCAGCCGCCGCGACAGCGCGGCCCTGCTGCTCTCGCTGGACCCGCCCGCCTGGCACCTGCGCCACTCGCGCGCCGTCGCCGAGACGGCGGCCTGGCTGGCGTTGCGCGCGGTCGAAGCCGGAAGATCCGTCGACCGCCGCCTGGTCGAAGCCGCGGCCCTGCTGCACGACGTGGACAAGCTGCCCGCCGTACGGGCCTCGCTGGACGGTCCGGCCCACGCCCACGGTTCGGCCTGCTGGTTGGCCGAGCGAGGGCATCCCGAACTGGGGCCGGCGATAGTCGGCCATCCGGTAACGCGCCTGGCCGACGGTGCCTGGTTCGAAGCATGGTTGACCGGCGCCTCGCCGGAGGCACTGATCGTGGCCTACGCGGACAAGCGGGCCGGGCAGAAGCTGGAGCCGATGGCCGCCCGCTTCGGATCGTGGATCCGGCGCTACCCGCCAGAAGAGCGAGCCGCCCCAACCGGCGGCGGCAACGGCTGGTCGGCCGAGACCGTGGCGGCCGTGCGCCGCCGGGCCGGGGAGTTGGAGACTCGCGTGTGCGCCCTCGCCGGCGTGGCGCCGGGCGACGTCCGCCGCCTGGCGTGGACCGCCCGTGCCTTCGACCGGGCTCGGAGGGGCAGCTGATGCCGCCGACCGCGCCTCTCGGATACTACTGGGGAGACGACTCCTACGGCGTAGGCCGCGGCCCGGACGCCCTGGCCGCCCGTCTGGCCGGCGATGGACCCCCGCTGGAGCGGGTCCGCCTGGCCGGCTCCAGCACGTCCGCCGACGAGATCGCCGAGCGCGTGGCCACGGCCACGCTCTTCGGTGGCGGGGCGCTGGTCGTGGTCTCCGACCCCGGGCCGCTGGTTGCCACCAAACCCCTGACCGCCCGCCTGGCCGAGGCGATGCGCACCATCGCCGACGGCAACGGCCTGGCCTTCCTGGACACGGTCGATGGGACGGCCCGCCGCCCCGCCTCGCTCGAGGCGCTGCGCAACGCCGTGGCCGCGGCAGGCGGCGAGGTGCGGCAGTTCAAGGCGCCCACCGAAGCCGGCATGGCCCGCTGGATCGCCGACCGCGCCCGCGAGCGCGACCTCGACATCTCCGGGCCGGCCGCCCAGGTCCTGGCCGAACGCGTCGGCGCCTTCGTCAGGGAGAAGGACGTCGATCGCCGCCGCCAGGGCGAGCTGGCCGTAGCCGAGCTGGAGAAGCTGGCCCTCTACCGCCTCGACGCCCAGATTCGACCCGAAGATGTCGAGGAGCTCGTGGCGGAAGCCGTTCCCGGCTCGACGTTTGCCCTCCTCGACGCGGTCGGGATGCGCCGTGCAGCGGAAGCCGCCGAGCTGGCCGACCGCCTGGAGGATGTCCCCTCCCCAGTCCTGGTCGTGCACCTCCACCGCCGTCTGCGGGAACTGATCGGCGCCGCCGACCTGCTGGCAACCGGCACCCGACCGGCCGACCTGGTGCGGGTGCTCAAGGTGCATCCCTTCGTGGCCGAGAAGCTGGCCGGCCAGTCGCGGCACTGGACGTTGCCGGAACTTGAGGCGGCCCTGGCCGGACTGCTCGAATTGGACGCGGCGCTCAAGGGCCGCGACGGGGGCGGCGAGACGCGGCGCCGCTCAGCAGTGAGCCTCTGGATCGCCGACTACGTAAAGGCCCGATAGGACGGCAGTCAAACGAAAAGCGCCGCCCTGTGGCGGCGCCGGTGCCGGGAGTGAGACGGCCTGCTAGTCGGCGTTCGACCAGGCCCGCTCCTGGAGGACCAGGTCACTCTCGATGGCGAAGACGCAGCGGCCCTGGCCGAGGTCGAGAAGCTCGATCAGCTCGGGATCGATGTACAGCTGGTGGCACTCTTCGCACAGTCCGCCGGGGATGCCGAAGCAGAGCCGCTCGCTCCGATCGGGCAGGCGGAAGGTCGTATCGAAGCGCGTGCTGACGAGTCGCCTTCCGCAGCGGGGACAGCGCTCTCGTGCCCGTGACATCGCTCTTGACCTCAGGAGCCTGGGGACCTTCCTGGTTCCCTATCTGGCCTGATGCTAGGGGTCGGCCCGAATACGCAACATGACTAAGTCGTACCGGCCGGGCGGTACTCGATCCGTAGTCCCCTTGAGTGGCATCCGGGGACGACTCCAGACGCCGAACGGCCGCCGAATGGTCCCCGAACGGCTGCCGCATGGCTTCCTGCTAGCCTTCCGGGATGGACCGCCGCCGCACCGTCGGGATAGCGCTGGGCCTCGCCTCCGGGGTCGCCTACGGCACGGGCCCACTGTTCGCCAAGAGCGTCTACGGCGCCGGCATGGACTGGATAGGCCTGCTGGCCTGGCGCTTCTTCTTCGCCATGCTGGTCAGCTGGGCCTGGCTGCTGATCCAGCCGCGTGCCTGGACCGAACTGCGAGGCCTGAGCCGCCGCACGACCGCTCGCCTGCTCTTCACCGGAGCGACCTTCATCCTCACCGCAAGCGTCTACTACGCCGCCGTCGAGCGCATCCCCACCTCGCTGGAGGCGCTTCTGATGTACGCCTATCCGGCCGTGGTGGCCGTGTTGTCGATGCGCCTGGGCTACCCCTTCCGCGGCAGGCTGGCCTGGGGCTCGCTGGGGGTCGTCCTGGTCGGGGCGGTTCTGACCATCGGCGGCATCGAGGCCGGCGTGGATCAGCTGGGCATCATGATCGGAGCCCTCTCGCCGCTGGCCTACGCCATCTACATCATCCTGGCCGCCTGGATGGCCGGCGAGCGACCGGGCCGGACGGCCGACATGCGCTCCGAGGGGCGCGGGGCGGAGGTCTCGCCGCCGGTCGCCGGGGCGGTGATGATGACCGGCACCTGGGCCACGATGTTCCTTATCGGTGCGGCAGCCGGGGCGCCGCTGTTGCCGGCCCAGGTCCCCGGCGAAGCCTGGCCGGGGCTGTTCGGCATCGGTCTGTTTGCGGCCGCGATCGCGATCCAGGCCTTCTACGCCTCGGTGGCCCGCATCGGCGCGGCCATGGCCTCGCTCATGGCCACCGTGGAGCCGCTGGTGGTAGTCGCCCTGGGCATAGTGTTCCTTGGCGAAGGGCTAACCCCGGCCCAGATCCTGGGCGCGCTGCTGGTGCTGACCGGTGTGCTGATGGCCCAGTTCGCGACGCCGTCCGAGTCGCGCCGGGCGGTTCTCGAGGAGGTCTGACCGGTCGCCGACACGCGGCTGCCCCAAGGGGCCGGCCTAGTCGACCCCCACGCTCGAACTGCGGCGCTCCAACACTGCGACGTCGCGCCAGCGCCCGGTGACATCTCGCCCGATCCGTTCGCGTACTCCGAGGCGCCGGAAGCCGAAACGCTGGTGCAACGCCAGGCTGGCCGGGTTGTCGGTGAAGACGCCGGCTTGCAGCGTCCAGATGCCGGCCGCTTCCGAAGCCTCGATCAGGGCTCCCATCAGGGCCGCGCCGATGCCCTTGCCCCGCGCCGCGGCCGCGACATAGACGCTCACTTCGGCCACGCCGGCGTACACGTCCCGGGTCGAGTAGCGGCTCAACGCGACCCAGCCCAGGACCGACCCGGAGGCGTCGCGCGCGACCAGCCGGCAGTCCGGCCGGTGCGAGCCGTCCCAGGCTTCCCACTGGGGGGCGCGGTGTTCGAAAGTGGCCAGGCCGGTGGCGATCCCTTCCAGGTAGACGGCGCGAACGGCCGGCCAGTCGTCCTCCGTCATCGGCTCGATCCGGATCCGCTCCCGCTCGCTCATGTGGGCGAGTATGAGGCAGCCCCTGCCCTTCCAGCCTGGCCGGCTGTAAGCTTCGGGGAGGATCCGGCGGCGGCCCACCGCCGGCACCCACAGAAAGGTGCCCCATGCCCGCCCTATATCCGCAGGTCGAACGCCTGAGAGTCGCCCGCGACCGACTCGTCCGGCTGCGCACCAAGGTGGAGCTCAGCCCGGCGCCGCCCGAGGACTCCCCGCGGACGCGGGAATGGGTGGCCCGCGAGACGCTCGTCCACGTGGTGGAGATGCTCCCCTACTGGCAGGGCGAGATCGAGCGGATCGTCGCCGGCCCAGGCGAGGCCATCCCGTTCGGTCGCGGACCCGGCGACCTGATGCGCATCTTGGCCATCGACCGCGATCGCACCCTCCCCGTGACCGAGCTCTACCTGCGGCTCGACAACGCGATCGAGCGCCTGGTGAGGCGGCTGCTGGAGCTGGACGACCGCCAGTGCGCCCGGCACGGCCTCCATCCAACTCGGGGCGACATGACCGTCACGCAGATCGTGGAGGAGATGCTGGCCGCCCACATCGAGGAGCACTGCGACCAGATGGCGGCCTCGCTGCAGTAGGCGCGGCGCCGGCGAGCGGAGGCTCAGCGACCGCGCAGGCGACGCCCCTCCTCCTTGACCATGGCCTTGAGCATGAAGCCGAGGTTGGCCGGCCGCTCGGCCAGGCGGCGCATGAAGTACGGATACCACTCGCTGCCATAGGGGACGTAGACCCGCACGGTGTAGCCGCGCTCGACGAGCATGCGCTGCAGGTCGCGCCGCACGCCGTAGAGCATCTGAAACTCGAACCGATCGGGGCCGATCGCCTCCCGCTCGGCGAAGGCGCGGGCCCGGGCTATCAGCCCTGGATCGTGGGTGGCCAGGGCGTGGTAGGTGCCGGACGCCAGCAGCCGCTCCATCAGCCGCGCGTAGCCGGCGTCCACCTCGCGCTTCTCCTGGAAGGCGACGCTGCCCGGCTCGTCGTAGGCGCCCTTGCACAGCCGTACGCTGCCGCCCGCGGCGAGGATCCGCTCCACGTCCGCCTCGCTCCGCCGCAGCGCCGACTGGATCACCACGCCGGTCCGCGGGTAGGCCGTATGCGCCTCCTGCCAGATCTCGAGCGTGGCGTCGGTCATGGTGTGGTCTTCCATGTCGAAGCGGACGAAACCGTCCACCTTGCGGGCCGCGTCCAGGATGCGCCCGACGTTGTCCCGGCAGATCTCGCGATCGATGGCCAGGCCCATCTGGGTCAGCTTCAGGCTGACGTTGACGTCGAGGCCGCGCTTGGCCAGGACCGGCAGGGTGGCGACGTAGCGATCGGCCGCGGCGGCCGCCAGTTCGGGCGAGGTGACGCTCTCGCCAAGGACATCGACGGTGGTATGCAGCCCGGTCTCGCGCAGTGCGTCGAGGGCGGGCAGAGCCGCCTCCAGCGTTTCGCCGGCCACGAAGCGCGAAACGACCGAACGGGCGACGGGGCTGCGAACCGCCAGCCGGCCGATCGAACGGCGGTGCGACAGGCCGATGAAGAAGCCCCGCATGGCCCGGTGCGGCAGGATCCTGATGGCCCGGACGGCGCTCATCGGCCGGTCTCCGGCGGCTCCTCCTGGGGCCGACCTTCCGCCTCGGCCCGGAGGGCGGCCTGGGCCAGCAGTCGGGCCTCCTGACGCTGGAAGGCTTCGAGCCTGTCGCGGCGGTGAGCTTCCACCGCGGCCCGGATGGCCTCGATCGGAGGCGAGCCGATCGTCCGGCCCTCCGCGTCGCGATAGCCGCGGCAGGCCAGAACTGGGGGCAGTCCGGGTTCGGGCACCACGTCATCGCCGTTGA
This sequence comes from uncultured Anaerolineaceae bacterium, assembly GCA_964519845.1. GTDB lineage: Bacteria > Chloroflexota > Limnocylindria > Limnocylindrales > CSP1-4 > Fen-1039. The sequence goes on along the minus strand of CAZFLI010000037.1, from coordinate 7,259 downwards.
CGCGAATCGTCGGCGAACCCTGGAAGCCCAGGAACTCCGCGTCCTCCAGGGAATTGACGATGACCAGCTGGATGGGCGTCTCGATGACCCCCCGGCCGAGGACGGACTCGAGGTCGGCCTGCGCCTGGGAGAGGTGCGGGCACTCTTCTACGACGAGCAGTTCCACTCGCAGATCGGCCATGGGATCAGCCTACTGCGGCGTCGCGAAAGGGGCAGACGGCGAAGGTACCGGTCGCACGGAGCCGGTGGCGGGAGCGGCCTCTACGATGACCCGGGCCGCCTGCCCGGCTGAGGTTCGATCCCACTCCAGGCAGCCAGCAGGGTGTCGCGTGTCCGGCGATCGAGCCGATCGCCCAGGGCCACCGCGAGGGCGGCGTCGACGACGGCCTCGGCCGCCGCGGCCTTGTATCGAAGAACCGATCAAGCTCCTCTGAACCGGCGAGATCCAGGTTCCGGCGACCGGTCACGAGGGCCCTCCTGACAGTTGGACCCTAGTCCTCGTCGATTCGTTCGAGCAGGTGGCGCTTCAGGAAGTCCAGGCAGCGCTTCCAGGCATCGCGGCGGTTGTCGCGCCTCTGCCAGCCGTGGGCCTCTTCGTCATACCAGTGGACCTGGTGGTGCTTGCCCTCGATCTCCAGGGCTTCGACCATCTTGTCGGTCATGAGAGGCACGACTCGCTTGTCCTTGCGGCCGTGGAGGATGAGCAGCGGCGCCTCGATCCGCTCGGCCCGGTAGACGGGCGAGCCGCGGCGGTAGGCATCCGCGGCCTGGGGGTCGTCCGGCCGCCCCATCATCCGCTCCAGATCGATGCGGCCAAGGCGGTCGCCGTGGCGGTAGCTCTCGGCTATCTCCGAGTCTCCATACAGGTCGATCCCGGCCCGCCACAGAGACGGCTCCTCGGACAGCACACACAGCGTGAGATAGCCGCCGTAGCTGGCTCCGTAGTGGGCCAGACGGCCGTCGCACCAGGGCTGGCCGGCGGCCCAATGGGCGGCGTCGATGACGTCGAAGGCGTCGGCGTGGCCCCACTCGCCCAGGTTGGCGCGGCGGAAGTCGCGGCCGTAGCCGGTCGAGCCGCGGAAATCCACCGACAGGAAGGCCAGGCCGGCTTCGACGACGAGCTGGCGGAAGGGGGACCAGCCGCGGACGGCGTGCGAAGTAGGCCCGCCGTGGGAGTGGACGACGCACGGCACGCGAGTCGGCTCGTCGCCCAGGGCGGCCGGCGGGAGGTAGAGGGTGCCCTCGACGCGCAGCCCGTCGCGGGCCTCGAAGGCAACCCGGGTCGGCGGCGCGAAGTGAGCCGTGTCCACAACCGCGGGTAGCGACCGCGTCAGCCGGCGGGGCTTCGACGCTCGGGCGGCCACCCCCGGCACGGGCAGCAACCAGAGGTCGTCGGGGGCCCGTTCGCTGCGCCCGATGGCCATGATCGACCGGCCGTCCGGCATCCAGCCGACCGACATCCAGACACCCTCGTAGGGGGTTACGGACGTCCCAGGAGACGGCGCCGAACCGGCGGTTGGCAGCTCGCCGACGAGTAGATCCACCAGGCCGTCGCGGAACTCCGGGTACGCGTAAAGCCGCCCGTCCGGCGAGGGCAGCGGGACGTAGCCCCAGCCGCCGCCCGGATCGCCGTGCTCGCGCGGGCCGGCGGTGAGCGGCAGCCGTTCACTGCCGTCGGGCGAGAGTCGGACGATCTGGAACCAGCCGTCGGCATCGGAGGCGAGCAGCAGCCCGGATCCGTCGGGCAACCAGCGTGGGCCGGTCTCCCAGGCCGTTTCGCCGGCGACCAGCCGCTCGTCTGCGGTGACCGGGTCGATGAGGTGCACTTGCGATGTGAGCAGGTCCGGCAGCCGCTGCGATGTGACCGCCAGCCGGCGGCCGTCCGGGGACCACACCAGGTCGTCGATGTCGACGCCGGGAGCTGTGAGTGGGGCCGGCTCCGGGGGCCGGGGGTGGGTCGCCGGACGGCCTCGCCGCGGCAGCGGCACCTCAACGATCCAGACCTGGTCCCAGCCGCGGCGCCGCGAGATGAAGGCCAGCTGGCGGCCGTCGGGGCACCAGCGGGGGGAGCGATTACCGGCCGGATGGTGCGTCAGCAGGGCCTGATGCGAGCCTTCGACCTCGACCACCCAGATCGCCTCGTCGCGCACGAAGGCTATCCGCCGCCCGTCGGGCGACCACTGCGGGTCGGAGGTCGTCTTGTCGGTCGCGGTCAGCTGCACCGGGAAGCCGCCCCGGGCCGGCATGAGGAAGATCTGTCGGGCGCCGGCGGCCTCCGCCGTGAAGGCGACCAGGCGCCCATCCGGCGAGAGGCGGTACTCGCGCCCCGGCTCGACCGCCGCCGCCTGCTCGATGGTGAAGCCGTCGCGCGAAGGGCGCCGCAGCTTGCCCGGCTCGCCGGCACCGTGGCCGTTCTGGCGCGGAACGGTCGGGCTCAACGCCCGCCCCAATCGAGCCCCCTGGGCAGATCCTCCCGTTCGCCGGGTTCCACCGGAGGGTCGATCCGGACGAACGTCTCGTGGCCCATCAGCTTCTCGACCATGGGCCGGGCCTCCGGGTCACCCCAGCGCCGGCCGCTCATCTGGCTTTCGTGGCAGTCCAGGGCAGCCAGCTTGCGGTCCAGCACCTCGCCGATTGCCACGTGAGTAGTGATCTCTTCGTCCGGGCGGGCCAGCCGCACGAAGGCCTCCTGCTGGCGCAGGTCGTCCTCGGTCGGCTCCGGCTCGGGCTCGCCGGACATCCGGCGCTCCATGGCCATGGCGGTCTGCATGTCCGCGACGGCCGACCGCGACATGGCCTGGTGGTAGAGCGCCAGCGGGCCGCCCGGGCGCGACGCCGCACGCTTGTACGCCTCGGTCGCACGCGCGGAACAGGTGACGTGATCGGGGTGGCCGTAGACGCCGCCCTGATCGAAGGTGACGATCACGGCCGGGAGCAGGCGCTCGATGACCTCGACGATCCGGCCCACCACCTCCTCCTCGTCGGCCTTCGCCAGCGAGCCTTCCGGCGCGCCCCAGCCCTCCATGCCCGAGTCGCGGTAGCCGAGGAAGATCGGCTCCTCGATCCCCAGGGCACGGCAGGCGCAGCGCAGCTCATCCATCCGGATCTGGGGGTCCATGGAGTGATCGACGTCCATCTCGCCCGGCCGGCCGCCCTGGTCGCCGTTCGTCAGGCACAGCACCCACACCGGATTGCCGGCCGCAGCGGCCAGGGCCATCAGGCCACCGGCGCCGTGGCTCTCGTCGTCCGGGTGCGGAAAGACCGCCAGCAAGCCGCGCGCAGGGCGCGTCGGCAAGCCGCGCGCAGGGCGCGTCGGCA
>CAZFLI010000037.1:0-3841 GCA_964519845.1 uncultured Anaerolineaceae bacterium | reverse complement strand
GCAAGCCGCGCGCAGGGCGCGTCGGCAAGCCGCGCGCAGGGCGCGTCGGCAGGCCGCGGGGAGTGGCGTCCGTGACGCCGGATTCGGACACGCTAACGCGCGGACCCGCGGCCCGCGGAGGACTTGCGGGAGCCGGCGCTCCCGGCCGGCCCGCGTCCGGCCCGCCGGCCGCCGGACCCATTCGGATCGCCCTCGTTGAGCCCCAGGCCCTGCTCCAGGTCCGCGCCCAGCTCGATCGTCCGCCGGTATGAGGCCCAGACCGCCTCCGATAGTACGGTCCGCAGCCGGCCCGACTCCAGTTCGTGGATGGCCGCGGCGCTGGTCCCGCCGGGCGAGGTGACCATGTTGCGCAGAACCGCCGGATGCTGGGCCGTGGCCTTGGCAAAAGCCGTGCTGCCTTCCAGCGTCTCGATGACAAGGTCGTGGGCGACGTGGCGGGGGAAGCCCAGGTGGACGGCGGCGTCGATCAGCGCCTCCATGACCACGAAGACGTAGGCCGGCCCGGTGCCGCTGACGGCGGTGGCCATCTCCACGAATCGCTCGTCCTCGACGCGCAGGTCCGTGCCCAGAGCCTGCAGCAACGCGCGGGCCTTGCCGCATTGCTCCTCGCTGACTTCGGGCATGGCATACCAGACCGTCACGCCGCGCCCGATCTGGGCGGGAGTGTTGGGCATGCTGCGCACGACCTGGCGGTGCTCCAGCAGGCTCGTCAGCACGTTGCAGTTGGCGCCGGCCACGATGGAGACGACCAGCTGGTCAGGCCGCAGATGACCGCCCAGCTCGTGTCCCACCTTGTTGAGGGTCTGGGGCTTGACCGACAGCAGGATCACGTCCGCGTCGCGGACGGCCTCCAGGTTCGAGGCGACCATGCTCACGCCGTACTGGTGGGCCAGTTCGTCGCGGCGTTCCGGCCGAGGCTCGCTACCGACGATGCGATCGGGCGGGACGAGCTTGCCACGGAGCAGGCCGGCGATGATCGACTCGGCCATGACGCCCGAGCCGATGGTTGCGACCTTGCTGTGCGCGAGGGACGACATGGCGGCGAGTATAGGCGGGTTGGCCGGCCGCGGTGGCCGCTTGCGTGCCTCGGTGGCCGCCCGCGCCGGGACGCCCGGCCGGCGAACAGACGAGAGCCGGCCGCCGGGAGGGGAGCGGCCGGCCGATTTCTCGTCTGAACCAGGAGGAGGAAGGATCTGACGTGAATACTGGGCCGGCCGGCTGAATTGATCCTGAATCCAAAGCGCCCGGCCTTCCGGCCGGGCGCTTCCCTGATCTGGCGGTGCCTAGCGCGGCTTGGCGGCATCCACCTTGGCGCGGGCCGCGTCGCGGTCGGTGTACCAGAGAGCGTTGATCTCGGTGTACCCGGACCACTGGGCCGGAACGTCGTCGGCGGTGAAGATGGCGTTGACCGGGCACTCGGGCTCGCAGGCGCCGCAGTCGATGCACTCGTTGGGATCGATGTAGAGGGTGCGATCGACGCCCTCTTCCTCATGGATGCAGTCCACCGGGCAGACGGACACGCAGGCGCGGTCCCGCACGTCGACGCAGGGCTCGGCGATCACATAGGCCATCGGATTGTCTCCTGGGTTCTCGATTGTCTGGGCAACGTCTCCGCAGCGTACCACGACAGCGCCCGGCGGCGGCCGCGGCGTCGCAGGCCGACCGCTACATCGTCGGTTCGTACTCCGGGTCGAGGTAGCGCTCCGGGTCCTCCTCGAAGTCGAGCAGGCAGCCCCGGCTGCAGAAGTAGTACATCTCGCCGTCATATTCGGTCCGCAGGTCGGTGTCCACGTCCACTTCCATGCCGCAGACCGGGTCCTTCGCGTAGGCCATCGAATTGCTCCTTCGGCCGATCGCACGGCCTTGCGCCCGTCCGGCTACCGCCGGACCGAATGCCGCCGCTGAGTCTACGACGGAATCCGACGGCCTCCGAGACCAGTTGCGCCAGCCGATGGTCCGGTGGACGGATGCGTCGAATCCCCGACACGCACCCTCCCCGGCAGCGTAGGATGCGCGGCATGGATCAGCAGCTCGTCGAAGCCGCGCGCCTGGCGCTGGAAACCGAGCGCAAGCGAATCAGCCTCGGACTGGCGGAAGAGGTGGAGCACCCGCGCGTCGCGCACGGCGCGCAGACGGCCGCCGCCACCGAGGTTTCGGAGAGCCAGCGCGGCCAGCAGCTGCGCGAACGAGAGGAACAGCACCTCGCCCTGATAGAGGCGGCCCTGGCCAGAATCGCGGACGGATCCTTCGGCTCATGCTCCAGCTGCGGCAAGCCGATCAACCCGGATCGCCTGGAAGCGCTTCCCTGGGCCCCCGACTGCGTGGACTGCCACTCCAAGAGCCGGCGCTAGGTCGATCCCGTCCGGGCGATGTCGGCCGCCCGCATTACCCCCAGGGCATCCAGGCTGACCAGCGGATTGGCGCGGGTCCGGCCGCTGGGGCCCCAGTCGGCGTAGGTCCCGCGGGCGACTACCTCGGCGGCCGTCTCGGCGTTGCGGATCTCCAGCGGGAAGCCGCCGTCGGGCAGACGCTTCGACTCGAGCAGGGCCAGGGCGTCGGCGCAGCGCGGGTCGCCGAGGCGACCCAGTTCGGCCATGACCTGCAAAGCGAACAGCACGTCGTAGAACTGCATCGGGTAGTGGATCCGGTCGACGTGGCCGGCCCACTCCGGCGAGATCAGCCCGCCGTCGCGCCTCCGCCACAGCAGCCGCCGCGAGAGCAGCAGCTCGGCCGCTCGATCGGCCGCCCGCAGGGCCGGTTCGTAGCCGTGTCTCGAGCCGTAGGCCCACAGGCCGCGGGCCGGGATCAGGGTTTCCTGGAATGAGGAGGCGGTCGCGTCCGGGCGCTTGTCGCAGTTCCAGCCGCCGTCGGGCCACTGCCAGCCGATGAGCCGATCGACCAGCTCGCGCGTCCACTCCTCCTCCAGCCCGAGCGCCACCGAATACCAGATAGCGTTGCCGTCCTGTGAGCCGCAGCGCCGGACCCGATCCTCCTGGCCGGGGTAGATCGTCGTCCAGGGCGGGGTCAGGTAGCGCTTGGAATAGACCCAGTCGCGGATGCGGCCCATGAGCGGTCGCAGCGCCTCGTCACCGGGCGGATAGCCGATCATGGCCAGGCTGACGAAGGTCCAGTGGGGGCCCTGCCACTTGCGGTAGACGTGGTGCAGGGTCTTCTCGTCCTGCTCCTCGCAGCGCAGCAGGGCCCGGGCCATCGGCGAGCCGGCGATGCGCGTTCGAAGCTCGATGGCCTCAGCCGAGTCGGGCGCGAGACCTGCCAGCAGGCGGGCCTTCCGGGCGATCACCGGGTCGTCCGAAGCGGCCAGCCGCGCCACCAGGCCCTCCGACGCGCGCCGGCGCTGCGTCTGCTCCTCGACTTCGAAGGCCATGGCGGCGCCCTCCTCGCGGTCCGGATGGTGCGATCCTACCGCCCCCAGGTCGGCCGGCGCGCCCTAGCCGCGAGTCCGGCGCGCCTCTTCGATGAACCCGACGAGGTGGGCTTCCAGCCGGGCCCGGGTTTGCCGGAAGGCCGCCATCTTCTCCTCGTCCGAGCCTTCGACCGCGGCCGGATCCTGCAGGTCCCAGTGAAGTGAGACGTGGTCCCCCGGCAGAAACGGGCAGGCCTGGCGGGCCTGGTCGCAGACGGTGATCACGTACTCGAAGGGCCGGCCGATGAACTCGTTCACCGATTTGGACCGGGCGGCCGACCAGTCGATCCCGGCTTCGGCCAGGACCAGGATCGTGTACGGGTTGACGCCGTGAGGCTCCGTCCCGGCCGAAGAGGCCTGGTAGTCGGCTCCGCCGAGGGTGCCCAGCAAGGCCTCGGCCATCTGGCTGCGAGCCGA
>CAZFLI010000036.1:0-15638 GCA_964519845.1 uncultured Anaerolineaceae bacterium | reverse complement strand
CGGCCATGAGGTCCGACTCCGAGCCCGAGCCGAGCTCCAGGACGACGATGCCGGCCGTCGCATGAGGGACGAAGACGACCAGCAGCCCGTCGCCCTCCCCCGCCACGAACGCCTCACAGCGCGCCGTAATGTCATGGAGGCCACGCCCCCGGCCCGTCTGAATGGTCAACTCGGCGGTCTTCATGGATTGGGCGCCACGTTTGTGGCACGAATGGCCAGATCTGGCTGCCACGCCGGGGCGTATGCTGGAGCCCTGCCGGGCTCCGCGCCGACGGGCGTTCCGTGAGCGTCAAGGAGGCCGCGCTTGTCGAGGTATTCTCGGTGGCTCGTCGCACCGCTGCCCTGCTGATCGCCATCCTGGCTCTGGTCGGTGGCTGCGGCTCGCCAGCCGCGACACCAACTCCCACGCCCACGCCCACGCCCACTCCCACGCCCACTCCCACGCCGGTCCCAACGCCCACGCTCGAGCCCACTCCCTCGGTGGACTTGCTGCCTCTCCCCTTGGGCTACCAGCGGATCATGTCGCTCGACGCCGGCTACGCCCTGGCCATACCGTCGAGCTGGGTCTACGTCATCTCCGACGGCCCCCTCACGGTCGCCCAGCAGGTGGCGGCCATCCAGGCCGACCACCCCGAACTGGAGGCGCTGCTGGCCAATCAGAGCCAGATGGTTGGAGGCATGGTCAAGCTCGTCGTGCTGGACTCCGAACCCGTCGCGATCTCGGGCAACATGGTTGGCAACCTCATCTCCATGACGCCCGTTCCCACGTCCAACCTGACGGCCACGGCGAAGGCGCTGGCCCGGCAGATCGAGTCGACCTATCGACTCGAGGCGGGCCAGGTCAAGTCCGAGCTCATCGAGCTGCCCTTTGGGTCGGTCATTCAGCTCGACTACACGATGAGCACGTCCGGGGCCTTCGTGCGGCTCGTGCAATACGTATTCCCCGGTGTCAAGCACACCTACACGATCACACTCGGAGCCCCGTCCGCCGCCTTCACCTCGTATCAGGCGAGGTTCGCCGCCGTGGCCGCAACCTTCCAGGAGATCTGAGCGCTCGACCGTCGGCATGCTCGGCCTCAGCTAGGGGAAGAGATTCCGCAGCGCGTCGCGGACCCGGCCCAGGGTCCCGCCCGGGGTCGACGGCTCGTAGCCGGAGACGTCGCCGCTCTGCAGGCCGTGGGCGCCCCACAGCAGCAGCCCGATGGCGGTGCTGTAGGCGGGGTTGAGGATGTTGTCGGTGAGGCCGCCGACTTCGGTGGGCCCGGCCACCCTGACAGGCATGTCCAGCACGTCACGGCCCAGAGCCGCCGCGCCGGTCAGCTGGGCCGCGCCCCCGGTGAGAACGACGCCGGCCGGTAGCGGCCCGTCGCCGGCCATGGTGATCTCGGCCCGGACCAACTCGAAGACCTCGCGCATGCGAGCCTCGATGATGCGGCTGATGTCCAGCCGGCTGACCGTCCGGCCGCCCGGCTCGCCCAGCATGGCAACGTTGACCGTCTCGGAACGATCGACCGACGAGAGGTGGCACGAGCCGTGCTGGATCTTGAGATCCTCGGCCACCTGCAGGCTGGTCTTGAGCCCGATCGCGACGTCGTTGGTGACGTTGTTGCCGCCTATGGGCAGGACCGAGGTCTTGTAGGCCTGGCCGTCGACGAAAAGGGCCAGATCGATGGTCCCGGCGCCGATGTCCACGACGGCCACGCCCAGTTCGCGCTCCGTCTCCGACAGCACGGCCTCGGCCGAGGCGAGGGAAGCGGCCACCAGCTCGTCGATCCGGACGTTGGCCGACTGGACGCATTTGGCCAGATTGCGGACCGCGGTGGCGGAGGCGGTAACGATGTGGGTCTCGATCTCGAGACGGATGGCGCTCATGCCGAGCGGATCCTTGACGCCCTCCTGGCCGTCCACGATGAAGCCCCGCGGCAGGACGTGCAGCACCTCTCGGTTGGATGGAATGGTGACCGCTCGAGCGACCTCGGTGGCGCGGCTGACGTCCTCGCGGGTGACCTCACGGTGGTGCCCGCTGACGGCAACGGCGCCTCGCGAGTTCTGGCTCTCGACATGCTGGCCGCCCACTCCGACGAAGGCCCGGTCGATCTGGTAGCCGGACGAACGCTCGGACTGCTCGACGGCCGCGGTGATGGAGCGGACCGTCTGCTCGATGTTGACGACGACGGCCTTCTTCAGCCCGGCAGCCGGAACCACGCCCTTGCCGACGATGGTCAGGCTGCCGTCCCGGCCGACCTCACCGATGAGGGCGCAGACTTTGCTGGTTCCGACGTCGATTCCGACAAGTACCGCTTCGCGTTCCACTCGCTCCGTCCTCGGTCCGCTTTCTCCGCTATGTCGACTTCTAGTGTGACCGATCCGGCGGCGGCCGGCCTCCGTCATTTGGGCAGATAGCTGATGGTGTGGGCATCCGAGATGTCGGCCATCAGCCAGACCCAGGCGACGTGATCCTCGCCGGCCCACGCCAGGACCGAGCGCAGGCTTCGGACCTGATCGGGAATGACCGTGACCTTGCGCAGGGACTCGGTGTAGAAGCCGAATTCGGCCACCCAACCGAGAGCCGGCGCGCCCAGGGTGAAGCCGTGCTCGTCGTCCACGGCAACCTGCAGGTTCCCGGCCGTGCTGCCGACATCGGGCGGCGATAGGTTGGCGATCCGGTAGCCGGCGTCCAGGCTGATCGTGTCGACCCGGCTGCCGAGGCGCAGGTCGTCGCTCGAGGCTCGTCTGTCGTGGACGACCGGCAGATGCACCGCCCCGGCCGCGGCCGGCATCAGAGCATAGGGGGTGACGATGGGCTCGATCGAGGGCCGCGCCGCGGCCGGGGGCGTGGTGGTCAGGATCGGCCCCGGCGCTGCGGCGGTGGCGGCCGCGCCGCTCGCCGTAGGCTCGACCGTCGGGCCGGTCTCCTCGTCGCCGGATGCAGCGGGGGTCGGGTCCGGGGGCAGGTCCTGCCGGGTCGGAGGCAGCGGGTTGCCGGCTTCGTCGACCAGGCCGAAGAGCAGCCCCGACTCGTCGGCCACGTAGCGCCGAATGCCCACGACCCAGATGATTCGGGGATCGCGCTCCGTGACCGTCACGACGATGGTGTCCGGAAGCCGAACCTCAACCCGGGCCGTGATCACGGCCGGCAGGCCGACCAGCCGCTCGGCGACGCCGTCCGTCCGCAGGCCGAAGAGATTGGGCGCCGAGTCGATGCCGGCGATCTGCCGGACCAGTTCCTGGCCGGTGAACCGGGCACCGCGGATCTCGATGTGGCGGGCAGCCATCACCGGCGTGGCCATCAGGGCCAGAGTCGTGAAGGTGCAGATGAGCATCAGCGACAGGCCGTAGACCTGGGCCGGCCTGGCGCGCGGCGAAGCGCGGCGGATTGGCTGCCGGCGCACCTGCGCACCCGGACGCCGGATCGGCAGGTCGCGTCTCATCAGCGTGGCAGATCTGCGGCGGTGAGGCGCCGCCGCACCCGCGTGTCATGCCGTTCCGCGGCCAGCTCGACTATCCGCCGGCACACCGCGGGGAAGTCGCCCAGGCCCGACCCAACCAGCTGGGGGAAGAGGCTGATGGGGGTGAAGCCGGGGATGGTGTTGATCTCGCTGATGTACAGCTTGTGACCCTCGAGCAGGAAGTCCACCCGGGCAAAGCCCTCGCAGCCGATGGCCAGGTAGGCCTCTGTCGCCAGACCCCGAATGAGCGCGCCGACATCATCGGCCACGTCTGCCGTGGGCGTGGTCTTCGAGACTCCGTCGCCGTACTTGGCCACGTAGTCGTAGAACTCCCGGCCGGGGAAGACCTCACCCGGGCCGAAGGCCTGGACGGACGCCGGGTCGTTGCCTATCACGGCCACTTCGAGCTCGCGCGGGCGATCGAGGTAGCGCTCCACGATGGCCAGCGAGTCGAAGCGGAAGGCTTCGTCGAGGGCGGCCGGCCGATCAGCCGCGGTGCGGGCGATCGTCAGTCCTACCGACGAGCCGAGACGGGCCGGCTTGACCATCAGCCGCGTTTCTCCGCATTCGGCGGCGAAGCCGTCCAGCTCGGCCAGGACGCTCGCGCGATCCGCCCGCCAGCGCGGCCCAGGCACATCCAGCCACTCGACCACGGGCAGCTCGAGGCCGCCTATGAGGCGCTTGAACAGGACCTTGTCCATGCCGACCGCAGAGGCAGCCACGCCGGCCCCGGCATACGGCAGACCGTAGGCCTCAAGCAGGGCCTGGACCGTGCCGTCTTCACCGAACGGCCCGTGAAGGGCCGGGAAGACCAGCGGTGGTCGGGTGCCGGCGGCCAGGGCCGAGAGGGCTTCGGCTGCCTCCCGCGGGCCGGACGCGCCCACGGCTTTCGGGTCGTCGAACGAGCCCGGGCGGGGCCGCCCGGTCGAGGCGGAGGCCGGCATCTGCCACCAGCGGCCGTCCAGGTCGATGAAGAGGCGCTCGACCTGGTAGCCGGACTCGACAAGCGCGCCGGCGATCGCCCAACCGGAGACGACCGAGACGTCGTGCTCGGCCGAGGGCCCGCCGAGCAGTACGACCACCGTCCTGCCGCCGCTCGCCTGCCCGGTCGTCTTGCTCGTTCCGCCGCTCATTGCTCCTCCCGACCTTCCGGCCAATCGCCGATGAACTGGATCTCGTATTCCAGCCGCAGACGGAACTTGCGCTTGACGTCCGCCCGGGCGATCTCGGCCAGGGCACGCACGTCTCGAGCCGTCGCTCCGCCTTCGTTCACGATGAAGTTGGCGTGTCGAACGCTGATCATCGCGCCGCCCGCCCGCGCCCCTTTGAGACCGCAGGCCTCGATCAGTCGACCGGCCGAATCACCCGGCGGGTTGCGGAAGACGCTGCCGGCGCTGGGCGCGCCCAGCGGCTGGTTCTCACGCCTCCAACCGCGGATTTCGTCCATCCGGGCCTTCACCGAGGCCTTGTCGGACCAGGTCAGGGCGAAGGCGGCCTCCAGGACCGTGTCGTCGGGAGAATGCTTGAGACGGCTATCGCGATAGGCCAGGTCGAGAGAAGACGGGCTCTCGATGGTTTCGTTTCCGGCGGCCTTCAGGACGCGAGCCCAATCCAGGATCGAAGCCACGTCGGCCCCGTGGGCGCCGGCGTTGGCCCAGACTGCCCCGCCGATGCTGCCCGGGATGGCAATCCCAAACTCGAGGCCTCCGAGACCGGCCCTGTGGGCGATCGTCGAGGCAGCCGCCAGCGGCAGGCCGGCCTCGGCGATGAAGACGTTGCCCTCGATCCGCCAGCCCTCGGCCCGGCACACGATGACCAGGCCTCGGATGCCCTCATCGGCGACGACCAGATCGCTTCCCCGGCCGATGACCAGACGGGGCACTCCGGCCAACCGAGCGAAGCCGATCAGGGAGGACATCTCGCACGAGTTGCGGGCCACGGCCAGAAGGTCGGCCGGACCGCCGACGCGCATGGTCGTGTGGCGCGACAGCAGCTCATCGCGCCGCGGGCGCACACCGGTGGCGCGGGCCATGGCCGCCGCCACGGCTGCCCAGTCCGTGGATCCGGCCTCCACCACGGTCGCCCCGCGGGCCCCGGCGGCCGGGCCCCGCCGGCTGCGTCCGCGACCGACGAGCGGGCTCATGCCGCTCCTCCCCGCGCTCGCGCCTCGATCTCGGCAGCCGCCGGGAAGGGTCGACGCTCGGCCGCGGCCATGACCAACTCGGCCACCGCGGCGGCGGCCTCCGGCCGGGCCAGCGATCGGGCGGCCGCCGCCATCGCGGAGTACCGGGGCGGGTCGTCCAGGACGGCAACCGCGGCCAGCAGGGCGTCCGCGTCGAAATCGCGATCCTCGACCAGTCGGGCCGCCCCGGCGCGCACCATCTCCTCGGCGTTGCGGCGCTGGTGGCCGGCGGCATGCGGATACGGCACCACCGTCATCGGCAGCCCGAAGGCGGCCACCTCGGCCAGCGTCGAGGAGCCGGCCCGGCCCACGACCAGATCCGCGGCCCCGAGCGCGTCCGACATCTCGCGGTCGAGAAATCGCTCCGGCCGGTAGCGTCCACGCAGGTCGGCCGGCAGGGCTTCGCGGGTGGCCACAGCCCCGGCGTACCCGACGTCGCCGGTGACGTGCAGCACGCGCACCCGCTCCACCAGCCGCGGCAGCGCCTCGGCGACCGCCCTGTTGAAGCGCAGCACCGCCTGCGACCCGCCGAAGATCAGAACCAGCCTTTCCGTGGGACCAACCCCCAGCCGCTTCCTGGCGGCCTCCCTGTCGACGGCTCGTGCGTCGCGAATGGGCGTGCCGGTGACGAAGCAGGGCTTGCCCCGGCCCAGCCGCCCGCAGGCCGGTTCGAAGCTGACGGCCAGGCAGCGCGACAGCCGAGCGGTCCAGCGAACGCTCCGGCCGGGCACGACGTTGCCCTCCCACATGACCACCGGGATGCGCATGAGTGAGGCCGCCATGAGCGTGGGGATGGCCACGTATCCGCCGGTGGTGAAGATCGCGGCCGGCCGGCGGAGAATCAGCAGCGCCACGGCCTGGGGTACCGACAGCACCAGGCGTAAGGGGTCGAGCACGGCATGGAGGTCGGGGTCCACCGTTCGCAGCGAGCGCAGGATGAGCCGCCGGAGCGGGATCCCCGTCTCCGGCACGACCTGGGACTCCAGGCCCCGGTGGCCGCCCAACCAGGCCAGGTCAGGCTCTACCGGTCGTGCCTGCAGCGATCGCGCCACGGCCAGAGCGGGGTAGATGTGCCCGCCTGTACCCCCGCCCGCTATCAGCAGCCTCATTGTCCCAACCTCGTTCCACGGTTTCGCGTGAGATCGAAAGCAGAATGCCCACCGCCGCGAAGTTCACCACCAGCGAGGAGCCACCCTGGGAGACGAACGGCAAAGTGATCCCCGTGACCGGCATCAGGGCCAACACGACGCAGATGTTGACGATCGCCTGGCAGGCGATCCAGGCGGTGATGCCGGCGGCCAGCAGGCCGCCGAAGGTGTCCGGGGCGCGCAGCGCGGTCCTGATCCCGCCCCAGGCGAAGGCAACAAACAGTCCGATTACGACCATCCCGCCCAGGAAGCCCAGCTCCTGGGCAATGGTGGAGAAGATGTAGTCGTTGAAGTCGTTCGGCACGAAGACCCGGCCGTTGCCGAGCCCGGTGCCGAACAGTCCCCCGGCGGCCAGGGCCTGAAGGGCGGCCAGGGTGTGATAGCCGGCTCCGTCCTTGTCGGCCCATGGATCGAGGAAGGCCTGGATGCGCGCCAGGGGATAGGCGCCCGTCAGGTTCACCAGCATCCAGGCGGCGGCCAGGGCTCCGGCCATCACCGGGATCAGGTGCCTCATCCGGGCTCCGGCAATGAAGTACAGGCTCAAGGCAACGAGCCCGATCACGCCGGTCGTGCCGAGGTCGGGCTCGCGGGCGACCAGCAGCACGAATGGGCAGACGACGATCCAGAAGGGCACCGTGCCGTGCCAGAAGCTCCTTATCCGGGTGCCCCGGGTGGCCAGCCAGTGGGCCAGGTAGACGGCCAGCGCCAGCTTGGCGATCTCCGATGGAGCAAGCTCGAGCGGCCCGACTGCCAGCCACCGAGACGAGTGGTTCCGCTCCACGCCGATCCCCGGGATCAGCACCAGCACCAACAAGACGCCCGCCGACAGGGCCAGCAGGACGCTCACGCTGCGCAACCAGCGGTAATCGACTCGGGCCAGGCAGATCATCGTCGTCATCCCGATCAGGCCGGCCAGGATCTGCGGCGCCAGCATCCGGAAGGTGTTGCCGCTCCTCGCGTAGGAGGCCAGGGCGGAGGCCGAGTAGACCATCAGGATTCCCAGCGCGGCCAGCGCCACCACCGCCACCACGATCACCCAATCCGGGTCATGCAGGTCTCGGCGCGGGCCTCCCGAGGCCTCGATCGCCCGCGGCCGGACCGCCGGGGGCCGGACGGGCAACTCGCGGGCGCCGATACGTCGCGGTCCGGTCGTCCGCGTCAGCGGCTCCATGTTCGGGTGCTCGACCGGCTTGCGGTCGCGCCCACCGCCGGACTGCGGACCCGGCCCAGACCGCTCGAACCTTGTCTCGTCGTCGAAACCCTGCCGCGGCAGCCGCCTGACGGCGACCGGACGGGCGGCCGGGCTGCGCGAGCCGCGGCCGATCATCGCCGTGACCTCACGATGCGGGCACGCTTCTCCCTGGACTCCGCGGCGGCACGGAAGGCGGCGCCCCGAGAAGCGTAGTCGGCGAACATGTCGAAGCTGGCCGCTGCCGGGCTCAGCAGCACGGTTGCCCGGCCGGCGCCGGCCGACGACCCGGCGGCAGCCATGGCCTCGCGGGCGATCGCCTCGGCCATCCGGACGGCCTCTTCCAGGCTCGGCGCCGATTCCACGCGGGCCAGCCCGTTCTGGCGGAACAGCGCCGCCAGGGCCGGCCCGGACTCCCCTATCAGCACCGCCGCGTCGGCCCGTTCGGCCGCCACGGGGCCCAGGGCGGAAAGGTCGTTGCCCTTGTCCCGCCCGCCGGCAATGAGTACGAGCGGCCGCTCGAAGGCGTACAGCGCGGCGATGACGGCGTCGGGCTGCGTGCCCTGCGAGTCGTTGATGAACTGCACGCCGTCCACGACGGCCACGCGCTCGAGCCGGTGCTCCACGCCTGGGAAACCTGCCGCGACCGGCCGGATCGCGTCGACCGGAATGCCGAACAGCAGCCCGGCAGAAACGGCAGCCAGCGCGTTGGAGACGTTGTGGGCGCCGGGGATCGCCAGCTCCGATACCGGTATGACGGGCCCGCTAACGGCAGCCCCCTTACCGGCGCACGCCAGGCGCGGCACGCCGGCGGCCACGATCCAGCCGTCCACCACGCCGACACCTCCGGGGAGTGGCTCGGAGCGGCGGTACGTCACCGCCGCGGCCGCGGCTCCGGCCGCGTACGAGGCCACAACCGGATCTTCGGCGTTGAGGACCAGGGCCCCGGCCGGATCCACCAACTCGGCCAGGCGCCGCTTCACGGCCCGGTAGGCCTCCAGCGAACCGTGGCGGTCGAGATGGTCCGAGGTGACGTTGGTGTAGACCGCCACCGTGGTCCCTCGCGAGAGAGTGGGCAGCTGCAGCTCGGACAGCTCGATCACGACTCGATGCCGCGGCGTCAGCTCATCCAGCCGCTCGATGAGCGGCAGGCCGATGTTCCCGCCCAGCATCGCCGGGTGAGCAGAGTCGGACGCCAGCAGCGCGGCCGTCAGCGACGACGTCGTCGTCTTGCCCTTGGTGCCCGTCACCCCGATCGTGGGGCAGGGGCACATGCGCAATACCAGGTCCGGCTCGCTGACCAGGGCCGGGGCAGCCTGCGGGGCGGCGCGGTGGGCGTCCACCAGCGCTCGCAGGGCAGCCCGCAGGCGGGGTTGCGCCGTGGGGTAGTCCGGGTTGATGCTCGGTGACGTGGCCACCAGATCGGCCTCCGCCCAGGCGCTCGCCGGCTCGACCTCCGGCCCCAGCGCCAGCTTGATCGGGCGCCCGCCCAGGGAGTCGATAGCCGACTTCAGCTCGGCTGCCGGGAGGCCGTCGTACACCGTCACCGCCGCCCCTGCGTCGGCGAAGAAGCGAGCCATGGCGACGCCGCTGCGGGCCAGCCCCAGGACCGTGACATTGCGCCCCGCCAGCCCACCGGCGCGGACTCCTTCCGCGGTCAGCCGGTCCAGCTCGACGACGCGTCGCATGCCGGCCACCTACTTGGGGATCGAGGCGACGAACAGCGTCACCCCGAGCATGCCGGCCAGTGCGCCCACGATCCAGAAGCGCATCGTCACCTTCTCTTCGTTCCAGCCACCCAACTCGAAGTGGTGGTGCAGCGGGGCCATCCGGAAGACCCTCTTGCCGCGCAACTTGTAGCTCCCGACCTGGATGATGTCCGAGGCGGTCTCGAGCACGAAGATGAGGCCGATGATGGGCAGGATCATCACCTGACCGGTGATGAGGGCGACCACGGCCAGCATGCCGCCCAGCGAGAGTGCCCCCGAGTCCCCCATGAAGATCTGGGCCGGGTGGACGTTGAACCACAGGAAGCCGACGATCGAGCCCACGACGATGGCGCAGACCAGAGCCAGGTTGGACTGATTGGGTTCGTTGAGCAGGGCGATCATCAAGTAGCTGATGAAGGCAAATGCCAGCGTACCGCCGGCCAGGCCGTCCAGCCCGTCGGTCAGGTTGACGCCGTTGCTGCAGCCGACGATCGCCACGACGGCGATCATTACGAACAAGAGCCCGCCGAGCTGGATGACGTGGTCGGTGCTCGGGATGACGTAGACCGAGGTGATCTCAACATCGCCCACGAACGGCACGCGAAGGCCGTTGACGTTGAAGTGGCTCTGGACATAGAGAGCCACGCCGATTGCCACGACCGTCTGCCAGATGATCTTGTGCCGGCCCCGGATGCCGATGCCGGTGCGCGCGTTCAGGAAGTCGTCGACGGCCCCCAGGGCCCCTACCAGCGCCAGAACCGCCAGTGGCGAGTAGGTGGACGCATCCAGGGCATCGAAGACGTAGGCCAGGGCCAGGACGATCAGCACGATCAGGACCCCGCCCATGGTCGGCGTGCCCTGCTTGATCAGGTGAGAACCGGGGCCCTCTTCGCGGATCTTCTTGCCCATGCCCAGCCAGTGCAGCAGCCGAAGGTAGGGCGGCATGAGGATCACCACACTGGCGAAGGCAAGCAGCAATCCCTGGATGTAGACGACTCCGTGCTCGTTCAACGACGCTCCTCCCGGGCCCGACCGGCACCGGTCTCCTGCCGGCTCCATCCGGTCCGGGCGCCGCTGCCCCCGGCTTCAGTCAGTTCATCCACGATCAGATCCAGCTCCGCGCCGCGGGACGCCTTGACCAGCAGCGTGTCGCCGGGTCGCAGCCGCTGCCGAAGCGCCGCCAGGGCCGACTCGCGATCCGGCACCTGCACCACCGCCGGCCCGAGCCTCGCCGCTCCGGCCGTGATGCCGCCGGCGGCCTCGCCGACGACGATCAACTCGGCCACCAGCCCGGCCGCCGCCTCCCCCACTTCGCGGTGGCCGCGTTCATGCGCCTCACCCAGCTCCCGCATCTCGCCCAGGACCGCCACGTGCCGTCCGGGCAGGGTCGAAAGCAGTTCCAGCGCCGCGAGCATGGACGACGGGGAAGCATTGTATGAGTCATCGAGGATCGTCAGCTCGCCGGCCCGCACGACCTGGTCTCGGTGGGGCGCCTGCCAGCCGCGGGCCAGGCCGGCGACCACGAGATCCAGGCTCAGGCCTGCGGCAAGGCCGGCCGCCGCGGCCGCCAGGGCATTGTGCACGCCGTGCCGGCCGAGGGCCGGCGTCCGCACCGGTGCCTCGCCGCCGGGCGTGATCAAGCGGAATGCCATCCCGTCAAGGCCTCCGGCCTCGATTTCGGACGGCCTTACGTCCGCCTCGGTCGCGAAGCCGTACGTCAGGACGCGCCCCGGCGCCCGGCGGCGCATCCCCATGACGCGTGGATCATCCGCGTTGAGGACGGCGGTGCCGTCGGAAGGCAGGGCCTCTATCAGTTCGGCCTTGGCCCGCTCCACGGCCTCGATCGTCCCAATGCGGGCCAGGTGAACCTCACGCACGGCCGTGACGACGCCGATCCGGGGCCGTGCTATGGCTGCCAGCTGGGCGATCTCGCCGCCGACGTACATGCCCATCTCCAGCACCGCGGCCTCGTGCTGTGGCCCCATCCGCAGGACGGTCAGTGGCAGGCCGATCTCGTTGTTGGCATTGCCTTCGCTCTTGAGGGTCACCAGGCTTTCGGCCAGGACGGCGGCAACGGCCTCCTTGACCGAGGTCTTGGCGATGCTTCCGGTAACACCCACCACGAGCGGCGAGAAGCGCCGGCGCCAGGCCGCGGCCACGGCGTGCAAGCCCAGGAGCGTGTCCGGGACGGCGACCACGGTCACGTCGGCGCCCGATCGAAGGATCTCCTGAACGGCCGCGCCGGCGGCCGGGGTGTCGGCCACCAGCAGGGCCGCAGCCCCGTCCGCCACGGCCTGGGCCAGGAAGCGATGCCCATCGGTGCGCTCGCCCGGGAGAGCGACGAAGAGACAGCCCGGCTCGACCAGGCGCGAGTCGACGGCCCCACCCCGGACCTCGCGATCCGAGACATGAACCAGCCGGCCGCCCGTCGTGGCGGCCAGCTCGGCCGCAGTCAGGCTGAGTCGCCCGGCGCCGAGCCGAGGCTCCATGTGGCGGGCGTCGGTCACGGCCTCAGTGTCGCACATGCCCGCGGACCTCGGGGCGGCGCTGCTCGCTCACCCCTGCGGCGTCACATTCGATTGGCCCGGCGGCCCGGGCGCATTCGGATCGGCTTCGATGTGCTGGCTCGTGACGGCATCCGTGGCGATGCGCCGGAATAGCTCATACGACTGGACGGGCATGTCGAGGACGCCCTGCTTGATCGTCGTCGGCGTCCCTTCGTAGATCACGACGCCGATCACCAGCTGCGGCTGCTTGGCGCCGACCCAGCCGTAGAAGCTGTAGTTGTAGATGTCGACCATCCAGCCGCCCTTGCCGCGATTCAGTTTCGGGTCCCAGATCTGGGCCGTGCCGGTCTTGCCTCCGACGCGGTAGCCCGGGATGTAGGTCCGTTGGGCGTAGCTGGGCACGGTGGCGACAACGTGCGACATCAGCCCGACAAGTGAGTTGGCGTTCGACGCGCTCACCGCTCGCGGCCCCTGGGCGACGGCCGGCGTGGCTCCCGCCTTGTCCTCCGCGATGACGGCCCGAGGCTGGATCAAGGTGCCGCCGTTGCACATCGCCGCGTAGGCCCGCGTCATCTGGATCGGCGTTACGGCCACGCCCTGTCCGAAGGAGGCATTGGCCAGATCGATCTCGGCCCAGGGCCGCTCGGCCGGGTCGTAGGCGATCCCTGCCGCTTCGCCGGCGACGTCGAGGCCGGTCTTCTGGCCGAGGCCGTAGTCCTGCCAGGTCGAGTAGAGAGCCTTCGAGGCGGAGGCTGTGGTCTTGCCCAGGCGGAAGGCGGCCTGCGACACGCCCACGTTGCGCGAGTAAGCCACCATGTCGGCGAAGGTCATCCAGCCGCGGGGCCTGCGGTCCGCGTCGGCCACCTCCTGATCGCCGTCAAGCTTGAGCACGCCGAAGTCGTTGATGTAGGTCGTCAGGGCCGTAGTCCTGGTCTTCAGCGCCGCCGACGCGGTCACCATCTTGAGAACCGAGCCCGGCTCATACACGGAGCTTACGATCGGGTCCACGAACAGGTCCGGGTTCTGGTTGGCGACCGCGACGAAGTCGTTGGCGTCGTAGGAGGGGTAGCTGGCCTCCGCCAGAAGCTCGCCCGTGTTGGGATCCATGACCACTGCCGAGACCGCCCGGGCTCGGTCGGCGATCCAGGCCGCGAAGACCTCCTGCTCGACCTGGAGCTGCAGACCGGCATCGATCGTGGTCCGGATGTCCTGGCCGAGAGCACCCTCGTCCAGCACGACGATGCCGCCGGGGCCGCTGTTGGTCGGGTCGATTCGGATCACCTGCGCCCGGCCGGCCAGGATCGAGTCGTAGCGCTGCTCGACTCCGTATTGGCCCATCCCGGCGGCGTTGACGAAACCCAACAGATGGGCGGCCAGCGACGTTCCCGGGGCACCGCCCGCCTGCGGATAGACCCGCACGGCCTGCTGCTCGAAGGAAATGCCGAGCAATCCGCCGAGATCCTGCTGCCGGCGCATCTCGCCAACCACGTCCGCCTCGACACCCTCGGCGAGCACCAGGTAGTACGCGTCGGAGGCCATGGCCTTGGCCAACACGGCCGCCCCCTTGGCGTCGAGGGCCAGGTAGTCGACCAGGGCCGCGGTGGTCCGCTTGGCGTCGTCCCGGGACAGATCGTGCGGACTCCCGATGATGCGATAGCGGATGACGGTCTGGGCCAGGGCGATCGTCCCCGAGCGGTCCCAGATCGTGCCGCGCAGGGCGGGAGTGGTCTGGGTGTAGGCCGTCTGGCTGACGGTGTATTCCGTGAGCTGCTGGCTCTGACCGATCTGCCAGTAGGCCAGGCGCGCCGTCATGACCCCCGCGACGACGAAGACGGCCGCAAGAAGGAACAGAAGCCGGTTTCTCGAATCGGTCCGGCCGGGCATCGGCGCGGCTCCCTAGCGGGCCGGAATGACGACCGGCTGGGGCAGCTGAGTCAGGCCGTCGGAGATGGCCTGACGGCGCACGGCGGACTGGCGACCGACCCTGTCGATGTCGGACCCCACCTGCCGCCGCTCGTTCTGCAGCTCCAGATAGTTGTCGGTCAGCTGGGCCATGTCGTAGCCGCTCGCGGAGATCCGCATCGTCTGGACGAGCGAGAAGAAGCTGAGCAAGAAGGCGATGACGATGCCTCCGATGGCCAGCGCCACCCGCCTCGGACGCCGGTTGGCGCGCATGGCGACGCGCGCCCGGCGGCGCGGAGGCGCCGGCGCCTGGGGGCGGAGGAGGGGGGCCTCCAGGCGCCGGCGGGGAACGAACGCAGAGCGCGGCCTGGCGCCCTCGTAGACCGCCATCTCAGCCGATGCCTCGGCGAGCGGGCCAGTTGCCCGCGATCGCGGGCACCAGGGCGTCGAGACGCTTGACGAGCCACTCCGGCTCGATCAGGTAGTCGTCGGAAGTCTGCCAGTCCATGACCGGGACGAGGCGCTCGGATCGCTGATTCAGATCGTGCTGGCGACGGCCATAGGTCCGGCGCCGGCTGGCTTGATGTCCCTTGCTCATCGGTCTGCCCTTCCTGTCGCGCTCACGCGGCCATTCGCTCCGCGCCCCGCAGTCGCGCGCTCCGGGAACGCGGATTGAGGTGGACTTCCTGGGCGCTCGGCGTTCGCGACTTGCCGAGCGATCGAAGGCGTGGCTTCCGGCCGCACACGCAGACCGGCACTCGGGGTGGACACGAGCAGCCGCGCTGCTCGTCGGCGATGAAGCGCTTCACGGTGCGGTCCTCGAGTGAGTGATAGCTGAGCACCGTCAGCCGGCCGCCCGGAAGAAGCAGCGCCAGAGAGGCGGCGAGGCCCGCCTCGAGCGCCCCCAGCTCGTCGTTGACGGCGATCCGGAGCGCCTGGAAGACCCGCGTGGCGGGGTGGATGCGGTGAACCTTCGGAGCCGGAGCGACTCGCTCCACGAGAGACGCCAGCTGCTCGGCCGTCTCGATCGGCGCCCGGGTCCGTGCGTCCACGATGGCCCTGGCGATCCGGCCGGCGAACCGCTCCTCCCCGTAGCGACGGAAGATGTCCGCCAGGGCGGGTGCGTCCAGGTCGGCCAGCAGCTCGGCTGCCGACTGCCCGCGCTGGGTGTCGAAGCGCATGTCCAGCCGTCCCCCCGCGCGGAAGCCGAAGCCCCGCTCCGTGTCGGCCAGCTGGTAGCTGGACAGGCCGAGGTCCAACAGCAGGCCGTTCACGGCCCCGAAGCCGGCCTCGGGCGCAACGCTGCCCAATTCGCGGAAGTTGGCCCGGCGCAGCACAGCCCGATCCCCGAAGCGAGCCAGCCGGCCTCTCGCCCTGGCGATGGCCGCCCCATCGGCGTCCAGTCCGAGGAGGCGGCCATCAGGCGCGCAGGCGTCCAGGATCCGCTCGGCGTGCCCGGCTCCACCGAGGGTGGCGTCGATCTGGAGGCTGCCGGGTCGGGGGGCGAGAATCTCAAGAACCTCGTCCACCATCACCGGCAGGTGCCCTGCCT
>CAZFLI010000035.1:0-15712 GCA_964519845.1 uncultured Anaerolineaceae bacterium | reverse complement strand
CGGAGCGATCAGGTGCGGCTGAGGGTCACAGCGCCGGTGGCCTTGCCGCCGCCGGCCGTGAATTCGACCGCGTAGCTGATGGAGATCGAATCGCCCCCGGTGAAGGTGCCGTTGATCTCGACCTTCGAGATCGCGCCCCCGGGCACATTCGACAGGGCTATCTGGAGCGCGCCCTCCGGCGTGATGGTTCCCGAGATCTGGCCGAAGGTGGGCGAGGTGCCTTCGATCACACCATCGGCCAGATGGGTCAGCAGGATCGTCTCGGCCGGGGCGCCGGGGCCGCCCAAGAACCGACCGCCGACGGTTACCTTGATCTTGATCGTCCGGGCGTCCGGATCCGCGGTGATGTCCCAGGCCATCGAGCCGGTGGAGCCGAAGGTCGCGTTCTTCCAGGAGCCGGCGAACTGCCCTTCGTATGCGGCCAGGAATGGGTAGGCATCCATGGCGTTGGGCGTGGTCGCCGCCGAAACATCCGCGGTGGGCGACGGCACGGGGCTCGGCGCGGCAGCGGAGGGGCTGGCTGCGGAACTGCCGCAGGCCGCTACGGCAAGAGCCAGTCCGACCAGGGCCGATCCGGCGTGCATCCTCGGTCGCATCTCCGTCTCCTCCAGGCGATCGACAGGAGGCGATAGTGGCACGGCCGTCGCCCGGTGCCGACCGAGTTGCGCGCCTGGCGCGACGGGTGTTGCGGACCGCGGTGCGGCACCCACCCGAACGGCCGGCAGGCTGGCGCGGTCGCGGCGCGCGGACGCCCGTCTGGGTCAGTGCCGCCGGCGTCGTTCCGGTCGGGCTCGGGGCCGTCCTGTCGGCGGTCTAGACGATCGCGACGGGCCGCTCTATGGCGGCGTCGCTGCGGAGCTTGCGGTCGACCAGGACGCGGATGACGTAGTTGATCGCCAGGCCGGCGCCGTCGAACGAGGGGGCGGACTCGGCCGGAACGGCCAGGCTGGCTTTGGCGCTGCCGCTGTGGAGGGCCGCCACGTCCATCGAGGCGGAGGCGATGATCCCCTCCACGCCGTTGGGGGCGTTGGTGCGGCGGTGCAGCTCGATGCGGGCGGCGCGCCCGCTCGGGGCCGAGGGCCAGGCCGCGGTCACTTCGATGGCGCTTCCGGCCGGTGCAGGCAGGGGCGAAGTGATGTCGATCTGGCCGCCCTTCACCGGCACGCTGGCCATCAGGCTCTGGCCGCCCTGCTTACCCACGCCGGCCCGGAGCAGGTCGGGGTGCTGGGCGAGCGGTAGGTAGAGCGCCGCGAAGTGATCGGAGCCCATGGCGATGTCCCAGCGGACTTCCAGGGCCCAGGCGATGATCGACTCGCCCAGATGGGCCGTGGGCGGCCCCAGACGCGGCATGGGGATGGCGAAGGGCGCTTCGAATACCTGGCCCGGCTGGAGCTGGGTGGGAATGAAGGGCTCCAGGAAGGAGTCCTTGACGAACAGCTTGCCGCTCGTCTCGACCCAACGCTCCGTGTACGTGACGTTGCCCTTCGAATCGCGGTGGTCCTGGGAGCGGCGGACCTCGTCCAGCCGCAGGCCCACCAGGCGCAGGTAGGCCTTGCGGCCTTTGACTTCCTTGTTCGCCGTGAGCTTGAGACGGCCGGTCAGCCCGTCGCCGACACGCGCCTTGCCGTCCAGCTTGAACTCGCCGGTGACCGCGCCGTCGCCGGGCCGCAGCAGTTCCTCCGGGCTGACGCTATGGAGCGGATGGCTACCATCCGACCCGGCCAGCCGGGGCCCGTTGATGGCATCGAACGGATTCGGCGAGGACCCGGACCGCATGCCGAAGATCCCGCCGCCGCCGGTCACTCTGAATGGCATCGGTCTCCCTCCGAGCGTTCGACTGTGGGGCCCATGGTAGCGAGCCGCGGGCTCCGGCGATATGGTTGCGCCGAACGTACGGGAGGCTGACATGAGCGACGCAACGATCCGCAGGGCGCTCGCGCTGGGGACCGCCCTCGCGGTCGCTCTGGGCGCATGTGGCTCTTCTTCGTCCTCGGCCGGCCCCAGCGTACCGGCCTCCGGCGCGGTCGAGCCGTCGGCATCTGCCGGGCAGCCCAGCCTCGGCCCGCGGACCGGCCTTGAACACGCCGTCTACTACCTCGTCGAGGATTCCTCGGGCACGGTGCCGAGCGCCGGCTCGCACGTGGTGATGGTGTTCGAGGCCGACGGGAGCGTCCTGGTCAACGCCGAGAGCGCCACCGATCAGCTGGGTCATCACGGGACCTACACCCGCCAGGGTGGGACCGTGACCCTCCTGTTCGAGGCCGAGGACTTCTCCGTGGACGCGACGTTCGATCTCGATCCGGGCGCCGAAACGGTCACCATGCCATTCCAGGTCTTCTCGGACGAGGCGGGAAGCTCGACCTGGACGCGCGGCCGGATGTCGCTGATCAGCGAGGTCCTGGCCGTCGCCGGGGCGGCGGCCTTCAATCCCGCCAATGGGGCGATGACTGCCGACGAGCTGGTCGAGATGGCCTATCGAGTGGCCCTCGATCGGGTGGCCTCCGGCGGCGACCTGGAGACCGATCGGATCGCCGCGACCGGCTTGCCGGAGCTGCTGGCGGCCCGACCTGCGAGGCGACCGGCCGATGACCCCGGCCCGCTGCGGCAGCCTGACTCCAGCCAGCCCACGATCACAGGCGTCACCAAGACGGCCAACGGAATCCGGATCTCCTACGCCGACGGCCCGACCATCGACGTCCCGCTCTTCAATTGGGCGGCCGACCCTCTGGACCCCGCGCCCATCACGATGGGTCCGTTGATGGCCGACCCCCGGGCCCAGATCAACGTCGAGACCGCGGTGTCGGGCAAGGACGATCCGGTCAACAAGACGGCGCTCTTCATCTCGCCCTTCGACACGGGCCGCTACTACGGCAACATCTTCGCCAGATGGGCGCCCCCAGAGTGGGAGCTGGAGACCGGCCAGCAGCCACCGTCGAAGGGCTTCGACTGGGATGAGAACACCCGCATCCTGGACAAGCACGGCTACAAGGTGGACTCGCTGATGGACGAGGAGGCCACGCCGCTGGCCATCATCAAGGCCCTGGGCGCCACGACGCGGCGGGCTCCCGGGCTGGTCATGATCAACAGCCACGGCTCTCCTCAGGGATGGATGGCCACGGGGGTCGACCTCGGGCACGACGGCCCCGACGCGCGGGCCAGGTTCCAGAGTGTCGGGCGCGAGCTGGCGGCCGCGGGCTTCGGCGATCTGTTGACCTTCGACGGCGGGACGCCCGCCAGCCCGAAGACTCTGGGCTTGATGACCCTCCACCGGGAGGGAGCCGAGGGCGTCTTCGACTACTTCGTCTCGATCACGCCGAGCTTCTGGGCCTGGCTGTCAGACGCGGCCCACGTCGACTTCAGCCACAGCCTGGTCTATGCCGCCTCTTGCTGGTCCGACGACCAGCCCGACAATCGCCTTGCCGTCAAGGCCAGGGCCTTCCTGGGCATAACGGCCCTGGCCAATCCCGCCCTTGTGGGCGCGATGGGCAACTACCTCGTGGCCCACCTGGCCCGGCGGACCCACTCGGCTGAGGAGGCCTACTACAACCTGTTCCGGATCGTGGCCACGCGCCAGGCGATCTACAGGGAGGACGTCGGCCTCCAGAAGGCCATTCCCCAGGCTCTGAGCAAGCAGCACGCCTGGCTCACGTACTTCCGCGGCTGGGGCTGGAACGGCTCGGAGCTGGTGGCCTACGACATCAACGGTTGGCTGGACCGGGTGATGAACCCGGGCAGCGTCTGGTATCTGCTCTTCGCCGGCCGCTGGAGCAAGGACGCCTTCGATGGCGGGTTGATGCTTGTCCGCTGCTGGAACGACTACTGGGTCAACGGCGATCCGGGCGGGCTGAAGGATCCGGTCTGCAAACAGGCCCACCCGGGCGACGTGACCAAGAACGAGGTCGCGTATGCGACATACCTGCTGACGGGCAATCAGATGCTGCCCTACTCGGAGATCCCGGTCCCGAGGTGGACCCTGGACGACGGCTGAGCGTGCCGGCGAGCCCGGCGAGACTACCGAAGGACGCGAGCGGCGTAGCCCTCCAATGACTCCAGCGCCTCCGGCAGGTTGGCCCGGCCGTACCCCATCCGGAAGTGGTTCTGGCGGTCACCGAAGACCGTGCCGGGCATGACCAGCACGCCGGTCGCCCCGACCAGCCCCTCGGAGAAATCGCCGACCGCCACGGGCGCGAGCAGCCGCGGGTAGGCGGTGCTGCCGCCGCGGGGCCGGATCCATTCGAACGTGCCGGCCCAGCGTTCGAAGAAGGCGTCCAGCAGTGGCAGGTTGGCCAGCACGATGTCGCGGTTGCGTGCCAGGACGCGATCGCGGGCCCGCAGCGCGATCAGGGCCAGGACCTCGCTGGGGGCGGAGTTGCAGATCGTGGTGTAGTCCTTGAAGGCGGCCAGGCCGGCCAGCAGGTTGCGGTCGTGAGTGGCGACCCAGCCGATTCGCAGGCCTGCCAGGGCGAACGACTTGGACATGACGCCGATGCTGACGCCCTTCTCCAGAGCGTCGGCGCCGGCCGGCAGGCGCTCGGCCGGGTCGAACTCCAGGTAGCGGTAGACCTCGTCGACGATGAGGTGGGCGCCCGACTCGGCCGCCAGCTCCACTACCCGGTCGAACGTCGCCCGGCCGGACAACCCCCCGGTGGGGTTGTGGGGCTCGTTGAGCAGGATCAGCCGGGTGTTCGGGCGGAGGGCGGCTCGAACCTCGTCCGGGTCCAGCCGCCAGCCTGCGTCCTCGTGGAGATCGATGCGGGTGACCTCCGCGCCGGCGGCGGCCGCAACCTCGGCCAGCGACTGATAGGCGGGGCGCACGACCACGGCGTGATCGCCCGGTCCCAGCAGGACGTTGTTGAGGCAGAAGATGGCTTCTTCCGCACCGGCGAAGACCATCACCTCTTCCGGCTCGATGTGCTCGTACAGCCGGGCGATCTCGGCCCGCAACTCCGGCATGCCGTTCGACTCGGTGTAGCCGAGCTTCAGCCCGTCCCAGCGTTGCCGGCCGTCCTCGTCGGCCAGGGCCAGCAGGTCGGCCATCGGCCAGCCCTCCACGTCCGAGGCGCACAGCAACGTCTGCGCGCTGAACTCCCAGCGGGCGAAGAAGCGCTCCAGGGCGAAGTCGTGCAGATGCATCGCGCCTCCCGGCGGGCCGCGTATCGTCGGATCTCAGGCTACCGCACCAATGCTCGAGCGGCGCGGTGTACAAGGGCACTTGCCCGGCCGGGCCGCAGATCCGAAGATCACGCCCGACGAGCCTGCTGCCTGGAGGATCCGAGATGACCGTCGACAACTCGGGAATCGCCGCACCCACGATGAATCGCTACGGCCGCTGGACGGTGGGCTTGCTGGTCTTCCTGGCGCTGGGGGCGCTGGGCGGCGGCGCGGCCCTGGTGGCCGCCCCCGACGGCAGCATCATGCAGATGCCTCCATCACTGCTCGAGGGCAGCCCATTCAAGGACTACCTCATCCCGGGCCTGATCCTGGGCGGGCTCTTTGGCGCGGGCTCGCTCGTCGTGGCGGCGATGGGCCTGCGCAACCTGCGAATCGCCCCGTTCCTGGCGTTCGCCATCGGCTGCGGGCAGATGATCTGGATCGTCGTCGAGCTGGCGATGATCAAGGAAGTCTCGATCCTGCACCCGCTGTGCTTCGCCCTGGGCCTGGCGATCGCGGCCGCCGCAGTCCCCTGGGGATGGCCGACTCTTCAGGGCTGGCGGGCCGCTCGCCGCTGACGCGAGCCCGGGCGGTTCCTACTCGTCAACCAGTTGCAGGTAGTTCGATTCGCGAAAGCCCATGCTCTCGTAGAGTGGCCGGCCGTCGTCGCTGGCACGCAGCCAGATGCGCTTGACGCCCCGGGCCCGGGCCTCGTCGACGAGGCGCTCCATCAGAGCCCGAGCCACGCCGCGCCGGCGCCACGCGGGCTCGGTGAAGACGTTGAGGATGTAGGCCTCGAGGCCGATCGGGTTGACCGGCGACGGCGGATGGGCGAACCACATCACCGCGGCCGAGCCGACCGGGCGCCCCTCCGCCTCGGCCAGCCAGGCCTCGAAATCGCTGCCCAGGTGCCGCGCCAGCCAGGCGGCGTTGGCCTCGCGCAGATCGGCGGCCACCGGCCGGGACCGCGTCCCCGGGCCGGCAGAGTGGAACACCGCCTCGATCATGCCGAGGCGCTGTTCCAGCAGCGTGTTTACGTCGGCGCTCGTTGCGGGCCGAGTCTGTATCCCGGCAGATGAGGTGTTCGACATGCCGGAATGATGCCGCGGACGGCCTCCGGTTGCCGGGCGCAGGCTACTCCGTGACTGTCAGCGTACCCTCGGCCACGGTCTTGCCTTCACCTTTCAGTCTACGTCGGCGCTCGTCGCCGGCTGAGTGGTCGGCCCTGGCCGAAGCGCCCTACTCGACTACGAGCGATCCCTCGGCCTCGACTTTGTCTTCAATCGTGGCCGTGAATTTGTAAGTCCCCGGCTCGAGGTCCGACAGTGGGTCGATCTCGCTGATGCAGCCGTAGCCGCTGGCATCGTCGTAGTAGAAGGCGTCGTAGTCTTCGCCGTCCTTGGTGACGGTCACGTCGATGACCCGCTCATCCATCGTGGACTTGAATTGGATGACCATCCAGACATCGGTCCCGGCGGCGACGCTGTCGACTTTGTCTTTGATCTTGCAGCCTTCGTAACCGGCCGGATCCGTGGTCGTGAATTCGATCTTGGCCGGGCCGTCGGTCAGGGTCCTGAAGGCCAGGACGGCGCCGCCGATAAGGATGATGGCGGCGATCGAGATCAAGATCTTGACAATCGGCGAGGTGCCGCCGGATGCGGCCTGGGGAGCGGACCAGGCTGGTGGCGCCGAGTACGGGGTCTGAGTGTTCGGATCCATCGGCTCTCCTGCTGCGGATACGTCCGAGCGGACCTCGCTCCGGGCGCCTGCCGGGAGCATACGCAACTGCGCGACCGGATTTCACCCCTGTCTGCGCTTGATGTTAGGGTCGCGGCAGCGGCCGGGAGCCGCCCGAGGAGAACGATGGCCGATCTGGATCAGGACGAACTCAAGCGGCGCCTGACGCCCCTGCAATATGCTGTGACTCAGCGGTCCACCACGGAACGTGCGTTTACCGGCGCCTACTGGGACCACCACGAGGCGGGCATCTACCGGTGTGTCGTCTGCGGCGCGGCCCAGTTCGCATCCGGGGAGAAGTTCGACAGCGGCTGCGGCTGGCCGAGCTTCTACGACGTGGCCGGCGAGGCGCGCATCGCGACCCGCACCGACACCAGCCACGGCATGGTGCGGACCGAGGTTCAGTGCGGCAGCTGCGGCGCGCACATGGGCCACCTCTTCGAAGATGGGCCGCGCCCAACCGGGTTGCGCTACTGCATCAACTCGGCGGCGCTGGACTTCGAGAAGAGCCCGGGCGAGGGCGAGTAACTGCGCCGACGGGCCGGCCGGGTGGTGGCAGCCGGCCTTGGTCGCGTAGACTGCTTGAGCGCACGACCACAGCGGTGCGGACGGGACCGGGCGCCAGCGGAGGACTACTAGATGACGGTGGGCACGCGGCAGCACGACCAGGGAGCGGCGGTCGATTGGATCCCTTCCAGGGAGACGGTCGCCATCTGGAACATCGCCTCGGCTCCGCTGGGCCTGGCCGGCGCCGCGATCTTCGGACTGGTGGCCTGCCGTGGGCAGATCCCGGCCGGCTTCGAGATCAAGTGGCAGGACATGATGGCCCTCGCCATCGTGACCCTGGGCGTCTTCGTCGGTCACGAACTGTTGCATGCGTGGGTCATGAGCCGATTCGGGGCGCGGCCGCGGTTCGGCCTGACCGATGGCGCTGGGTTCGCCCTGAGCTCGGCCTTCTACGCCACCGCGCCGGGCCACCTGTTTACCCGCGGCCAGTACGCTGCCGTCACCCTGGCGCCGGCGGTGCTGATCTCGGGAGTCGGGATTCTCCTGTGCCTGACGCCGCTGGCCGCCATCGTCTGGCTTCCACTTACCTTCCACCTGATGAGCTGCGTCAGCGACATCGCCATCGCC
The DNA here is from genome assembly GCA_964519845.1 of uncultured Anaerolineaceae bacterium. GTDB lineage: Bacteria > Chloroflexota > Limnocylindria > Limnocylindrales > CSP1-4 > Fen-1039. The sequence goes on along the minus strand of CAZFLI010000035.1, from coordinate 7,690 downwards.
CTGCGGACGGTCCGGATGCCACGCTCCACGCTCTGCGAGGACCTGCCCGAGGGAGTCCGATTCGTCAACGCCGACAATGAGTAGGTGACCATGAGCGTCGAGATTCGCGCCTGCCCCGCTGATCGCTTCACCGACCTGCTGCGCGCGGCCGAAATCGGTTTCGCGGAGGATGTCCCGGACGACCTGATCGAGCGCGTCAAAGCCGTCTCCGATCCGGCTCGCTTCGTGTGCGCCCTCGACGGCGATCGAATGGTCGGCACAGGCGGCGCCTTCGCCATGACCCTCAAGGTGCCCGGGGGCGAGCTTCCGGCCGGAGGCGTGACCTGGGTGACGGTTCTGCCCTCGCACCGCCGGCGCGGGATCCTGCGCGGCATGATGCGGCTGATGGTGGACGAATGCCACTCTCGCGGCGAGCCCCTGGCTATGCTCTGGGCCTCGGAGGGCACCATCTACCAGCGTTTCGGCTACGGGATGGCGACCGTGTCCATGTACCTCGAGGCGGACACGCGGGCCTCACGCTTCACCCGCGACTGGCCGGTGGAGGGGTCCTACCGGATGATCCCCGCCGGCCAGGGCCGGGAGATCGTCGAGCCGGTCTACGAGGCGGCGCGAGCCCAGAACGCAGGCTTCCTGGGCCGCCCGCCGGAGTGGTGGGTCGGCCGTCTGCCCCTGGCCGAGAAGGACGCCAAAGGCGGCGAGGCCCGCCGGCTGGTGGTCTACGAGGGCGATCGGGGGGCCGAAGCCTATGCCGTCTACAAGGTCAAGGCCGCCTGGGACGTCCGGGGGCCGGGTAGCATCGTGACCGTCGAGGAGGCCATCGGATCGACTCCCGCCGGCACCCGGGCAATCTGGCGCTATCTCTTCGACCTGGACCTCGTGCGCACGCTGAAGACCTGGCGCCTGCCGGCCGATCACCCGTTGGTGTCGCTCGTCGCCGAGCCGCGGCGCCTCGGCATCACCCTCGGTGACGGCCTCTGGCTGCGCATCGTGGACCTGAAGGGGGCCCTCGAGGGCCGAACCTACGGCCCGGCGGGGCAGGGGAGCGGCCGCCTCACGATGGACCTGCGCGACGAGTACTGCCCCTGGAACGCGGGACGCTGGACGCTGGAGGTGGACGGTGGTCGTGGGCGCCTGACCGCGGCCGCGGACGAGCCCCAGATCGCACTGGACGCCAACGACCTGGGAGCCATCTTCCTGGGAGGCTGGCGAGCCTCGGCTCTGGCCCGCTCGGGGAGAGTCGAGGAGCTGGCGGCCGGCGGCCTGGCGGCCGCGGACGCGCTCTTTTCCACGGCCACGCTGCCGTGGTGTCCGCAGGAGTTCTAGCGCCCCAGTGCCCGGGCAGGCCGGCTCAGCGCTCGAATCGGATCGGCTGGTGGTTGCCGGACGGAGCGCACACTCCGCACAGGGTTAGCCCGTCTTCGATGAGGGCGGCCAGGCGATGCCCCGGCGTGGGCCGAATCGCAAGAGGGTGCTTGCAGACCGAGCAGCGGAGCGGCTTGGAACTGGAGCGATCGTTTCTGGTCGTCATCCCTACCCTGGACGTGGCGGCCGGTCTGTAGCGGCGCGCCCGGTCCGGCGGCGCGACGATTTGGATTGTAGCGGCCGGCGGCCGCGGTTTCGAGTCGAATTCGCACTCCGCGGTGAGGCGGGGCTCAGCGCGTGATGACCTCCACCTTGCTGATTCCGCCGCTGAGTTCGACCTCGTAGCGGTCGGCGGCCTGACCGGCGCCGGGCGTGTGGAGCGACAGATGCCCGCTGGCGCGGTGCGCTCGGCCGTCCAGGATGGCCTGGTTCACGCCGCCGCGAAGCTCCAGGATCATGGCCACCCCCGCCGGCCGTTCCAGCTCGACGCTGCTCATCCCGCCCGAGACCGCGATCCGGACCGCTCCCTCCGGCCGGGGCAGGGCGATTCGAAGCTGGCTGGCGCCTCCGCGGAGATCGAACGATTGGAGGCGCAGAGCGCGGGCATCGACGTTCAGTTTGGATACGCCGCCCCGCAGTTCGATGGCCCACGGCACGGACGTGTTGAGGGCTATCTCGCCGCCGTCGTCACGCCAGTGAGCGGAGACATCGACCGCCTGGCCGGCCAGCTGGGCCCGCCGGTTGAACCAGCTTGCGCGCACGTAGCTCACGGTCACGGTTCCGTCGCGGACCCGCACCCGGGGGATCGGCCCGTTGAACCGGGCCCGGTACAGTTCGCTCAGCGAAGGATCGCCGCCAACGGAGATTCTGGGTGCGCCCGAGATGAAGATCAGGCGCCCGCTCGAGGCCCCTCCGACTGGGGCCGCGTAGCTGCCGCCGGACAGTTCCTCGGCGCCGGCCGGCTCGCGCAACCGGGCGGCCGCCGCGCGCGTGGCGTCCACGGTGCTCTCGAGGTACCCGACGATGGCCTCGAGCTGGGAGTCGTCGTAGGTCGCGATCAGCTCGCGACCGGCTTGCCGCAGGGGAGCGTGAAGGGCGCCGACGCTCGCCATCCGATCGGCCAGCGGCTCGACCAGGACGCGACGCCGGTCGGCCGGATCCGGAACCCTGCGCACGTAACCGGCCTGCTCGAGTCGATCGACCATGCGGGTCGCCGAGCCGGTCGTCAGGCCGGTCAGCTCCGCCAGGCGCCCCACGGTGAGACGGCCTTCCTGATCGAGGATGTCGAGGCACTCGATGTCGGTGCCGGCCAGCCCCAGCCGATCCGCCACTGCCTGGCTGAACAGGGTCGCCTGGGCGTGGCCCTTTCGCGAGGCGCTCAGCACGGCCTCGATCAACTCATCTCGCGAGCCGTCGCTTGACATGATCTGCCTTCTCTGCCTAATCTCTGCACAGCGCAGAGATCATACCGCGCAGCAACACTACCAGCATAGCAGGCGCCGAAGGAGCCGCAAGCAGGGGCTTGACTCTCACCCTGCCGAAGGGCCGATGGTGTCGCCGAGCGGGGCTGGAGGAGTTCCTGCTCCAGACAGAAGGGACGGCACATGCAAGACACTGCAGCGATCATCGAGACGTCCGGCCTGCGCCGGACGTTCAAGGGCAAGAGCAAGGGCCGCGGCCGCTCTGATCCGGCCGAGGTCGAGGCCGTCGCGGGCGTGGACCTGAGGGTCGCCGCAGGCGAGATCTTCGGTTTCCTGGGCCCCAACGGGGCCGGCAAGACCACGACCCTGCGCGTCCTGGCGACGCTTCTGAGGCCGACATCGGGCACCGCGCGGGTGGCCGGCTTCGACGTCGCTCGTCAGGCCGGCGAGGTCCGCCGGCGCATCGGCTATGTGGCCCAGGCGGGCGGCTCGTACCGGGAGTGCACCGGGCGCGAGGAGCTCGTCATCCAGGGCCGCCTGTTCGGCCTGGGCAAGGCCGAGTCCGGCCGCCGCGCACAGGAGATCCTCAGCTCGCTCGATCTGGCCGATGCGGCCGACCGAACCTGCTCCACCTACTCGGGGGGCATGCGGCGGCGCCTCAACATCGGCATCGGCATGGTCCATCGCCCGGATCTGCTCTTCCTCGACGAGCCGACCACCGGGCTGGATCCGCAGGCCCGGGCTCGCATGTGGGACGAGATCCGCAAGCTGCGCGGATCCGGCACGACGGTCTTCCTGACCACGCACTACCTCGAGGAGGCGGACGCCCTGTGCGACCGCCTGGCCATCATCGACCACGGCCGCATCGTCGCCGAGGGCTCGCCCGACGAGCTCAAGCGGCAGATCGCCGGCGACGTCCTGACGGTGGGCGTCAACGGCAACGGCGAGCGGGTGGTGAAGCTGCTCGAGGGCCAGCCCTTCGTGCGCGAGGCCTGCCTCGAGGATGGTCTCGTCCGCCTGTACGTGGATCGCGGCGAGGAAGCCGTCCCCGGCGTGCTCCGCCTGCTTGATCGCAACGGCCTTGCGCCTTCGACGATGAACCTCCATCGACCGAGTCTGGACGACGTCTTCCTGAAGAAGACCGGTCGTTCCCTGCGCGAGTCGGCGGCCTAGGGAGACGACATGCGAACCCTCTTCGACACCTGGCTGATCTTCGAGCGCTCGACGACCCTGACCTTGCGCAACCCGGTCTGGGTGTTCATGGGCCTGGCTCAGCCGATCCTCTACCTGCTGCTGTTCGGACCGCTGCTCAAGAACGTGGCCAGCATGCCTGGCTTCCCGCCCGGGGGCGCGTTCAATGTCTTCGTCCCGGGCATCCTGGTCATGACCGCCCTCTTCAGCTCGGTCTTCGTTGGCTTCGGCCTGTGCGACGAGCTGCGCGAGGGGGTTGTGGAGCGGATGCGCGTCACGCCCATGAGCCGCGTGGCGATGCTGCTGGGGCGTTCGCTGCGCGATGTGGTCTTCCTGCTCGTGCAGGCACTGGTCCTGGTCGTGCTGTCGATCCCTTTCGGGTTGTCCATCAATCCCGGCGGCGTGGCGATCGCGTTCGCCCTGCTGGCCCTGGTGGGCCTGGTGATGTCGCCGCTTTCGTACACCCTGGCCCTGGTCCTGGGCAGCGAGGACGCCCTCGCGCCGACGGTCAACGCCATCGCTCTGCCGCTGCTGCTCCTCTCGGGCGTGATGCTGCCGATGACGCTGGCACCCGACTGGCTGCAGACGCTGGCCCACGCGAATCCGCTCTACCACGCCGTGGTGGCCACGCGGTCTCTGTTCAACGCCGGCTTCGGCGACCCCGAGATCGTGATCGGCGTAGCAGTGATGGGCGTCCTGGCCGCGCTGATGGTCGCCGTGGGCGCCCGCTCCTTCAGCCGGGCCGCCGCGTAGCCACGCTCCCGAAAGTCGAAGGCGCCCCGTCTTGTCGGCGGGGCGCCTTCGATTCTGCCACGGAGCTTGACGACCGGCTTCGGGCTCTCTATTGTGAGCGGTAGTTCATGAACGAGTGCTCATGCCACACGGAGGAACCTGGAGTGACCGACATTGCGGTCAGCGGACTGACCAAGCGCTTCGGGCGCGTGCTGGCGGTGGACGGCCTCACGTTCATCGCGCCGCCTGGGGAGATAACCGGCTTCCTCGGACCCAACGGGGCCGGCAAGACCACGACGCTTCGCGCGGTCGTCGGCCTGGCCAGGCCCACTTCGGGCACGGCCCTGATCGGCGGCCGGCGGTACGTCGATCTTCGCTCACCCGGCCGGGTCGTCGGGGCGGTGCTCGAGGCCGGGGCGGCGCGGCCCGGCCGGACCGGACGAGACCAGTTGCGCATCGCCGCCCGCGCTATCGGGGTGGGGGACGGGCGGGTGGACGGTGTCCTCGAACTCGTCGGGCTGGAAGGCGCCGCGGATCGGCGCATACCCGGCTACTCGATGGGCATGCGGCAGCGGCTGGGGCTCGCCTCGGCGCTGCTCGGCGATCCGGAAGTGCTGATCCTCGACGAGCCGGCCAACGGGCTCGATCCGGAGGGCATTGCCTGGCTGCGCTCCATGCTGCGCGGGCTCGCGGCCGAGGGCCGCACCGTCTTGATCTCCAGCCACCTGCTCAGCGAAGTGGCCCAGACCGTGGATCGGGTCATCATCATCGACCACGGCCGGCTGCGCTTCGCCGGGTCGCTGGCGGAGCTGGGCAGCGGCACCGTCTCGGTCCGGGCCGGGGAGATCGCCCGACTGCGGAACGCTCTTCGCAGGCGCGGCTTCCAGGTCAGCGCCACGGGCGCCGACAGCCTTGAGGTGCGCGGCGCGACAGCCGACCAGGTGGGCCGCCTCGCCTTCGACGAGCGTGTAGCCCTGTCCGAGCTCAGCGCCGACGCGGCCTCTCTCGAGGCGGCCTTCCTGCGCCTGACCGGCTCCGACCAGGCGCCGGAGGTCCCGGCCGCCAACTCCGCTGCTGCCCCGATCGCAGCCGCCAACTGAGGAACCAGCAAGTGACGAGCCTGATAGCCAACGAGTTCCTGAAGCTGAGGACGACCCGCGCCCACCTCTACCTTGTGGCCGCCCAGGTGGCGGTTGTAGCGGCCGCGGTGTGCGGAGTGGTCGTGAGCGGCCTCGACCTGCAGAGCCCCGGCGCCGAGCGCAAGATGTTGGCGCATGTGGGGCCGAGCTTCATCTTCCCCCTCATCCTGGGCATCACGGCCGTGGCCGGCGAGTACCGGGCTGGGACGATCACCGACACATTCCTGGCCACTCCTCGGCGAGCGCGGGTGTATGGCGCGAAAGTCGCTGCGTACGCTGGCGTGGGCCTGGTCATGGGTGTCGTGGCCGTCGCCACGGCAGTCGCCGTCGCGGCCACCGTCTACGCCGCGAACGGCTCCGCCCTGAACCTCGGTGCGCCGGACGTCTGGCAGACGATGGTGGGCGGCGCCCTGTTCGTCGCCCTGGCCTGCGTCGCCGGGGTGGCCGTCGGCACGCTGGTCCCCAACATCGCCGCCTCCGTCGCGGCCGCGCTCGCCTGGACCGCACTGGTCGAAGTGACCATGTACAGTCTGGTCGGCGACCTCAGCGAGTGGCTGCCGGTCGCCAGCGGGTTCGCGCTCAACAACGCACCCGGGATGAACACGTTGGCCCAGCCGGTTGGAGGGCTCGTCTTCACGGGCTACGCCCTCGCCCTGACGGCACTGGGAGCAGTGGCTATCGTGAGGCGCGATGTCTCCTAGGCGGGCAAAGGCGTTGCACGGCCGGGTCGGCGACGACCCGGCCGCCGCGCTGCGCGAGCATCTGATCGATGCGGCCGAGCGCCTGATGGCCCACATCCCCTTCTCGGCGATCAGGACCCGCGAGATCGCCAGAGAAGCCGAGGTTTCGGACGGCGTCCTCTACAACTACTTCGAGGACAAGGCGGATCTGCTGATGGCGGCCCTGCTGCGGCGCTACGACAGGTTGGCCGGGCGCTTCGAAGCCGCCGTGCCGAAGGCCGGCGAGGGCGGGGTCGAGGACAACTTGGCCGCTCTCCTTGACGCCCTGCTCGAGCTGGTGTCCGAAGCGATGCCCGCCATCGCCGGGCTGATGGTCGATCCGGCGCTGCTGCATCGGCTGCTCGACGAAGTCCACCGTCGGCCGCTCGGGCCGCTGCAGATGCAGGCTCGCATCGTGGACTACGTGCGTGAGGAGCAGCGGCTGGGACGCCTGGCGCCGGAGGCGGAGGCCGGCTCGGTCGGGGTGATGATGATGGGCTCGGCGGTGGTGATATCGATGGCCGCCCAGGTGGGGCCGCCCTCCACGCCGGAGCAGAGCGCAGCCCGCGCGCGGGCGCTCGTCGCCACCATGCTCGGAGGTCTGGCGCCGCGGTCTTAGCCGGGTGAGGCTACTTGGGGACCGCGAACTCCCAGGTGTGCGCTGACGGGACGCAGCGCCAGCATGGCGGGCGCCGGCGCGATCAGAGGACCTCGCCGTCGCGCATGCGGACGATGCGATCGCACGCGGCGCCGACCTCGGGGTCGTGGGTGACCAGCACGATCGTCCGGCCGTGCTCGCGGTTGAGGCTGCGCAGCAGGTCCAGGACCTCCTCCGAGCGGGTCGAATCGAGGTTGCCGGTGGGCTCATCGGCCAGAATCAGCGCCGGCTCGTTGACCAGGGCCCGGGCGATGGCGACCCGCTGCTGCTCGCCGCCCGACAGCTCGGCCGGTCGGTGGTCGGCGCGGTCGGCCAGGCCCACCAGTTCGAGGGCCCGCCGACCCGCGGCGCGCGCGGCGGGCATCGCCTGGCCCGCGTAGTCGCAGGCCAGGGTTACGTTCTCCATGGCCGTCAGCGTGGGCACCAGGTTGAAGTCCTGGAACACGAAGCCCATCCGGCCGGCCCGGA
>CAZFLI010000034.1:0-15739 GCA_964519845.1 uncultured Anaerolineaceae bacterium | reverse complement strand
CCTTGAACTCGAACGGCAGGTTGTCCGGAGTGACGCGCAGGATGATCAGGCCGGGAGCCACTTCCACTCGACCGGAAACTGTTGCGTTGTACTCCGCGGCCATGCTGACCTCCGATTCGCCGGCCGAGACGGGCGGCCGATCAGTTAGCCAAGGATACGGGCCGCGCGTCCGCGTGTCAGCCCGCGGCGGCGAGGAGTCGCGTCGCGAGACCGCGGGGCCACCGGTGGTCAGGAGGAGGCGGGCGCCAGACCGGCTATCGCGGCGGCGGGGCCGTCCGCGCGGACGATGGCTGCCAGCCGAGGCCAGGGGATCATCACGACCGGCAGGCCTTGCCTGTAACCGGCGACCTGGTAGACGTCCAGGGTGATCTTCAGGCCTTCCGCCGTAAGTGACCAGCCGGTGAAGTTGACATACGAGGGCTCGGTGCCGCCAAGAACAACGGACTCGTCGTAGTCACTGCCTAGCTTGACTCGCAACTGCGCGCGGGCCTCGGTCGAGATGATGCTCAGGGCCGCGGGTTGGTCGGCGAAGACCTCACCGAAACCGATCCGGCGGCCGCTGGCCAGGTCGAAGTTGAGCGCCTGGAAGCCGTAGCGCGGCCGCTCCTTGGAGGCCGAGTTGTCGGTCCATCGCAGGACCATGCAGGCCAGGCGCGGCGTCATCAGCTCCACTGTGTAGCTGCCGATCAGCCAGTTGGTTGCCCCGCCCGGGTCCGGGATGACGGCCGGTCCGGCCACGTAGGTGTCGACGCGCGCCTGGACCTCGTTGGCGATGTCCAGGTTGACCAGCCAGGCCATCGGGGTGGTCCCGGCGACGAGCTGCGGATAGTCGAATTGGACCTTCCAATAGCCGCCCGCGCCGCGGAGCCTGATCGTCTCGGTGGTTGCACGCGCCGTGGACGAGGGCAGGGCTACGGTCGGGTAGACATCCGGCGCCACAGGCTTGGGCGTCACGAATGTGGACGTGGGGCTGGGCGTGGCGACGACGCTCGGCGGCACCACGTTGGGCATCTCACCCGAGCCGAGGACGGTCATGGCGGTCGTGACCGCCACCAGCCCGACAACGACCATGCCGGCCAGCGGCAGTCCGGAGCTGAGGCCTCGCATCAGGAAGTTGGATTGCATGGCGGCGAGAGTGTACGGCAGGCAGCCGGCGACGGCGCCTAGCGAACCCGGCGGGCGACCAGTTCGACCAGATGGAGATGGTGCGGATCGCCGAGCGCCGTCTGGCTGTCTTCCTCCTTGACCGCCCACATCTCGATGTCGAAATCGGCCAGGTCGGCCTCGATTCGATCGGGCGACAGGCAGGTCGTCTCCGGGTCCGAGGCGGACTCGTCCCGATCGCCGAAGAGCATGGCCGAGAGCCGCGCACCCGGGCGCAGGGCCGCCAGGACTCGCTGCCAGGCGTCCTCGAACGCTGGGCCGGGCAGGAACGGCAGGCTGACGCTGGCGTTCACGAGATCGCACTCGGGGATCGCCGCCGTCGCCAGGTCCTCGACGCGAACCTCCAGCCGCGACCGCAGTTCAGGCTCCGTGGCGGCCTCCAGCACTTCACGGGCGCGCGGTTCGCGGTCGATGGCCAGGACGCGCCACCCGGCGCGCAGCAGCTCGCGGGTGTCCCGCCCGGCGCCGCAGCCCAGATCGACGGCGAGTCTCTGGCGAGACGGGGCGGCGTTGGCGGCGGCGTCCTCCTCACGGAACCGATCGATCGCGAATCGCACCGTCTGCCAGGCCGGCCGCTCCACGCTCACCTCGTAGTAGCGCGCCCAATGCTCCGAGTCACTCATCGGCCAAGCCTAGCAGGGCAAACAGCGCCGGGCCGCAGGATCGACTGGCGGAGAGGGTGAGATTCGAACTCACGGACCTTTCGGTCAGCGGTTTTCAAGACCGCCGCAATAGACCGCTCTGCCACCTCTCCGCGGCGCGGTGCTGGCTAGTCTATATGCCGGCTTGGAGACGCCGCGCGGGCCCTGACCCGGCTGGGCTTGCCGGCCTTCACACTGGCGGCGGCCCGGTCGACCGCTCGGCAGAGCCCGTCCACGGTGAAGGGCTTGGGGAGGAACACGCCGGCCGCGGCCAGTTCGTCGCCTCGACCGATCGCATCCTCTGCGAAGCCGCTGACGAAGACGACGCCGATTCCCGGCCGCTGAGCGCGGATCCTGGACGCCAACTCGGGCCCATGAAGGCCCGGCATGATGAGATCCGTGACCAGCACGTCGATCATCTCGCCCCAACGCTCACTCGCCTGCAGCGCCTGGCTCGCGTCGCTTGCGACGAGAACGCGGTGCCCTACCGACTCGAGGCTGCGGCGTGCGAACTCGCGCACTGCCCCATCGTCCTCGACCAGAAGGACGACCCTCGATGCGTGAGGCGGGTCGGCGGTGCGGCGCGAGGCGGGCGAGATCGCGGCCCGGACACGCGGTAGATCGACATGGAAGGTGGAGCCCCTCCCGATAGCCGTTTCGACCTGGACCTGGCCTCCGGACTGAGCCACGATGCCGAACACAGTCGAGAGCCCGAGCCCGGTGCCCTTGCCCACGTCCTTGGTAGTGAAGAAGGGATCGAAGGCCCTGGCCTTCGTCGCGTCGTCCATGCCAGTGCCGCTGTCGATGACGCTGATCCGGACATACGGGCCGGGGCTGAGATCCGGGTCGGGGCGATCTGGGTCGGCCGGCGCCAGATCGCGAATGGCGATGGTCACGCAGCCGCCGCTGGGCATCGCATCTCGGGCGTTGATCGCCAGGTTGACGATGACCTGCTCCAGCTGGGTGGGGTCGACCCGAATCCAACCGTGCTCGGCGAACTCGAGGGCGATCTCGACGTCGTCGCCCAACAGCGGCTCCAGAATCGGAACCAGATCCACGATCACCTGAGCCGGGTCGACATCGACCGGGACGAGGATCTGGCGACGCGTGAACGCAAGCAGCCTGCGGGTGATGGCACTCGCTCGCCCGGTGCTGGCAACCACCTGATCGAGGTCTTCTCGGAGCGGGTCGCCCTCAGGCAGGTTCCCCATCGCCAGCTCCGTATAGCCCTGGATCGCAGTCAGCAGGTTGTTGAAGTCATGGGCGATGCCACCGGCGAACTGGCCGATGGCCTCCAGGCGCTGGTTCTGGATGACCTGAGCATCGATCGCTCGCTTCCCGGTCACGTCGCTGACGTTGAGCATCGTCCCGACGAAGATGCCTCCGTCGGTGAAGATCGGGCTCCCGGCCACGAGGGCGAACAGCTCGCTCCCGTCGCCCCGCCGCAGCTGGAGCGCGATGCGCTCACCCGCGTGTTGGCGTTGGCGCCCCAGGAAGGCCTCCATGTCGGCCCACTGCGCCTCAGCGAGGAAGTCCGCGATGGGCCGGCCGCGGACCCCATCCTGAGTCGAGCCCAGCAGGCGGGCCATGGCTTCGTTGGCGTAGGTCGTCCGGCCATCGGCTCCAACCAGCCAGACGCCGTCGAACATGCCATCGAAGACGGAGCGGAGCCGCTCCATCGGCACTTGCCCCACAGACGTGCCCTGGGGGGACTTCTTTGGAGTATCTGGCTTCATCCGCCTGACCCTCCGCATCGTTCGCACGCAGGCGAAACCGAGTCGGAGCCGTCGGCGCCCACTCGCCATCCGTCCACGGTCACAGTCTAGGTTCCTGGCCGACGAAATCAAACTAGGTGAACTGTCCGACCGGGCCGTCTGGGGCCAGGACCCCCGCCAGAGATGCCCAGGGGATCACGATGCGGGGAGTGCCCAGGGCGTGCGGGGCGACGGTGATCTCCTGGAAGGTCAGCTCCAGGCCGGCCTGCGTGAGGACCCAGGCCGAGTCGAAGCTGGACATCTGCGGCAGCGTCCCCGGATTGACCCAGCCCGCGTCGACACCCTGGCTCCCTAGCTGGGCCAGCAGGCGGGCGCGCGATTCGGTCGATAGCTTCGCCGCACCGGCGGCCGGATCGGTGAACAGGTCCGCCAGCTCGATCGCCGCCCCGGAGGTCCGGAAGCTGGCACCACCGGCGATGGTGCTCGTGCTGGCGCCGCCGGTGTACTGGACGAAGGTGAAGCGCAGGCTGAGCAGACTGGTCGTCGAGAGCGCCACCGAGTAGTCGCCGTCGAGCGTACACGGGCCTGACCCTCCCCCGCCGTAGCCCATGACCGACTCGAAGGCATCGATCGCGGCCGTCACCCTGGCGTCGATGGCCGCATTGATGGCCGCCGCCGCGTCCTCCGGGAGGCCGCTCACCACCGGCTTCTTGATCGTGGCCTTCCAGTCGTGGCATAGGCCGGTGCTGCCGGTATCGGTCACCTTGACCACGGTGATGGTCGCGGCGGCGGGCAAGGGCGTCGGCGAGGGCGATGCCGACTGCGATGCCCAGGTGCTCTCGCTCGGCGAGGGTGTGTCGGTTGGGCCGGGCGAGAGGGTGACGTAGATGATCGGCGGGGTGGCCACTCCTCCCCCGCAGCCGGGGATGGTCACCACCACGGCGGCCAGGAACGCACTCGACACGAACCGCCTGAGCGTCGAGCTCATTTCGACAGCCTGCGCGGCCGGTGCCGGCTCGACCCTACGGCGCCGCGACGAAGCCCGCCGCGGGGCCCGGATTGGCGATGACCGGCGCAAGGCCGGCCCAGGGCACGACGAGCGAAACCGGCCCGGAGGCCATCGGCGCCATTTCGCCCTGGTCCCAGGCAAGCTCCAGGCCGGCCGCGGTGAAGACCCAGGCGTGGCCGAAGTCGGCCATGGTGATGGTGGCCGGCCAGAAGAGATCCGCCCCCAATGCCGCGGCCAGGGCCGCGTGGGCCTTGGTCGTGAGCACCGGCAGGGCCGCGGCGCTGCTGGCGAAGAGGCTCTCCAGCTGGAACACGGTACCGGTGGCGACGTCGAAGTTGATGCTGCCGACCTCGGTCACAGGATGCGCCCCGCCGCTGATGTAGGTCGTGACGCTGAAGCGCAGGCTCAGCAGCTGCGGCGAAACGTAGGCCACGGTAAACGTGCCTTCCAGCGTGCTCGGGCCGGCCGGCGGCGCGACCACTGGAAGCCCGGACCCGGTGAAGGAGGAGATGTAGGCGTCGACCTTGGTCGTGATGGAGGCGCTCATCGCGGCCCCGGTGGGGACCCCGCCGACGACCGGCTTCTCGAAGGTCGCGGTCCAGCGGCCATCCGGCGCGGCCTGGGTGATGGTGGTGCTGGACACCGTGGGGGCGGCCCCGGCCGGGGTGGCCGAGACGCTGCCGTCCGGCGTGATCTCGGGCGTGGTGCTGGCATCGGACGTGGAGGGCGTCGGGGTCACGTAGATGATCTCCGGCGTAAGCGTGGCGCCGCCGCAGGCGACAGCCACCAGCGCCACGGCAGCGGCCAGGCCGGCCAGCCGGCCCAGGCTGGGCATTCGGCCGCGACTCATCTTGCCTTCCATCTCTCCCTCCCTTGTCATACTGGCCCTGCTGGCCAGCTCGTTTGTGAGCCCGGCAATCTTGGCAGAAAAGGCCGCCGGGCACACTAGGAGACGAATGAACCGGCCGGCCCGGAGGGGCTGATGACATCGGCCAGGTCCGACCAGGGGATCACCACGACCGGCGCGCCGATCTCGAGCGGGCCCAACTGCTGTTCCTGGAAGGTGATCTCCAGGCCGTCCGTCGTGAAGGCCCAGGCCTTCTCGAAGTTGGCGAGCTTGGGGCCCGTGCCGGCGTATATGGAGGTCGGGTCTGCGTCGGCTCCAAGCTGAGCGGAGACCAACGCTCGGGAGCGGGTCGAAAGCGCAATCAGCCCGTCTGCGGTGTCGGTGAACAAGCTCTCGAGCGGGATCGTGAGGCCGTCCGAGACCTGGAAGTTGAGCCCGATGTAGTAGGTGGCGGGACGCGCCCCGGACAGGTCCTCGACGAGGACGATGCGCGTGCTCAGCAGCTCCGGCGTGCTGTAGGCGATCGTGAAGGTGATGGTGATTGTCGATGGCCACTTGGACGGCGCCACATCTCCCGCCCGCCTGGCGAACACCCCGAGGCTCCGGTCGAGCGTCCCGCGCAGGATGGCGTTCATGGTCGCCGCGCCCGGGCACACGCTGAACAGCGGGGAGCTCTCGTCCCTCCGCCAGCTCTCGGCACCTGTTGAGCCCGCGTAGTGGCGAGCCTCGATCACGCACGTGGGGCCATCCGGGACTTCGGGAGTGGCCGTGGCTTCCGGCGCGGACGGCGATGCCGTGGCTTCGGCGGCCGCCTCCCCGGTAGTGGTGGACGCGGCACCCGGCGTGGGCGAGGCCCCAGTGCTCGTGCATGCCGCGGCGATCAGCGATGCCAGGAGGGTGAGGCCGGCGATGCGGGCAAGCGGCCCCATCGTCCGCGCGGGATAGACCATCGGAGTCCCCTTTCGGCTTTCAGATTGCGATTCGGTCGCGTCGCATGTACGGCCGCAGGACCTCCGGCACGGCCAGCGAGCCGTCCGGTTCCTGGTAGGTTTCAAGGATCGCGGCCACGGTGCGGGCCAGGGCCAGTCCCGAGCCGTTCAGAGTGTGGACCAGTTCGGGCTTGGCGCCCGGTTCGGGACGGTAGCGGATGGCCATCCGGCGGGCCTGGTAGTCGCGGAAGTTCGAGCAAGAGCTGACTTCGAGCCAGCGCTCGACGCCGGGCGCCCAGACCTCCAGGTCGTACTTCTTGGCCTGGGTGAAGCCCATGTCCCCAGTCGCCATGAGCAGCACTCGATAGGCCAGCCCGAGGCGCTGGAGGATGACTTCGGCCCGCTCGGTCAGCCATTCGAGCGCCTCGCCGGAGGCTTCGGGCTTCTCGAAGAAGACCATCTCGACCTTGTCGAACTGGTGGACACGCAGGATGCCGCGGGTGTCCTTGCCGGCCGCGCCGGCCTCGCGGCGGAAGCAGGGCGAGTAGGCGGCGTAGCGAATCGGCAGCCGGTCCGCCTCCAGAATCTCGTCGCGGTGCATGTTCGTGACCGGGACTTCCGCCGTGGGGACGAGGTAGAGATCGTCGCGGGCCACGACGTACATCAGATCTTCCTTGTCCGGGATCTGGCCGGTGCCGCGAGCCGAGGCGTTGTTGACCAGGGCCGGCGGCCAGACTTCGGTCATGCCGTGCTCGGCGGTGTGGACATCGAGCATGAAATCGATCAGGGCCCTCTGCAGTCGCGAGCCGGGGCCGGTGTAGATGGGAAAACCGGAGCCGGCGATCCGGGCCCCGCGCTCGAGGTCGATCATGTGCAGGCGTTCGGCCAATTCCCAGTGAGGTCGCCGCTCCCAGACCGCGCCGTCCGGCCCCTCGACCTGGTGCGGCAGCTCCTGGCCCCAGGTCCGGACGACCTTGTTGGCCGAGGCGTCGCCCACCGGCACATCCGGGTCGGCCGGGTTGGGAATGCGCAGCAGCAGGTCTTCGAGCTGGCTCTCCGTGGCGGCCAGATCAGCGTCCAGCTTCTCGATCCGCGCGCCGGCCTCCGTGGAGGTCCGTTTGAGCTCGGCCACTTCCGGGCCGTCCGGCTTCGCCCCCGCGCGAATGGCTTCGCCGATCTTCTTGGAGGCGGCGTTGCGCTCGGCCTTCAGGCCATCCGAATCGCCCAGCAGCTCGCGGCGGCGCTCGTCAAGAGCCAGCGCGGCGTCCACGATCGAGGGGTCTTCGCCCTTGTCGATCGCTCCCTGCCGGATTCGATCCGGCTCCTCGCGCAGCCTGCCCAGCCCGATGCTCATGCTCTGCCGACTCCCCGATTCTTCACTTTCCGGACCCGGCCGGCGCGTTCGCGCGGCTCGTTTGAGTGTAGCCGGGGCGGCCGTTCCGGACCGAGGGCATATGATCGATCTCAACAAGGAGGAGATGGCATGGCTTCATCCGAGAAGGTTCGCTGGGGCGTCCTGGGACCGGGCGGCATTGCCGCCAGAACGATCCGCGACATCGGCCGCGCGCCCAACGCGCAGCTGGTCGCGGTGGCCAGCCGGGACCGGGCGCGAGCGGCGGAATTCGCCTCTCGCTTCGGCATCGGCCGGGTGCACCCCACCTACGATGATCTGCTGGCGGACCCCGACGTTGACGCCGTCTACATCGCCACGCCCAACTCGCTCCACCACCCGCAGACGATGGCGGCCCTGGCCGCCGGCAAGCACGTCCTGTGCGAGAAGCCCTACAGCCGCCACCCCGCAGAGGTGATCGAGGCGTTCGACGCCGCCGACGCCGACGGCCTGATCCTGATGGAGGCGTTCATGTGGCGGCACAACCCGCAGACGCGCCGCTTCATGGAGCTGCTGCCGGAGATCGGCGAGTTGCAGGCAATCCGGGCCACCTTCAGCTTCGTCCTCGACAGACCTGCCGACATACGCCTGGACCCCGCGCTCGACGGTGGCTCTCTCATGGACGTCGGCTGCTACGCGGTGAGCGGATCGCGCCTGGTCGCCGGGGCCGAGCCGGAGGCCGTCTTCGGCCACCAGCATCTCGCGCCGTCGGGCGTGGATGACGGGTTCTCCGGCCTGCTTCGCTTTTCTTCGGGCCTGACCGCCGAGATCATGGCCGGCTTCACCTCCGACCATCGATCGCTGGAGGCGATCGGGGCGAAGGGCAACCTGCTGCTGCGCGACCCCTGGCTGGGCGAGCGGGGCGGGATTCTGCTGGACGACCGCGAGGTCGCGGTCGAGCAAGACGACGCCTACCGCCTGGAGCTGGAGAACATGAGCGCCGCGATCCTGGGCCAAACGAAGCCGCTCCTGGGCTGGGCCGACGCCCTCGGCCAGGCTCGCACGATCGACGCCCTCCACCGCTCGGCCGAGTCGGGCCGGCCGGTCGCCCTGGAGGCCTAGCCAAGAGAGCATCTAGCTGCCGCGGAGTAGACGCCTCCCCGACTGTGGCGCATCGGGCATAGCACCTTCGGGGAGTACCCGTCGCTCCGTCGCGACCTTAGGATCGCGCCGGGGTAGAGCCATGCTGTGGAGGTCGCATCGATGCCGGTCATGAGTAGCGGACGAAGCGCTTGCTCGCGGGGGCTTACCGGATGGGCGGCGGTCGCCCTTGTCGCGATCCTCGTCGCCGCCTGCGGCACGAGCAGCTCCACGCCTGCCGGCCCCACCGCCGGCCCCAACGACTCGGGCCCGCAGATGGACCTGCTGCCCGGCGAGGCCGCCTCCCCGACCCCCGGCCCGGACCTGGGCGAGGCCTGGACGACCGAGCCCGACCCGGAGTTCTTCATTCCGCTGCCCGACGGCACGATGGTGTCGCAGGACCAGTACCTGATCATGCTCGACCTCTCGGCTACCCAGGCCGACGCGGAGGCCGTGGCCGCCTCCGTCGACGGAGAGATCGGCGGCCACATCGAGTACCTGGGCATCTGGAAGGTGATCGTCTGGCCCAACTACCACACCGCCATCATCACCGACCGCCTGAACACGCTGGCCCAGCAGCCGGGCGTCCGGGCGGCGTCGTACGTCACCCTCGTCACCACCGACGCCGGCCCAGACTGCGCGCCGGCCCTGGCGGATCAGGTCTACTCGGGCTCCAATTCCACGCCCTACGACATGATCGGCGTGAAGGCGGCCTGGCAGGCCTTCTACGCTTCCGGGCTGAAGGTGAATCCCGTGCACGTGGGCTTCGTGGACACGCTGCTGACTCGCGACCCCAACCTCAAGATCCCCTGGGAGTTCGATGACGTCACGTTTGTCGGCGATCCTCACACCACTCCCGATCCCCGGCCGGCCACGGCTACCGACCCGCGGACCGACGGCTTCCACCACGCGGACGGCACGCTCGGCATTCTGGCCGGCGACGGCCAGAACGGCGGAATCGCCGGCATCGGCAGCCCGCTAGGGAGCCGGCTCATGGTCAGCCACGACGTCCTGAACGGCGCGGCCTCCGAGGGCGAGCCCTCGAAGTGGACCGCCGGCGACGGCATGACCTACACAGACGACGCCCTGCTCAAGACGCTCCGGCAGGTCGAAGCCGGGGCGACCGTCATCACCGGCAGCTGGGGCGGCTACGGCGCGGGCAGCGCCCAGATGTGGAAGGCCTTCTTCACCAAGATGGCCGCCGATCATCCCGACGTGATCTTCGTCTACTCCGCCGGCAACGACAGCAAAGCACTCGACGACACAACCCACTACCCCGGCGGAATACCCTCCCCCAACGTGATCACCGTCGGCAGCGTCGACACCGATGGCGACCGGACCTCCTACAGCAACGGACTGGTCACCGGCTCCACCGGCGAGGTGACGCTCGGTGCGCCCGGCCACCAGGCCATATGGGGAAAGGGAGCGGACGGGAAGATCCGCAACCTCAACGGCGGAACCAGTTCGGCGGCGCCGATGGTATCGGCGACGGTGGCCCTCATCCGTTCCATCGACCCCACCCTGAAGGCGGCCGATATCAAGAGAATCGTCGCCGACACGGCGGTGCAGGGTGACGCGGAGGTCGGCGGCAGACAGCTGCGCGTGGACCTGGCGGTCCGCAAGGCGATCGACGGCGCTCGGAAACGCTCCGGGCTGGACCCACTGACGGACTCCGACATCGCCGCCGCCACGGCTTACTGCCAGATCGGCGTCTGGGGCGAGATCGCCGAGCGCTTGGAGCAGCCGGCCGGCAGCGCCCGCTGGGAGGTGGGCGCGTCCATCGAAGCTTCCGTGAGGCCGGGCAGGATGGTGGAGCTGTCGCTCGTTGAAGACGGCTTGCGCCCCGCGAACGGCACCCAGGCCGTGACCGCCGGCGGCTCACCGGCAACCTGGACGCTGCTCGTCTCGGCCAATGGGGCGTACATCATCGTTACCCGCCACGACAACGGCTACTGGCTCAAGTACTCGCTGCGTGACGGCGCGGCCCCTCCCTCGCCAGAGCAAACGCCGGAGCCAACCTCAGCCCCAACACCCGCCGGCTCCGGCTACGACTGCTCCAACCCGCCGCCTCCCGGCTCCCTCGACTACGTCAAGTGGTCGCTCCACTGCAAACCCATCGGCGGTTAGCGGGAGAGACGCGCGTTCACACTCGCCGGGACTCTCGCCGTCAACGAGGCGACGTTCAAGCTCGGCCTTGACAGCGCGCCCGGCAAGGAGCGCACCTGACGCGTGACGCGCGACGCCGTCGAGGACAGGCCGAATGGCCGTTTCCTCGGGCCGCCCAACCGCTCAGGCTGACAGGCAGTGAGTAGGCGAGGACCGCTTTGGGACTTCCTCGGTCGCCGTAACGGTCGTCGCGTCGGTCAGAATCAATCCAAGGGGGCTGCAGCAGGGAGGATCGAACAAGTGAGCAAGAACCGAATCCGTCGGCTGCGATGGACCGTGCTGGCGCTGGGCGCATGCCTGGTCCTGGTCGGCTGCGGGAGTACGACGGCGACGGCGACCCCGAAGCCTACAACCGCGGCATCTCCCGAGGCGACGCCGGCGCCGACGCCAACGCCGGACGCCACGCCGACTCCGGACGCCACTTCAACCCCTGAGGCGACGCCGGCGCCGACGCTGACCCCGACTGCCACGCCCACCCCGACAGCGTCGGCCGGATCCCCGGCCGCAGCCTGCAGCGGCACAAAGAAGACCAAGGATCTGTGGGCAGAGGCGGCCGCGAAGGAGCTGTTCCCCGTCTATTGCCCCGTCCTCCCGCCGGACTACTGGGCCGAAATGGGCCAGTACACGCTGCCGGACGGTGGCCTTGTGGTGTTCATGTACACCAACGCCAGGCACTACCTGGTGGAGATAGCGGAGGGCAACCTCTGCCGCCCCACCTGCCCGTCCTTCGGATCGTCCCTCGGCCTGATCATGTTCGGCGATCGGGTGGGCACCCTGTACTCAATGAGTGTGGCTCGGGCCGGCGTGCCGGTCCCAGCCTTGAGTCCCAATGGGTGGCTCGTCCACGTACGAGTCAGCGCTACGCGCAGCTACATCCTGGCAGCCTTGGGCATAAGCAAGGCCTCGTTCATCAAGATGGCGGCGGCCGTGGTGCAGGTACCCAAGAGCTAGCCCGGACCCCTCAAGTCGCAACGGACCGGAGTCGTGGTCTCCACGGCTCCGGTCTTCTTGTGCCCTGCCAGCTGACCCGGAAACCGGTCGCGAGGCAAGGCACCGTCCCCTGAGTCGGGAGGTTGGTCGTTGGGCCCCGCGGGGGCACACCACGCGCCGGGGCCACCGCCCCGCCGCATGAGGAGGCCGCGTTGGGCACCTGGAACGATCCGCCGGGAGGGTCCACCGGTCAGCGCGCCGGACTACCTGCCGCGTGAGCAACTGCAGACGCTTCAGTTGCAGTGGCTCCAGTCGGTCGTGGAACGCGCCTACGAGCGGGTGGAGCTTCTCAGATCCCGCATGAACTGCGGCGTCCACCGCGGACGTCATCCGGAACGCTTACGCCGAGGAAGGCGAGCTGGTCCTGACGACGCCGTCCAAGCAGGCCATGCCGATGATTCGCTGCCGGACGCGGGACGTGACCCGGCTCTTCACCGAGGCCTGCCCGTGCGGCCGGACGATTCGCCGCATCGCCCGGATCGGCCGCCGGACCGACGACATGCTGATCGTCCACGGCGCCAACGTCCTCCCGGGCCAGATCGAGACCGCCCTGCTGCGCGTGGAAGGAACGCTCCCGCACTACGCCATCGTCCTCACGCAAGGCGGCGGTCATCTTCCGCTTCGACGACCGGGATGCGGCCGTGAAAGCCCTCACCGCGGCCGGCCTGCGGGTTCTCAGCCGCGAGGAAGTGCTGGGCGGCTAGCCGGGGCAGCCGAGCCTGTATGCGTCGAGCGAGGGGCGCTTGCCGATGGCGTCTATGCCATGCATCACCCGCGCCGCGCAGAAGTCCCTCTGCGGGACGTTGTACTCGATGTCGAGAACGGCCTTGCCGGCATCGATGAACGGCCTGTACAGCTCGCATTCCTGATACTCGACGCACTGCTCGACGACGGCTCCGTCGAAGTCCGCCACCAGCTCGGCCGACTGATCGCCGTCGTTCTTGAGCATGACCAGCAGGCCGCGAGCGTGGGCCTCGGTAGCCAGCCAGCGATTGAAGCGAAGCTGGTCCTCGGCAGTGAGTGGGAAACCGGTGTCGTTGGCGTAGCCGTCGACGTTGTCCGGATCGACGCCGTCGAAGCCCTTGGCCTTGCAGGTCTCCAAACGCGCCCGAATGATCGGCGCCAGGAGGTCGATCCGGCGGATGTCGAGCCAGCGCTCGTTCGGCCAGCCCTCCATGGCCTTGCCCAGCATCTCCTCGGCAAAGGCTGCGGCATCGGGGCGGTAGCTTTCCCACGAACCGGCGTCGACGTAGCAGAAGAAGTGGTGGTCGCCGCCCCACTTAGGGCGGAGCGCGTCCAGGGCCGCGGCCGGTGTCTCTTCCGCGTCGAACTCGTAGATCTGCGCATCCACGGTGAGATCGAGCTCGCCCGAAAGCTGGATCTGGAACAGCTGCCCGGGAGTAGGGCGCCACGGTGGGCCCTGGCCCGTCCCGTTGGGATGAGCCGGAGACGGCGTGGCGGATGGTGAGCTCGCATGCGCGGCCGAGACGCCCGGTGTACCCGAAGGGCGGGCCGCGGTGGGTGCACCGCAGCCCGCCGCCGATAGCGCCCCGGCCAGGGCCACCACAGCCGCCATTCGACCACGCATGGGCCCATTGTGACGTTCAGGCCGCCCGCCCGCGTTGGCCGCCGCTCAGGACAGGGAGGCGATCACGTCGGCGTAGAAGCGGGCAATCTCGGCGACCTTCTCCGGATCGGCGATCTCCGGCGAGTCGGCCTGGGTGTGCGTCACCTCGGCGCAGAGCTGCGCGAAGCCGCTCGAGGTGACCGCCACGGCCGGGCGGCCCTTCATCAGGAAGATGCTGTGATCGCTCTGGTACCACGGTTCGCCTTCCACCAACCCGGGGCGATGGGCCATCGCCCCACGCACCGCCGCCGCCAGCCGCTCGTCGCAGCCGTACAGCGAGACCTCGGTGTCATGATCCCGCCAGCCCGCGCCGTCCGCGTTCAGCCCCAGGACGATCTCCCCCCAGCGCCCCTCGTTGTCGGCGATGAAGCGCTTCTCGCCGATGGCGTCGTAGTAGTCCTCGCCGTTGATCGCGACCAGCTCCACGGTGAGACGACCGCGCCGCCCGCGCAGGAGGGTGGCCAGGGCCATGAGCGCTGCTGCTCCGGTGGCGTTGTCCAGGGCACCGGGCGTGCCCATCTTGGTGTCGACGTGGCCGCAGACGACGACCCGGCCGGCGCCACTCCCCGGGGCCCGCGCCACGACATGCTGGGCCCGGGCGGAGATCCGCCGCGACTCGATCCGCAACCGAGCCCGCTCCCCCACTCGACCAAGCAGCCGCTCCCCCTCCACGTCGGTCAGGTAGGCGTTGGGGAGATCCACCCGGCCGTCCTCGATGAACGGGAAGGGATAGGCTCCGCCGGCGAGATTGGGGTCGCGGCCCGTGGCGGCCACGACCGCAGCCGGCCGCGCCGCGTCGAGGACCGCGTGGATCCGGACGTGGCCCTCCATCTCGTAGAACGGGTAGCCGCGGGGGGTGAGCTGCTCGCGGCACAGCTCCCCGTGGAGAAGCAGGATCGCGCCCGCAAACCGGCCGTCGCGCCCGCCCGCCTCGAGCTCCTCGATCGTGCCGGCCGCCGCGAGCGGAGCGTAGACGTCGCAGCCGAGGGTGTAAGGGCCCGGCCGAAGCGACCGCAGTCCCTCGATCCCCTCGCCGGCGGCCCCTTCCAACGACAGCCGGGCCGACGACGCCTGGCAGTCCAGGCAGTCGAGCTCGCGCACCTCCACTTCCAGCCCGGCGCCGCCCGCAACCCGCGCGAACAGCTCGGTGGCGGCGTGGTTGCCGGGCCTGCCTGGGTGACGGTCCGGGTGGCTGCACAACGACTGGATGTAGCCGGCCGCGGCTGTCGCGAGTCGGTCCATTCGATCTCCCGTCCTGATATTGGCGATTGACAATATCCTGACGTGCCAATATTGTCAACGCCGACATCCAGGAGACTAAGATGCCCCCCATCTCCAACGCAGACGCCGCCCTCCTCGGCCTCCTTTCGGAGGAGCCCAAGCACCCCTGGCAGATCGACAAAGACGTCCAATGGCGCGACATGCGCTTCTGGACGGACCTCTCGCAGTCGACGATCTACCGCCAGCTCCGGGCACTCGGGAAGGCCGGCCTGGTCACGGCGCGCGAGAAGAAGGTGGACGGCCGCCTGCGCAAGGTCTATACCCTCACCGACGCCGGCCGGGCGGCGCTCCAGGAGCGCCTGCGCGAGCTGCTCGCCGAGCCCGAGCACCTCAAGTGGCGCGTGGACCTGGGTACTTACAACATCGATCTCCTTCCGCCGCAGGAGGCCATCGAGGCGCTGGCTCGATACCGGGTCAAGCTCGAGGAGAACGTCAAGGGCTACCACGCGCTGGAGCAGTTCCTGATCGACTCCGACTGCCCGGCGCACCGCCTGGCGGTCGCGCGCCGCCCGATCCACTTGTACGAGGGCGAGATTCGCTGGCTGGACGAGTACGTCGCCGACCTTCGCGCGAATCCGGCCGGTTCGGCCGCACCGGCGGAGGGCTCGCCCGATGCCTGACGTCATAGAGGTCCGCAACGTGTGGGTCCACAACCTGCAGGGCATAAGCCTGGATATCCCGCGCGACCGGCTGGTCGCCTTCACCGGCGTTTCAGGCTCGGGCAAGTCCAGCCTGGTCTTCGACACCCTTCATACAGAAGCCCAGCGCCAACTCCTGGAGACCTTCAGTTCGTTCTCGCGCCGCTACCTGCCCAAGCTCTCGCGCCCGGACGTGGACGAGATCCACGGCCTGGGGACCTCGATCGTCATCGACCAGAAGCGCCTGGGCCGGACCCTGCGC
>CAZFLI010000033.1:13677-16075 GCA_964519845.1 uncultured Anaerolineaceae bacterium | reverse complement strand
GCCGGCGACACGGAAGATGAGGGCCTGCCAGGCG
Source organism: uncultured Anaerolineaceae bacterium (assembly GCA_964519845.1). Classification (GTDB taxonomy): domain Bacteria; phylum Chloroflexota; class Limnocylindria; order Limnocylindrales; family CSP1-4; genus Fen-1039. The sequence continues at coordinate 16,041 of CAZFLI010000033.1, read as the reverse complement.
TCCCCCGACCGCGGCTTCTCCGCCACGGCCGCCGAAGCCAGCGCCCCGAGGTAGCCCTTCTGATCGCCGTCCAAGCACACGGCCTCGTCCGGCAGGGCGTCGCGGCGGACGGCCAGTCTGGCCCGATCGGGGGCGTAGGACTCCAGCCAGGCTCGAGCGGAGGCCGTCCTCTCGCCCAGCACCGCCGTCTCGAGATCGGTCAAGGGCGACCCCTTTTCGGCTTCCATGCGCTCGGCGATGTCGACGCCGGGGATCTGGAGAAGCAAGGCCAGGTGGCCGAAGGCGGGCCGGAAGGCCGAGGCCTCGGCGGCGACGTCCGGCGACGCGCCGGGCAGCGAGTAGGCGAAGAGGCGGTCGTGATCGGCCGGCAACTCGCCCTTGACCTCCTGGCCGGCCGTGGCCGCGGCGATGCGATCGAACTCGTCGAAGAGGCGCGGGATGGTGTCGCCCTCGGGGTCGAACTCGATGACCTGGCTGGGGCGAGGCCGCAGAAAGAGGAAGCGGAGTTGCGCGGCGGGGAGCACCTCGGCGATGGTGTGGGCCGCGGCGCCCTGACCACGCGAGGTGGACATCTTCTTGCCGCCCACGTTCAGGAACTCGTAGGCGACGTTGCGCGGCGGCTCGACTTCGAAGACCTCGCGGCCGATGGCGTCCGAGCGGTCCCGCGAACCGCCGGCCGTGGCGAGGTCCTTGCCGCAGCCTTCGATGGTCACGCCGAAGATGCCCCACTTGGCGGCCCACTCGAGGTTCCACGGCAGCTTCGCCCGGCCGCCCAACGGCGAGACCCGGCCCTCGTGGCCGCAGCCCTTCGCCCACGACACCAGGTCCGGCAGGCACCTGTAGGCGACCGTCTCGCCGTCCCATGCGGTCGCGTAGGTGGTGCCGATCTTGCCGCAGGCCTCGCAGATGACCTGGATCGGCAGCCAGTCGCTCGTCCGTTCGACGTGGCTGACCCGCCTGTAGATGTCGCGCACGCGATCCGCCCGATCGAGCGCCAGTCGAACGTAGGGATCGAGCTTGCCCTGGTCGTACAGCTCGCTGACCCAGTAGAACTCAGGCGCGATGCCCAGCGGCTCGAAGGTCCGGAAGAAGATCTCGCCCACGAAATGGCGGGCGTAGTTGGCCGCCCCGCTCCCCTCCGGAGCGGGCACGCGCGACAGCGGCGCGCCCATGTAGCGGTCCACCGCGTCGGCCGTGAGCAACGCCTGGGAGTCCATGGCGTCCATGTCGTCGACACCGTAGAGGAACGTTGACTGGTGGCCGGCGGCGAGAAGGGCGCGATGGATTGCGTCGTGCAGGACCACCCCCCGCAGGCTGCCCACGTGAACCGTCCCGGACGGGGACTTGGAATCGTTGACTACCTGGGGGCCGGAGACCGAGGCGGCAAGCTCGTCAGCCCAGTACACGCTGCCGCGCCCCGCTCAGCGGATCTCGAGGATCTTGTACGAGAAGGCCCCTGCCGGCACCTGGACCTCGACGACGTCTCCCTTGCGCTTGCCCAGCAGCGCCCGTCCGACCGGCGACTCGTTCGAGATCCGGCCCTCCTTGGGGCTGGCCTCGGTGGAGCCGACGATCGTGTACAGCTCCTTCCCGTCCGCGCCTTCGACCTTCACGGTGGACCCGATCTGGACGTGATCCGTGCCGTGGTTCTCGTCGATGATGATGGCGTTCTTGACCAGGCCCTCAAGGCGCTGGATCTGCCCCTCGACGAACGCCTGCTCGTTCTTGGCATCCTCGTACTCGGCGTTCTCGGCCAGGTCGCCGTGCTCCTTGGCATCGTGGATGCGCTGGGCGATCTCGGCCCGCCGAACGCTGACCAGTTCGTCGAGCTCCGCCCGAAGCCTGGTCAGTCCCTCTTCCGAGATGTACTGAGTCCTGTTGTTCACCGAGAAGAGGCTCCGTTCTGGCTGCGGCCCCGGAATGCGGGGCCGGGATAAGAGAAAGAACTTCAGGGTCACCGCCGGCGCCCTGAAGTTCGGCCGGCGCGTATCCTAGCCGCCGCCTTTCCGCGTGTCAAAGGCATTTGCGGCCCCGGCGGCGGAATCGCCGAGGGGGCAAGGGCCTCGGCGCCATGCGAATGGATGATTACTGAGGTCCCTGCAAGATCGGGACCTTCGCCCACTGGCCTGCGGGGTGCGGGGGAGTCATTGTGTGATCGACAACACAGCGATCACCACCGACCCCGGCGCTCGGCGTCCTCCCCTCCTCCTCCCCGAGCACCGGGGTCGGACTTTGGGCGGGACCCTCTCAGCTGCCGAGTTGAACCAGCCGGCCGCGGATGCGCTGCATCGACATCCGATCCCCGAAGGCGACGAAGACCGTGTCGTCGCCGGCGATGCTGCCCACGACCTCGGGCCAGCGGGT
>CAZFLI010000033.1:0-13577 GCA_964519845.1 uncultured Anaerolineaceae bacterium | reverse complement strand
TCCTGCTGGGTTCGAATGGAGCGCTGCGCCAGCAGGTCGCGAATCTCGCGCTGCCGGAGCTGCTTCATGACCTCCATGGCAGCCCATTCCTCTCGGAGTCGGCGTCGAACCGGCTCATCTGCGCCCCCTAGGCTCCGTGCGGCGACAGCAGGACCGCGAAGACCGCTATCGCCAGCAGCACCCGGTAGACGATGAATAGTGTGTTCGGCTGGCGTCTCAGGAACTCCAGCATGAATCGGATGGCCACCAACCCGGCCACGAACGACGAGGCGAAGCCGATCGCGATCAGGCCCGCGTCCGGGTTGACGCCCGCCTCGCCGGTGAGCAGCTTGCGGCCTTCCCACAGGCCGGCCCCGGCCACGGCCGGTGTGGCCAGCAAGAAGCTGAAGCGCGCGGCGGCCTCGCGCCGGAGGCCCAGGAACATGCCGGCCGAGATGCTGACGCCGGAGCGGCTGATGCCGGGTATCAGGGCCGCCGCCTGGGCCACCCCGATGAACAGCGCGCCGGGGAAGGTCAGCGCGCCGGCGTCCCGATCGCGGGCTCCCCAGCGCTCCGCCAGCCACAGGATCGCGGCCCCGACGCAGAGCATGAGGGCCACACGCGGCGCCTCCCGGACGAGCGACTCGAACTGGTCCGAGAGGAACGGCCCCACCAGGACCGCCGGGACGGTCCCCAGGGCAATCAGCCAGGCCAGCTTGCGATCCTCGTCGCCGCCGATCGAACGATCGCGGATGGAGGCCAGCCCGCCGGGGATGATCCGCAGCCAGTCGCGCCAGAAGTAGAGCAACAGCGCCAGAAGCGTGCCCATGTGGAGGACGACGCTGAAGGCCAGCGAGTCGATGAAAGGGTCCTTCCAGCCGAAGAACCACGGCACCAGGACGAGGTGCCCGGAGCTGGAGACGGGAATGAACTCGGTCAGGCCCTGCACGAGGCCCATGACCAGCGCCTGGATTGACGTGTCCATGGATGCTCCCCGTGCAAGTGGCCGAGTGAGTGGCGGGAGCCGGCGGCCCTGCGGCCGCCGGCTCCCGCGGAAGTGCTGGGCTAGCGGATGAAGAGCGGCGCCATCACCAGGGTGATGGTGGCCAGCAGCTTCACCAGAACGTGGAGGGACGGGCCGGCGGTGTCCTTGAAGGGGTCGCCCACCGTGTCGCCGACGACTGCGGCGGCATGGGCAAACGACTTCTTCTTGATCACCTTGCCGTCTTCGTCGAGAAGATGGCCGGCCTCGATGTACTTCTTGGCGTTATCCCACGCGCCGCCGCCGTTGTTGAGGACGGTGGCCAGCAGGACGCCGGCGATCGTACCGACCATGAGCAGACCGGCCACGGCTTCGTAGCCGAGCAGCAGGCCGACGATGATCGGGGTGGCAACGGCGACGATGCCGGGCAGCATCATCTCGCGCAGGGCGGCTCGGGTCGTGATGTCCACGACGCGGGCGTAGTCCGGGCGAGTCTTGTAGGTCATGATGCCGGGCATCTCCCGGAACTGGCGCCGGACCTCGACGATGATCGCCTGAGCGGTCGTGCCGACCGCCCGGATGGCCAGCGAGCTGAAGAGATAGACGAGCATGGCGGCGATCAGGGCGGCGACGAAGACGTCGACGTTGGCCAGGTCGACCGAGGTCATGAGGCCCTGCTCGACGGTTCGCGTACCGGCTTCGATCTGCCGGGCCAGGATGAGGTTGACCTTGTCGATGTAGGCCGAGAAGAGGAGGAAGGCGGCCAGCGAGGCGGACGCGATCGCGTAGCCCTTGGTCAGCGCCTTGGTGGTGTTGCCGACGGCATCGAGCCGGTCGGTGATCTCGCGAGCGCCCTTCTCGGCCCGGCTGAACTCGGCGATGCCGCCGGCGTTGTCGGTGATCGGGCCGAAGGTGTCCATGGCCAGTACGTAGGCGCAGGTCATGAGCATGCCCATCGTGGCAACGGCGGTGCCGAAGATGCCACCCGCGCCACCCAGGCCGGAATGGGCCCCGAGCCAATGGCTGGTCAGCAGGGCGATGCCGATCGCGACGGCGGTGACGGCGGTGGTCTCGAAGCCGACCGCCATGCCGGAAATGATGTTCGTGGCCGGACCGGTCTTGGAGGCCTCGGCGATCTCACGGACGGGCCTGAAGTTGCCGGCCGTGTAGTACTGGGTGATGTAGACGAAGGCGATGCTGGTGACCAGGCCGACCACGCCGCAGCCGAAGAAGTAGACCCAGGTGGGGATGCCGTTGTCGCCGGTTGTGCCCGGGGCAGTCTGCATCATGACGTTGGTAACGAGAGCCAGCGAGGCCGCGCTCAGCAGGGTGGTGACCCAGTAGCCGCGGTTCAGGATGTTCATCGGATTCTCGGTCTCCTTGCCGCGGATGAAGAACATCGCGACGATGGTGGAGACCAGACCGAAGGCTCGGACGACGAGCGGGAAGAAGATCCAGGCCGTCGGGTTCGGCCAGTTGTTGGCCAGGGCCAGGCTGTAGACGGCGACGCCCAGGATCATGGCGCCGATGTTCTCAGCGGCAGTGGACTCGAAGAGGTCGGCGCCGCGGCCGGCGCAGTCGCCGACGTTGTCGCCCACCAGGTCCGCGATGACGCCCGCGTTGCGCGGATCGTCTTCGGGGATGCCGGCCTCGACCTTGCCGACAAGGTCGGAACCCACGTCGGCGGCCTTGGTGTAGATACCACCGCCGAGTTGGGCGAAGAGGGCTACGAAGCTGGCGCCGAAGCCGTAGCCGACGATCAGGAAGGGCGCCTCTTTGGTGCTCACGCCGCCGGCCAGTCCGCCGTTGAGGGCGAAGATGGACCACACGCCGAGCAGGGAGAGGGCCACGACCAGGAACCCGGAGACGGCACCACCACGCATGGCGACCTGCACGGCCTCGACCAGGCTGCGGCGAGCGGCCGAGGCAACGCGAACGTTGGCCTTGACGCTGACCAGCATGCCGATGATGCCGCAGGCCATCGAGCACAGCGCGCCGATGAAGAAGGCCGCGCCGGTACGGAAGCCCAGGTCCAGACCGTAGTGCGAAGTGTCCGCGACGTTCTGGGTCTCGAGGAGCGTGATGATGGCGAAGATGACGACCGCGCCGGCGACGGCCAGTGCGCCGATCGTCAGGTACTGGCGCTTGATGAACGCGACCGCGCCCTCGTTGATCGTGGAGGAGACGTCCATCATCTCCTTGGTCCCGGTGTCGCGGGACAGGACATCACGGGCGAGGTAGATCGCGAAGGCTACCGCGAGCAGTCCCGCTACAGGGACGAACCATTGGAGCAGCTCTGGGTTCATGAGAGGCTAGCGTCTCCTTCTGTCGAGGGCACAATGAGCGCGGCGGGGACGGGCGCGCCGGCGGGGGTACGCCCCTATGCGCTATGCATACTCGGGGCCGGGCGGAGTGTATCAACACGCCTGAGGCCGGGTCAAACTGCGGAAGGGCCCCCTTGATATTCAATCGGAGTGCAGCCTGCGGGCGATAGGGCACGCCCGTCTCGGGACGTTTGGCACGCCCGTCGCGGCGTCAGGGCAGCCAGCGGGGGAAGGCGCCGTCGGTGCTCAGGTTCATCAGCCCGCCGCCGTCCACCCGGACGACCCAGATGCCGCCCGACACGAGTGGATTGTGGTAGCCGAAGCGAGAGAAGACGATCATCGAGCCGTCGGGCGAGAACGAAGGCGACGCCTCGCTCCAGGTCGGATCGAGGGTGATCAGCTCGATCGGACTACCGCCCGCGGGTACGTAGTTGACGTGAGTAGAGGCGTCAGGTTCCCGCACCACGTATGCCATCCGGCCCTCGAGGTCGCCGGCCATGTCTCCGGCAGCCGGCCCGAGGCGCGTCGCGAGGCCGGACGTACCGACGCGCCAGTACGACCACGTGGCACCTTGATCGTCCGAGCCGACGACATAGAAGGCCCCGTCCCGATCGTTCCAGATCGGTCGTGAGTTACCCATGATGGGCAGCGAGACGGGATCCGTGTCGCCGCTCATGTCCACCAGGCGCATGGTGTCGTCGGCCCCGCGGACCACCAGGGCGAACAGGCCGTCGTTCGAGAAGGCCGTGCGGGATGACCAACTAGAGTCGCCGAGCTGCCCTCGGACAACGAACGCCACGGCTGCTTGGCCGTCCGGCACGGGCGCGCCGTCGTCCAGAATCTGCTCCGGATCGGCGCCCGACAGCAGCGGCATCAGCCAGTAGCCCTGGTCCACCCCGGCGGCGTCGCGCCGAGCTACGAGCAGGGCCGTGCCGTCGGGCGTGTACGTGGCTCCGTATTCGAACGAGCCATCGGCGGTGACCACCTGAAGGTTCTTGCCGCCGATGGTCATGCGCTTGACGACGCCGTTGACCCCGTAGGCAAGGGCGGTTCCATCACCGCTGAAGTCGAAGCCGACGACCGGCGACAGTTCGGCCGTGACCTGGCGCTGGTTCGAGCCGTCGGGGTTCATGATCCAGACGTTGGGCACGCCGCTTCGATCCGACAGGAAGGCGATGTGGTTGAGGGCAGTGGTCGCCGGCTCGCCGGTGGTGAATGTCCAGGATTGCCCGGCGGCGGCCTTGCCGTCTGTGCGGTGGACGCCGGCCGAGACGGTGACCGTGTAGGTCGTGTGGGCATCCAGCTGATGGTCGGGGGTGAAGACCAGGACCCGGCCGCCCTCGCCGGCCGGCGGCGGCGCTTCCGACGGCACCACCGGCGGAGGCGTCTCCAGCTGCGGGGTCATGACCTTGATCGAGCCGCCGACGTCGGGGCTCAGCTTGATCTTGTCGGCGATCGAGGCAGGGTCGATCGAGCCATCGAAGAAGACGGCGATAGGGGTTTGCACGCTGACCCCGACGGTGTTGGGGGCCGGCACCAGAAGGCTCGCGTTGAGGCCCATGTCGACGGTCTTGAAGGTCGAGATGAAGGCCGGCAGCCTGGTGCCGTCGGTGTCAACGGCGGGATCCCCGATCTTGACGTAGTAGACCGTGGAGTAGGCCAGCGGCAGAGTGGGCTGAATGGTCAACGTCGCGCCGTTCCAGCTGGCCCGGAAACTGACGGCCGGCTCGATGCGCAGTCCGTCGATGACCTTCTGAGTGTCCATCAAGCGGTCGAAGGTGACTTCGATCGCGGCATCGATAGGCACGCCCTCGGCCTTGCCGGCGGGCACGACCGATCGCACGACGGGCGGTCCGACGGTGGTGAAGGTCAACTCGCGAGCGTCGCCCTGGACGTTGCCGGCGATGTCCTGGACGCCGGCCGCAACCCGCACCGTGAAGGTCGACGACAGCGGCAGCTTCTCCGAAGGGGTGAAGATCAGGGTCGCGCCCTGCCAGTGGAAGGAGCCCGCCACGAGTGGGTCGATCGAGAAGGCGTCCTCCGCGGTCGGGTGGCGAACCTGCTCGCTGAAGACCACGTTGACCGCGCTCAAGGTCATCGCCAGGTCGCTGTCCGGGGCGGTCGCGCTCAATCCGATCTTGAAGCTGGGCGGCATGCGGTCGACGGCCGAGGCGTTGTAGATGACACCCACGACGAGGGCCAGGCCTGCGATTGGAGCCAGGAGGCGGAGGAAGCGGCCGCTCTTCAGCCACGCCAGGCGGTCGGTATGACTCACAGGGCAGGACGATAGCACAGCCCCTATACTCGCGATCTTGTGAAGCGCCGATCGCTCGGATGTGCCCTCGAACTGCTGGAGACGCTGCTGCTTGCGCTCATCGTCTTCGTGGTCGTCCAGCTGTTCGTGGCGCAGCCCTACCAGGTCCAGCAGGAGTCCATGGAGAACACGCTGATGCCGGATCAGTACGTTCTCGTGGACAAGCTGTCGCCCCTGTTCGACGACTACAACCAGGGCGACATCATCGTCTTCACGCCGCCCAAGGGATGGAGCCACGATCAGGCGAACACGCCCTTCATCAAGCGCGTGATCGGCCTTCCGGGCGACAGCATCGACATCCACGACGGCCGTGTCTTCGTGAACGATCTGCCGCTCGACGAGCCCTATCTGTACCTGGGCGAGCCGACCGGAGTGCCCGACGTCAAAGTCCACACCTGGAGGGTCGGGGAGGGTCAGCTGTTCGTATTGGGCGACCACCGAGCCGCCTCTCAGGACTCTCGTCAGTTCGGGCCGATCGAGCGCTCGACGGTGATCGGACGCGCCTGGATGCGCTACTGGCCGCTGGGAGAATTCGGCCTGATCAAGCCGGTCGAGCCTGAGAGGAACCCCTCCCCCACTGCCTCGCCGGCCGATTCCCCGGCAGCCTTACCGACCGAGTCCCCCGCGCAATGACGGGCCCGCGCTGGCTCGCGGCCCGGATCCGGAGGCCCTGATGGATCTGCCGGGGCTCGCGGCTCTCGCCGTCGTGGCGGGTGCGGTGGCCGCCGCGGCCTCCCGCGACGGGCGGACGGTGATCCTGGGCCTGTCGCTGGCGGCCGTGGCCGCCGCCCTGGTGGCCTCGCCGGGTCCCGGCTTCCTGGCAGTCGCCGCCCGCGCCCTGGGAGTCCTGGCCGCGGGCTATCTGCTGTGGATGGCCGTTGCCACCGGCCGGGCCATCGGTGCGGGCTCGCCCATCGGCCTGGCGGCCGAGGCGGCGCTTGGCGGCGCAGCCTTCGTCATCGGCCTGGCGATCAGGCCGGTCGATCCGCTGGCCGGTCCCGCCGCGGCCCAAGCCGCCGGGCTGGCGGCCGTTACCCTGGCCGTGATGCCGCTGGCCGGCCGCAATGTCTTCCGTCTGGGCATCGGCACGATGCTGCTGACGATCGGCTGCTCGCTGCTCCTGGGGGCCTGGTCCGGGGCGACGCCGCTGCAGCATCTGGCGCTGGCCGCGCTCCTCATCGGGATCGCCGGGGCCACCTGCCTGCTGGCGCCGGACGTACCGGCCGAGGCCGTCGTCGTTGCGCCCGCCCTCTCTGCCGCTCCGGTGCCCGCCGTGCGGCAGCCGCTCGGCCAGCGGCAGCAGGCGGGTTCGGCCCGGCCGGTGCTTCCCGTGCGGCCGGCTCCATCGGCTAGATCCGCTTCTTCTCGGGCAGCGGCGCTGTCGCCGCAGCCCGCTCAGGGCCCCGCGTCCGCCCAACCGCCACGAACGGCCGTCGAGGACGAGCCCGCGTGGCCGGAGATGCCTCCGGCACGGCCGGAGCCGGCTCCTCGCAGCTTCACGGCCGATCCGGCCGCGGACGAGTGGGACGCCTGGGCGTCGTGGCATGCACCCGAGCCGGAGCCCGGGCGGAAACCCCGATCGACGCGGCGGGATCGACCTGATTCGGGCAAGGCGGGTGGGCGATGACGATCCTCGCCTTCATCCTGGCCTGCGTGGCCGGCATGCTGCTGAGCCTGACCGTGGCCCAGTTCGAGCGCATCTCGAGGGCGACCGGCATCGCCGCCCTCGGCCTGGCCCTGATGGCAGCGCTGCTCATCGACCCTGCCGACACGGCCACCGTGGGCGAGGTTCAGCTGGCCGGGTCCTGGTTCGCCGGCTTCTTCCTGACCACCCTCACCGTCAGCTCGCTGCTGCTGTGCCTGTGCGGCCTGATGACCGGCTGGCCGGAGCGCCTCGCCCCGGCGGCGCTGGCGACGCTGGCCGGGTTCGGTGTGGCCGTATCCGCGACCGATCCCACGGTCGCCCTGATGGCCGCCGCCGCGGCCACCACCCCCGCCGCCCTGGTCGCCGGCCGCGTCCGCTCGACGCCGCTGGGGATCTCCGTCGGAATCGCCGAGCTGCGCACGCTGGCCCTGGTTGTAGTGGCCTCGACCCTGGCCGCGGCCACGATCCTCAACACCAACTGGGCCGCCTCCGATTCGACGTTCATCCTGGCCCTTGCCTTCCTGGCGCTGGCCGGGGCGGTCGCCGTCCGCTCCGGAACGGTCCCGTTCCACCTGCCGGCGGCCCTGCTCAGCCGCAGCGGCGAAGGCCTCGGTCTGGTCCTGTCCCTGGTCTGGGTTCCGTCGGGCTTCGCCCTGGTCGCCCTGAGTTGGAACTCCACCGTCTACGGCGTGCCCGGAGACTGGCTGGAGCGGGCCGTGCTGCTGGTCCAGCTGGTGGCTCTGGCGACGCTGATCCTGGGGGCCGTGGGCGCCATCCTCCACGACGAGATCGAGGAGATCGTGGCTTACTCCATCGTCCAGGACGCCGGCTTCATCCTGCTGGCCCTCACCGCCCGCGACGCCGCGGCCGCTCAGCCGGCCAGGCTGTGGCTGCTGGTCTTCATCCTGGCCAAGTCCGCCCTGGTCGCCTGGGCCGCCGCCGTCTCGTGGTCCTTCCGCACCTCCAACCTGGACCGCCTGCGGGGCTGGCTCAGGAGGTCGCCGCTGCTCGGCCTGGCCCTGGCGGTCGTCGTCCTGGCCACCATCGGCTGGCCCGGCAGCGACGTCTTCGAGGCTCGCGCGGCACTCGTCCGGCTTGGCCTCCCCGAGCCTCTGCGCTTCGCCGGCACGGCGGCCATCCTGCTGTCCCTGGCCTGCTACCTGCGCCTGCTGGCGGCCGGCCTGCTCACTCCGTCCGAAGAAGTCCGAGAAGCGGCCGGCGATCGCCCCCGTCTGGCCTGGTCACTGGCCTCGGAGGCGGCCGTGGACGAGCCTCGCCCGGCCGATGCCGGTCCCGTCGGCGCGGCCGCGGCCGATGACGATCCCGATCCCATGCCCCGTCGCCGCCACGGCCGGCGGCCGCGCTGGCTGGCCGGCCGCACGCTGCGCCTCAACCGCCCCCTGGAGGAGAGCCTGCTGGTGCTGGCCGGAGCGGCTCTGGCCGCGTCGGTGGCCTTCGGCGGTTTCCGCGTCGAGGCCGTCACCCAATCGGGGATTGCTCTCGACGAGGTCGCGGTGCCCCTGCTCCCTGCGGACGAGTACGGCGGCAATGGGGAGCCCGCCCCGGAGAGCACTCCCGAGCCCACGGCTACGCCGGAGACGTCCGTCAGCGTTGCGCCGGAGGCCTCGCCCGATGCTACGCCGGAGATGTCCGCCAGCGCTTCAACGGGCGGCTGAGCGGCGTTACTTCTTAGGGTCCTGCACCCAACGGTCGATGCCGCGCTCGTAGGCCGCCAGCTCACTCGGCTCGAACCAGAGCGCCAGCTCGGCCGCGGCGCTCTCGGGGCCATCGGAAGCGTGGACCAGGTTCTTCCCCGTCGTGACCGCGAGATCGCCGCGGATCGTTCCCGGCGCCGCGTCGGCCGGATTGGTGGCGCCGTTCATGGCTCGCACCATGGCTATCGCGCCGGGTCCCTCCACTGCCATGGCCACCAGCGGGCCGGAGGTGATGAACTCGACCAGCGACTCGTAGAAAGGCTTGCCGCGGTGCTCGGCGTAGTGGCGCCCGGCCAGCTCGCTGCTCACCTGTACCAGCTTGAGGCCGACGATTCGCAGACCCCGCTCCTCATAGCGAGCCACGATGCGGCCGACCAGGGAGCGCTGCACTCCATCCGGCTTGACTAGAACGAGGGTGCGCTCGGTCACTTGATGCTCCCCTGAACTGCTGACGACGCGGCGATTCTAGCGGTCCGGCCGGAACGGACGGGCGGGCGTCACTCCCAGCGGATGGGCGGCGGCTCCGGAGCGGCCTTCCGGGCCGGCGCCTCCGGCTCGGGTGGCTCGACGACAGGCGCAGCCTGAGGCGGAGCCGGCGGCGCGGCGGCGGCGGCAGCGGCGGCCTCCGCATCCGCGGCAACCCGGATCGCGTCGACGCGGACGAGTTCGAGGGCGAGGTCGCGGCGGTCGCCGATCCCAGCCAGCACCTCGGGCGCGGCCAGCGGGGACATGCGCAGGGCGACGGCGTAGTGAAGGGCGGCCAGCAACGGATCGGCGGCTTCCAGGGCAGCCGATCCGGCCGCGACCGACCCGTCCCACGGGTGAGTTTCCGCGCTCGGAGCGGGAACCGGGGCGGCGGGCTCGGGGGCGGGGGTCGGGGTGGGCTCGGCTGCCGCCTCGGGCTCGGCTGCCGCCTCAGGCTCAGGGGCGGGCTCGGCTGCCGCCTCGGTCTGCGGGGTTGCGGGCTCCGAAGGCGCCGCCTCCGGCGGGGTGGATCCTGCCGCCGGGGCGGGCCCCGCGCGGCCGGCCTTCTCGTCGTCGATCTGCCCGGCCTGGTCGGCGGCATGGGCCACTTCGACGATCTGCGCCCAGAGAGCCTCGGACGATACCCGCACCGGCTCCGGCTCCTCGGCCGGCGCCTTTGGCGTGCTCTTGGGCGGCGTCTCGATCCGGATCCCCACCGGCGGGGCAACCGCGGGACTCGGGCTCACCCCTGCCCAGTTCAGCCGCCTGGGCAGTCCGGCGAAGGTGCGATCCAGATCCTTGCCGAGACGTTCGGCGGCTATCTCGGCCGAGCGTCGCGCCTCCACCTGGCGGCCACCACGGGCCGCGGCCTCGGCCGCGATCAGGAAGCCAAGGGCCTGGTCGCCTTCCCTCGCCAGGTACTCACTCGCGGCGGATCCGGCTCCCTGGAGATCGGCCGTGCGCCAGCGGACCTCGGCCAGATCCAGCAGCCCGGGCACGTCAAGTTCGCCCGTGGCGGCCAGCGCCTCGTACTGGACGCGGGCAGTCATCAGCGATCCGGTCCGCAGGTGCAGCCGTGCGAACCGAATCCTGGCCGCGGCATCGGGCTCGGGCGGCGGGCCGCTCCGGACGCGGTCGATGCCCGCCGGCCCAGAGTCGCTCGGCTCGCCGGTCAGCATCGTGAACGGCTGTCGAGCCCGACCGACCGACGCGGCCTGCTTGCGGCCGGCCGGCGGCACGCCCCCCTTGCCTGGGGCGGCAGGCGCCTTCTTCGCTTCTGGGGCCGCCTCCGGGAGGCCGTCATCCGGGCCCTGGTCACGCAGGGGCACGCGGATCAGCAGCTCGTTCGAGTCATCGCGAGCGGGCTCCTGGGCCGACGGGCCGGAGCGTCCCTGAGGCTTGGGTGCGTCAGACGGGTTCATGTGCTGAGTCTCAGCATAGTCTCCATGCCACGGCCGCGACCATGCGGAACGACGGCCGCCATGCGCAGCGCCTCATCCTTGACGAGGCGCTCGGCCAGGCCACGGATGCCGTCCACGGTCACGGCGTCCAGCTCGGCCAGGGCCTCATCCAGTGTCAGGACTTTGTCGTGGAGAGCCTCCTGGCCGCCGAACCAGGAGGCCAGATGCCGCGTCTCCTCCATTCTGAGTTCGAGCCGCCCGGCCAGGTAGGCCTTGGCTCGGGCCAGTTCGTCGGCCGGGACGGTCTCCTCCCGCAGGCGGGCCAGCTCGTCCAGGATGGCCCCCACGGCAGGCCGAATCCGCTGCGGATCGACGCCGGCGGACACCACCAGAGCCCCCGCGTCGGCATAGTCGACGACGTAGGAGCTGACATCGTAGGCCAGTCCCCGGTCCTCTCGGACGGACTGGAACAGACGGCTGCTCATGCCGTCTCCGAGAATGGCGTTAAGAACCTCCAGTGTCCATGCCCCAGGGTCATCCCTTGGGAGACCCGGAATTCCTAGGCAGATCTGCGTCTGAGTGGTGTCTCGACGCGCCACCATGACCCGCTCACCGGCCGGCAGGGCCGGCGCCGGGTCGAATTCGAGACGGTCGGCGGCACCCGATCCGAAGGCCCTCTCCGCCAGCGCGACGACCTCCGCGTGGGCGAGATCGCCCGCCGCGGCCAGCACAAGGTTGCCCGGTCGGTAGGCTCTCGACCAGAAGGTGCGCAGATTCTCAACCGGCAGAGCCTGGACGCTTTCGACGCTGCCGGCAATCTCGCGGCCCAGCGGCGTGTCGCCGAACATGGCCAGGTCGAACAGCGTGTGGACGTGCTCCCCGGGGTCGTCCAGATAGGAGCGGATCTCCTCAACGATGACCGAGCGCTCGGCCTCGATCTCGTCCGTGCGCAGCCTGGGACGGCAGATCAGCTCGCCCAGGATCTCCATGCCGCGCTCGGCCTGCCGCAGCGGGACGCGAACCCAGTAGACGGTCGACTCGCGGTCCGTGGCCGCGTTGAAGCTCCCACCGACGCCTTCCACCGCCTGCGAGACGGATCGCGTGCTGGGGAAGGCGGCCGTCCCCTTGAACGTGATGTGCTCCATGAAGTGCGCCGCGCCGGCCATTTCGGGCGACTCCAGGCGCGAGCCGGCCAGAACGTAGGCCGCGATCGAGACGGAGCGTGCGCCGGGCAGGCGGGACGTGATGACGCGCGGCCCGTCGGGTAGCGCAGTGCGTTCGAACATCATGGCAATCCTAGCCGATGCCTCGGCGACGCCCCTCGCAGAAGCGAAGCGGCCGGCGCCCCTGCGGGCACCGGCCGCTCCAACGAGCCGCGAACAGCTGCTACATGTACTGGTCGATGAGAGCCTGGATCCACGGGGTTGCGAAGTACAGCACGAAGGCCGCGCTCACAATCCACATCAGCGGATGGATTTCGCGGATCTTGCCCGTGACCACCTTCAGGAACACCCAGGCCACGAAACCTGCCGCGATGCCGTTGGTGATCGAGTAGGTCAACGGCATGACGATGATGACCGTCAGGATCGGGAAGAGATCGTCGATCTCGCCCCACTTGATCTGCTTGACCATCGTGAACATCAAGTAGCCGACGACGACCAGGGCCGGGGCGGTGGCCTGAGTCGGCACGACCATGGCGATCGGCGCGAACAGGATCGCCACCAGGAACAGGGCCCCGACGATGACGGACGAGAAGCCGGTACGGCCGCCTTCACTGACGCCCGCCGCCGATTCGATGTAGGTGGTGTTGGAGCTCGTCGAGCACAGGCCGCCGGCGACCGCGCCCAGCGAGTCGACGAGCAGGACGCGCCCGATACCGGGAAGCTCGCCCTTGTCGTTGACGAGACCCGCCTCCTCGCCGACGCCGATGACAGTGCCCATCGTGTCGAAGAAGTCGGACAGCATCAGCGAGAACACCACCAGGGCCACGGTCAGGAACGGCACGCCGGGCTGAGTCCAGACCGAGCCGAGATGGCTGAGGGGCTTGAAGAGCGTCGAGAAGTTGTCGGCGCTGAAGTCGAAGAACCATTTGTCCGGGGCGACCGCCGCGCCGGCGATGAAGCCGGCCTTGGTGACGTCACCGTCGCCGACCTCGGTACCCATGGCGTAGTTGATGATGATGGCCAGGACCGTGGCGGCGAAGATGCTGATCAGCAGAGCCCCGGGGATCTTCCTGGCCATCAGGGCCAGAGCCACCGCGAGCCCGAAGACGAAGACCACGATCGTGGGCAGGAGGAAGGCGCTGAGCCCCACCGGGGGATTGCTCGCAGCCTTGACGAAGCCTCCGTCAACCAGGCCGATGAAGAGGATGAACAGGCCAATACCAATGCCGATGGCCCGCTTCAGATCCATCGGGATGGCCCGCATGATCGATTCGCGGAGGCCGGTCACCACCAGGATGGTGATGATGAGGCCTTCCCAGACGATCACGGCCATGGCGTCCTCCCAGGCCATGCCGCGCGAGAGGATGAGGTCGAACGCGACCACGGCGTTGAGGCCCATGCCGGCGGCCATCGCGAACGGGTAGTTGGCGACTACGCCCATGACGATTGTCATGATGCCGGCGACGAGGCACGTGGCGACGACGGTCGACATGTAGTCGGGGCCCTTGCCGCCGGTCGCCAGCGACAGAATGCTCGGGTTCACGAAGATGATGTAGGCCATGACCATGAAGGTGGTCAGGCCGGCCCGGG
>CAZFLI010000032.1:1368-16647 GCA_964519845.1 uncultured Anaerolineaceae bacterium | reverse complement strand
AGGGCGGCAAGGATAAGCGAAGCCCCGGCCCGCAGGTCGCCGATCTCGACGTCGGTTCCGCGGAGGGTGGCTGGGCCGCGAATGGTGGCGTGGTGCTGGTCGACGATGTCGACGTCGGCACCCATCCGGCGCAGCTCGGAGAGCCACTCCAGGCGATCCTCGAAGATCGTTTCGGTCACGTGGCTCGCGCCTTCGGTCTGGGTCAGCAGGACGCAGGTGGGCGGCTGCAGGTCTGTCGCCAGGCCCGGGTAGGGCGCCGTCTCCACGTCGCAGCAGCGCAGCGGCCCCGGCTCGGTGCCGGTGGCGTCGATCTCGATGGCGCCCTCGCCGGCGTTCACCGAGACTCCCACGCCGGCCAGGATGCGCAGCAGGGCCTCGATGTGCTCGGCATGTGCGGAGGCGATGCGGACCTTGCCGCGCGTCACGGCCGCGGCCACGGCGAAGGTGCCGGCCTCGATGCGATCGGCGATGACGGCATGGCCGGCCCCGCGCAGCCGCCGCCGACCCTCTACCTCGATTCGGTTCGGCGCGGTCCGCTCAACCTCCGCGCCCATCTTCTGCAAGAAGGCGATCAGGTCGTCGATCTCGGGCTCCTGGGCGGCCGGCTCGATGACGGTGTGGCCAACTGCGAGGGTCGCCGCCAGCATGGCGTTCTCCGTGCCCATGACGGTGATCTGAGGGAACGTGACCTGGCCCCCTCGCAGCCGGCCGGGGGCCTTGGCGAAGTAGTAGCCGTTGCGGTACTCGATCTCCGCGCCCAGAGCCCGCATCGCGTCGACGTGGAGATTCACCGGCCGGCGGCCGATGCGGTCGCCGCCGGGGTTGCTGATGATGACCCGCCCGAAGCGGCTGAGCAGGGGCCCCAGCAGGATGAAGCTGGCCCGCATCTTGGCCGCCGCCTCGAGCGGCACGAACAGCCACTCGGCGTCTCCGCCGGCCACTTCGTAGACGTTGGGCTCGGGATGGTCGACCGTGACGCCGATGTCCGCCAGGACGGCGGTCATGACGTGGACGTCCTCGATCTCGGGCACGTTGGTGAAGCGGCAGCGCTCACCGGTCAGAACGGAGGCGGCCATCAGCTTGAGGGCGGCGTTCTTGGCGCCGCTGATGTGGACCGTGCCCTCAAGGCGGCGGCCGCCCTCGATCCGGAAGACCTCGCGGCCTACCGCCTCGGGCTCGAACTCCCACTGGAACGGCTTTGGACCTGCCATCGCCTACACCCCCGCCGGGCCCTGGCCATGGCCCTCGCCGTGGCGACGCGACGCCTCCCGGCTACCTCGCCGGCGGCTCTCCCCGCGCTCCGCAAGGCGGACGCGGATGATGGCCCGCTGCAGGGCCGCTCGGGCCGTCTCCAGATCGGCCGGCTCGAGGCCCGCCTCGAGGACGCGCTCGGCTTCGCGGCGGGCCCTCTCAGCGCGCTCCAGGTCGATCGCGGAGCCCATGTCGGCCGTCTCGGCCAGAACCACCACCCGATCGGCCCGAACCTGCACGAAGCCGCCGAAGATGGCGAACTCCTCCTCTTCGCCGCCGCGACGCAGCCTCAGAACGCCCTGGCCCAGGGTCGAGACCAGCGGTGCGTGGTGTGGCAGGATGCCCATCTCGCCCTCGGTGCCGGGGACGATCACCTCGTCCACGTCGCCCGTGAAGGCCCTCTTCTCCGGCGTGACGATCTCCAGATGGAGTGGCATCTCTATTCCCCGTCCTCGGCCGGCAGCCGACTGCGCCCGCGCGGCTGTGGTGCCAGGGGCCGCGCCGATGGCGACGGTCCGGCCTCGCTCGCGGAGCACTCTAGTCGCTTGCGACTTTGTGCGGAGCGACGGGTGTCGGACCGGCGACAGCGGCGCATCTACTTCCCCAGCTTCGCCGCGTTGGCGCGGACGTCGTCGAGGGTACCCGCCAGGAAGAACGCCTGCTCAGGCAGATCGTCGACCTTGCCCTCCAGGATCCCCTTGAACGAGGCGACCGTGTCGCGAATCGCCACGTAGACGCCCGGCCGGCCGGTGAAGACCTCGGCCACGTGGAACGGCTGGCTGTTGAATATCTGCAGCCGGCGCGCCCGGGCCACCGTGGACTTGTCCTCGTCGGACAGCTCGTCGACGCCCAGGATTGAGATGATGTCCTGCAGGTCACGGTAACGCTGCAGGACGCGCTGCACCTCCCGCGCCGTGTCGTAGTGGTCCTGGCCCACTATCACCGGGTCGAGCACGCGCGAAGTCGAGCTCAGCGGATCCACCGCCGGGTAGATGCCCAGCTCGGCTATCGAGCGCTCCAGCCGAATGGTGGAGTCAAGGTGGCCGAAGGTGGTCGCCGGCGCGGGGTCCGTGTAGTCGTCCGCCGGAACGTAGACCGCCTGGAGCGAGGTGATCGAGCCCTTCTTGGTGGAGGTGATGCGCTCCTGCAGGGCGGCCATTTCGGTCGCCAGGTTGGGCTGGTAGCCCACTGCCGAGGGCATGCGGCCCAGCAGGGCCGAGACTTCGGCCCCGGCCTGGGTGAAGCGGAAGATGTTGTCGATGAAGAGCAGGACGTCGCGACCGTCCTGGTCGCGGAAGTTCTCCGCGATCGTCAGGGCGGTCAGGCCCACTCTCAGGCGGGCGCCGGGCGGTTCGTTCATCTGGCCGAAGACGAAGGCCGTCTTGGCGATGACGCCCGATTCGGTCATCTCTCGGATCAGGTCGTTGCCCTCGCGTGAGCGCTCGCCCACGCCGGCGAAGACGGAGAAGCCCGAATGTTCGGCCGCGACGTTGCGGATCAGCTCCTGGATGATGACCGTCTTGCCCACGCCGGCGCCGCCGAAGACGCCGATCTTGCCGCCCTTGACGAAGGGGCATACCAGGTCGATGACCTTGATGCCCGTCTCGAAGATCTCGGTCTCCGTCCGCTGCTGGTCGAAGGCCGGCGGAGTCCGGTGGATCGGCAGGCTTTCGGTGGCCGCGACCGGGCCCTTGCCGTCGATGACCTCGCCCAGAACGTTGAAGACGCGGCCCAGCGTGACTTCGCCCACCGGCACGGTGATGGGGCCACCGGTGTCGATCGCGTCCACACCGCGGGCCAGGCCGTCCGTGGTGGTCATGGCCACGCTGCGGACCCAGTTGTTGCCCAGGTGCTGCTGGACCTCGCAGACGATCTTCACGCCGTCGCCCCGAATGACCTCGACGGCATTGTAGATCCCGGGCAGATGCCCGGCCGGAAACTCGATGTCCACGACGGGGCCGGTGATCTGGATCACCCGGCCGGTCCTGCCGGCGGCGGTCTTCTCGGCGGCTTTCTGGGCGGCGGTCGCCATCGTCTTCTCGGTGCCTCCTGGGTCCTGCCGCTAGCGCGCCTGCGCGCCCGAGGCGATTTCGATCAGCTCTCTGGTGATGGTGGCCTGGCGGGCCTTGTTGTAGCTCAGCGTCAGGTCGTCGATCAGGTCGTCGGCATTGTCGGTGGCGCTCTTCATGGCCACCATCTGGGCCGAGAAGAAGCTGGCGCTGCTCTCCAGCGCCGTCTGGAAGAGGCGGCTTCCAAGGTACCGCGGCAGCAACTCATCCAGGACCCTGGCCGGCCCGGGCTCGAAGATGAACTGCGAGCTCCGAGTGCCCCGAGCCTTCGCCGAGGGCCGGATTGGCAGCAGCTGGACGATGTCCGCCTTCTGGACCAGGGTCGAGACGAAGCGCGAGTAGACGATGTCGACCTGATTGTAGGTGCCGGTTTCGAATTCGCCCGAGATCAGACGAGCCAGGGGCAGGACGTCGTCGAACTGGGGGCGATCGTGGTAGCCGCTGAAGTGGGCGATGATCGGCACCCTGGCCCGGCGCATGGCGTCCCGCCCCTTGCGGCCCACCGTGATCAGGTCCAGCTCGCCTCCGGCCTCGACGATCTCGCCGGCGGCCACCCGGACCGCGTTGGCGCTGATGGCGCCGGCCAGGCCGCGGTCGCTGGTGATCAGCACGATCAGTCGCTTGCCTTCCAGCCGGCGGACGAGGAGGGGATGCTCGGACATGTCGAGCGCGGCCGCCAGGTCGCCGATGATTTCGTCAAGCAGATCCGAGTAGGGCCGGGCTGCCAGAGTCGCCTCCTGGGCGCGACGCAGCTTGGACAATGCCACGAACTGCATGGCCCGCGTTATCTGCCTGATGTTCCGCGAGGCGGTGATCCGCCGGCGGATGTCTCTCTGACTGGGCACGTTTCTCCGTTAGGCGAGGAAGGTCCGGCGGAACTCGGTGACGGCGGCCTCGAGAGTCTTGGCCGTGGCGTCGTCGAGGTCCTTGGAAGTGGCGATCTTGCGCATCGCCGGTCCCTGATGCGCCTCGAGATGGCGCATGAACTGGGCCTCGAAGTCGCGCACGCGCGGCGTCGGGACGTCGTCGAGGAAACCCTTCGAGGCCACGTACAGGATGGCGACCTGGTGCTCCAGCGGGACGGGCCGGTATTGCGGCTGCTTGATGACCTCGGACAGCTTCTCGCCGCGGACCAGCTGATCGCGCGTGGCC
Source organism: uncultured Anaerolineaceae bacterium (assembly GCA_964519845.1). Classification (GTDB taxonomy): domain Bacteria; phylum Chloroflexota; class Limnocylindria; order Limnocylindrales; family CSP1-4; genus Fen-1039. The sequence continues at coordinate 12,175 of CAZFLI010000032.1, read as the reverse complement.
TTGTCCATGTCCGAGGAGAACTGGGCGAAGGCAGCCAGCGACCGGAACTGGGCCAGCTCCAGCTTGAGCGGCGCAGCCACCTTCTTCATGGCCCTGGTCTGAGCCGCCGAGCCCACCCGCGAAACTGAGACGCCGATGTTCAGCGCGGGCCGCTGGCCGGCATTGAAGAGGTCCGTTTCCAGGAAGATCTGGCCGTCGGTGATGGAGATGACGTTGGTGGGGATGTAGGCCGAAACATCGCCGGCCTGAGTCTCGATGATCGGCAAGGCGGTGAGCGACCCGCCGCCGTGGTCCTCGTTGAGACGCGCCGCCCGCTCGAGCAGCCGGCTGTGGAGGTAGAAGACATCGCCGGGATAGGCCTCGCGGCCGGGCGGGCGCCTCAGCAGCAGGCTCATCTCGCGGTAGGCCCAGGCGTGCTTGGACAGGTCGTCGTAGACGCACAGCGCGTCCTTGACCGTATGGCCGCCGATCTGGACGCCGTTCTCCATGACCTCCTCGCCCATGGCGCAACCGGCGTAGGGGGCCAGGAACTGCAGGGCCGCCGACTCCTCCGCGCCGGCGCAGACGACGATCGTGTGCTCCATGGCGCCGTTCTGCTCCAGGACGGCCACCACCTTGGCCACGGTGGAGAGCTTCTGGCCGATGGCCACATAGATGCAGACCAGGCCCTTGCCCTTCTGGTTGATGATCGTGTCGATGGCCAGAGCGCTCTTGCCGGTCTGGCGGTCGCCGATGATCAGCTCGCGCTGGCCGCGGCCGAGCGGAATCAGCGCGTCGATGGCCTTGATGCCCGTCTGGACCGGCGTGTCCACCGACTTGCGCGTGATGACGCCGGGGGCGATGCGCTCGGCAGGGCGCGTCGTAGTCGTGGCGATGGGGCCCTTGCCGTCGAGCGGAACGCCCAGCGGGCCGACCACGCGGCCCAGGAGAGCGGCCCCGACCGGCACCTCCACGACGCGACCCGTGGTCTTCACGGTGTCGCCTTCCTTGATGTGGATCGGGTCGTCGAGGATGACCGCGCCGACGGTTTCCTCTTCGAGGTTCAGGGCCATTCCCCGGACGCCGCCGGGGAACTCCAGCAACTCCGAGGCGAGCGCGCCCGAAAGGCCGTAGATGCGGGCGATGCCATCGCCGACCTCGACCACCGTCCCGACGGTGCGCATCTCGGCGCCCCGGTCGAGGGTCTCGATCGAGTTCTTGATGATGCTGACGATCTCGTCCGACCTGATGGTCATGCCGTCTCCGGGGTCGTTGGATTGGCCAGCCGGCCGCGCAGCCGCTCAAGGCGGCCGCGAACGCTGGCGTCGATCAGAGTGTCACCGATGCTGATGGTCAACCCGCCGATGAGCGACGGGTCCGTGGCCGTGGCGAGCTCCACCTCCGCTCCGGCCAGTTGCTCGACCCTGGCCTTGACGGCCGGTAGCTCGTCCGCGGGAAGCGGGCCGGGAGTGGTCACGGTGGCCGCCACGATGCCCCGCGAGCGGCGCAGCAGAACGTCGTAGTCGGCGGAGACTGAGGGCAGGACCGAGAAGCAGCCCCGCTGCGTGAGCAGCAGGCACAGGTTGAGCGCGTAAGTCGAGACGTCGCCGCCCAGGGCCCGGCGCAGCACGTCAAGCCGGACGGCGATCGGGATCGTGGGGTTGTCCAGGACTCGGGAGGTCGCCGGGTCTGCGGCCACCTCGGCGGCCAGAGCGAGGTCTCGCTGCCAGGCCGAGGCCGTGCCGCCCTGCTCTGCCAGCTGCCAGGCGGCTTCGGCGTAGCGCTTCCCGGCGCCGGGGCGAGCCATCAGTTGGGCCTCCCGTCGCCGGGCGGCGGCCAGGGTCCGCCTGCATCGGCCTCACTCAGGAAGTCCTCGACCAGACGGCGTTGCCGGGCCTCGGTCATCGTCTCCCCCACCACCTTGCCGGCGGCAGCCAGGGCCAGATTCGCCACTTCGGCCCGCAGTTCGATCAGGGCACGATCCCGCTCGGCCGCGATCTCGGCCGTGGCTCGCTCGCGCATCTTGCCCAATTCCTCGTGAGTGGCCGCGACTTCCGCCTCTCGCACGTCCGCGGCCGCCTTCTGAGCCGCGGTGATGACCAGCATGGCCTCGCGCCGGGCATCTCCGATCACGCGGTCTCGTTCAGCGGCGGCCGAATCGCGGTCCTTGTGGGCCTGCTCGGCATCGGCCAGCCCCTGCTCGATGCGAGCCTTGCGCTGGTCCAGCATGTCGGAGATGGGATCGAAGGCCAGGCGCCAGATCAGCGCCAGGAAGACGAGGAAGTTGAGCGCGGCGACGATCACCCAGAACAGGTTGATCGACAGGCCCGCCGCCTCCGCGCCGGCCTCGGACGCAGGCTGGACTACGCCAACGGCGCCGGCCGCGACCACATCGAGCAGATACACCGAGTCGACTCCGTCCCGTCCGGGCTACTTGAGGGACAGCATCAGGCCGACGACGATCGCCAGCACGCCGAGTCCCTCGGCGAAGCCGGCCAGGATGAGCGCCAGGCCGCGAATCTGACCGGCGGCGTCCGGGTTGCGGCCGATCGCGTTGCTGGACATGCCGCCCAGGATGCCGATGCCGATGCCGGGGCCGATGACGGCCAGGGCCGCAAGGCCGGCGCCGATGTACTCGCTCATGTTCGGGTGACCTCCTGTGGCCGGGGCGGTCAGGCCGCCGCCGGATTGGACTGGACGCCGCCGGGCGCATTGTGAGCCGTGGACTCGCCGGCGGCTGCCCCACTGTGGTCCTCGTCTCCGTGGCCCTCGACGGCGATCAAGATGAACATCAGGGTCAGGATCGAGAAGATGAGGGCCTGGATCGCATTTAGGAGTGCCTCCAACGACACCATCAATACCGGCGCGATGGCGATGGTGAGGGCGGTGATGACGCCGAGCGCGACCTCCCCGCCGTAGATGTTGCCGAAGAGTCGCATGGCCAGGGTCACCGGCTTCACGAACTCGAGGAAGAGCTCGATGAAGCCGACGTACATCGCCAGGATGCCGGTGCCGATGCCGTGCCGGAACTCGCCGACGGGGAAGAACTTGCCGAGGTAGCCGCGTACTCCGAGGCGCCGGAATCCCTCGCCCTGGAAGATGACGAAGGAGGTAAGGGCCAATCCGATGGTGACGTTGACGTCGCTGGTAGGCGCCCGCAGTCCTTCGACCCGGCCGACGGGCGGCACCAGGCCGCTCCAGTTGGAGAAGAGAATCAGCAGGAAGAAGGCGGCAAAGATCGGATAGTAGCGACGGGCCCGTTCGCCACCGATGCCCACCGTGAAATCGCGGCCCAGTTCGAAGATGAACTCCACGGCGTTCTGGACGCGGCCCGGCATCATCTTCAGGCGCCGCGTGAGGACGACCGCCAGGAGGAGGATTACGGCCATTACCAACCACATTGTCAGGATCGTGGAGCTGATGCTGGGGTGGAAGTAGAGCATCGGCGCGGGGCCGGTCTCGGCCTCGGGCGCCAGATCCCAGACGACTGCCGGCGGTGGCGGCTCGACCACGCTCTCGATGAAGCAGGCCGGGAAGGCGCAGGCCTCGCCGGGTTGGCCGCCCTTGGGGAACGGCGGGACGAGGTTCAGCGCAGCGACGTCCAGGGCGACGACGGCCAGGATCAGGATCGCGAAGTTGCGGACCGTGTGGCGGGCACGCTGGCGCGGCGCCGGGCCGGCGCTCCCTCCTCCATCGCCTAGCGCGGCAGACGCCGCTTCAGGGTCGCTGATCACTCCTGCTCCGTAGCCGGCGGCCGTTGGGCCGCGTTCATTCCTTGCTTGCCTTGTCTGCCTCGTCCATTCGAGCCAGGAAGCGGGACAGGAGTCGCCAGTCGGCAATCGCTCCCGCGCTGGTACCCAGACCGAAGCCGATCAGGGCGAGGATCGGGGTCGTGCCCAGGCGCCGGTCGAGCCAGTCGCCCCCGAGCACGCCGCCCAGGACCGTCGCCAGCAGGACGAAGCCGATCTCCGAAAACAGGGCAACGTACGCCGATGCCTTCCCGAGGTCGTTCATGGCACTCCCTGACGGGCGGCCTGAGTGTAGCAAGGGACCCTGCGCCACGCTCATGCCCGCCTACCCTCTCGCGCGGGCCGAGCCTCCTCTTCGAACCGGGACCTCGCTCGCCCGGGGCAGGCCGTCGGTCAGGCTACTCCTCGGCCAGGCCCGGGACGGGGAAGCGCGAGCAGAGGTCGCGGACGATGGCCGCCAGCTTGGCCTGCTCGGATGGATCGTCGCGGGTGACGATGGCGTTGACGATCGTCTCGCCGATGACGGTCATCTCCGGCTCGCGGAAGCCGCGGCTGGTGGTCGCCGGAGTCCCGACTCGAATGCCGGAGGCCGTGTTCGGTGGGTTCTTGTCGAACGGGATGGCGTTCTTGTTGACCGTGATGCCGATCTCATCCAGCAGATGCTCGGCTTCCTTGCCGGTGACGCCCAGGGGCGTGACGTCCACCAGCATGAGGTGGTTGTCGGTGCCGCCCGAGACGACGCGGGCGCCCTTGTCGGCCATGGTCCCGGCCAGCAGCTTGGCGTTGACGATGGTCTGGCGCTGGTCCTCGCGGTACTCATCGGTGGCCGCCAGGTGCAGGGCCACGGCCTTGGCGGCGATGACATGCATCAGCGGGCCGCCCTGGACGCCCGGGAAGACGCTCTTGTCGACGGCCTTGCCAAGGTCCTCACGGCAGAAGATCAGGCCTCCGCGCGGGCCGCGCAGCGTCTTGTGGGTGGTGGTGGTGACGATGTCGGCATGGCCGAACGGCGTGGGGTGCAGCCCGGCCGCGATCAGCCCGGCGATATGAGCCATGTCCACGAAGAGCAGTGCGCCGTTGGCGTGGGCGATCTTGCCCAACCGCTCGAAGTCGATCGTGCGGGGATAGGCGCTGGCGCCGGCGACGATCAGCTTGGGCTTGATCTCGGCCGCCTGGCGCTCCAAAGCGTCGTAGTCGATCTGCTCTGTCTGCGGATCGACGCCGTAGGCGTGCACCTCGAACCACTTGCCGCTGAAGTTCACCGGCGAGCCGTGGGTGAGGTGGCCGCCGTGGGCCAGGTTCATGCCCAGGATTCGGTCGCCGATCTCCAGGACGGAGAGATAGGCGGCCATGTTGGCCTGGGCGCCCGAATGGGGCTGGACGTTGACGTGCTCGGCGCCGGGGAAGAGAGCCAGGGCGCGCTCCTGGGCCAGGCGCTCGGCGACGTCCACGTACTCGCAGCCGCCGTAGTAGCGCTTGCCGGGCAGACCCTCAGCGTACTTGTTGGTGAGGCACGAGCCCTGGGCCTCCATCACCGCCGCGAAGGTGTAGTTCTCGCTGGCGATCAACTCGATCTTCCAGCGCTGGCGGTCCGCTTCGCCGCGAATGGCCGCCCACAGCTCGGGGTCGACGTCGGCCAGCCGCGCCCAGGCGATCCCTTCTCGGCCCGCGCTCGTCATCGGTCGCTCCTTGCGTTCGGTCCCGCCGGGAGCGCCGGACCGTCTTCCGGGCGCGCGAGACGGGGACCTCTCTATTGTGGGGGATCGCGCGGGGACGCGTCCGGGCGGCTGGGCGAGCCCTCGGCCGGAATCGAAGCGGCGGATGGGCGGAGCCTTTCGGAGCGTCACGAAGGCCGCGATGCCGCCGACGATGACGGCCAGGAAGGCCAGTCCCACGCCCTCGCGGGCCGCCGGCTCGGAGGCCGCGGTCGAGGTCGGCGGGGGCGTGGCGTTGGCGGTCATATAGGTCGAGAACTCGAAGTCGTTGATGCAGGCCGAGCTATCGGCCGCGGTGGCCCAGGCCGGCAGGGTGAGCCAGCTCGGGTTGTCGGTGATATCGAACACGAGGGCTTGGCCCCCGGCGTAGGGGTCGCCATCGCAGACGCCCAGCCAGTTGACCAGGCCGGCCGTGCCCGCTTGAAGGACTATGGCGTACTGGGTGCCGGCCGTGAGGGCGGGCGGCCCGGCGAACTCGGCGACGAGTACGGTCCCGCTGGTCACGCCGCTGAAACTCGCCGAGGCCAGCGCGCCGCCCGTAGGGAGGCCGCCGGTCGTGGCGAAGATGCCGACTACCAGATCTCCGTATGCGGTGAGACGAATGGTGTCGGCCCGGATGAGGACCACCGTGTCGCCGACGTTGAGCGTGACGGCATCGAGCGTGCCGCTCATGCCGGCGGTAAACGTCTGGGCCAGCACGAAGTGCTCGTCCCACTGCTGCTCGTTGGGTCCGCTGTCCTGATGCTGGTCCTGGGTCCCGGGAATAGCCAGTGCCAGGGCGCCGACCGGTAACGCTAGAGCCGCCACCACGGCGGCAACGAATGCGAGCTTTTCATCGCTCCTCCAGGCGGGGACACGGCTCCCAGCTCTTCCGCGAGCCCCCCGCCGCACAGGTGGAAGCTGCAGCCAACCACTGCACATTTGGGGCGAGGCCCATGCCGCGCAACCACCAAATCGCGAGGGCGGTCCGCCGATTCCGGTTCAGCTGGGCTCCGGGGGGACTCCCAGCGTCCGCGAAGGGGCAATCCCGGCCTTCTCCAAAGCCGCGTGCAGCTCCGAAGCCGGGATGGCCCCGGATCGCAGGACGCGCGGCTCCGGTCCCGAGCAGTCGACGACCGTGGAGGGAACTCCGCCCCGCGCGGGGCCGCCGTTGAGGACGAGGTCGATGCGGCCGCCCAGCTGGGCGAGGACGTCTGCGGCATCGCGGGCGTCCGGCCGGCCTGAGAGATTGGCCGAGGTGACCGGCAACGGGCCGAGGGCTCGGGCGAGGGCGCGGGGGCAGCCGTGATCCGGCACCCGGACCCCGATAGTCGGGGTGCCGGCGCTGAGGACTGAAGGCAGCTGAGCGCCCGGCTTCTGCTCCAGGACGAGAGTCAGGCCGCCCGGCCAGAAGCGTTCGGCCAGCGCCCGCGCGGCCGGGGTGAAGGCGCCGACGGCAGCGGCCTGCTCCAGGTCCGCGACGAGCAGCACGATCGCCTTGTCCAGAGGGCGACCCTTGGCGGCGAACAGGCGCTCAAGGCCGTGGGAAGCGTTCAGGGCAACGCCAATGCCGTAGACGGTGTCGGTGGCCATGGCCACGATTTCGCCCCGCCGTAGCGCCTCCACGGCCGCCGCGCGCCCCGCATCGTCGTCGGGGAGCAGCCGGGCGGTCATCGCGGGGTCCTCACCGCCGCTCCACCTTGACCCCACCCTGGAACATCCCGTCGGTGGCAGTGTCGGGCCCGGAGCCGGGGACGGCCGCGCCGCGCCGTCCGCCGCGGGCCGGCGCCCGCCAGCCGTCCAGGGCGATGCGCTCGATCATCTGGGCGGCGCCCTCCTGCGCCACGGGCGGAGCCACGAACTGAGCCACTGCCTGGACCGCGGCCGGGGCTGTCGGCATGGCCACGCCGTGGCCCACTTCGCGAATCATCTCCAGGTCGTTGAACTGGTCCCCGACGGCCAGGCACCGCTCCAACGGCACTCCCAACCGCCGGGCCAGCCAGCGAACCGCGCGGCCCTTCGAGACGCCCGGGGCGAGGAACTCGAGGAATCGCGGGTGGCTGAGCGTGACTTCGGCCTGTCCCGCGAACCGCGCCCGGCCTTCCTCCATCACTTGCAGCGAGTGCTCGCCTTCGCCCAGGGCCACGACCTTGGTCACCGGGCGGCGGCCCCGGGACATGATGTCGTCCACGACCCGCAGCCTGTCGCCGACGAAGGCGCGGTACTCATCGATCCGCGACTCGTTGGCCCCGACGATCATCCACTCCAGGTAGTTGAAGTGCGCCACCAGGTCTCGCTCACGGCACCAGCGCACGATCTCGAGAATGACCTCCGGTCGAAGCGTCCGGTGGTAGAGCAGCCGCCCCTGCCGCCGCGAGCCGGGGGCCGGCATGGCTCGGATCAGAGCCCCTTGCTGGGCCACGATCGGGCCGGTCAGGTTGAGGGTCTCGGCAAAGGGGGCGGCGCTGGTCGCCATTCGCCCCGTGACCAGGGCCACGGCGATGCCCCGCCGCTGCGCCTCGGCAACCGCCTCCAGCGTGCGCCGGCCGATCACCAGATCCTCGCCCACCAGGGTGCCGTCGATGTCCAGCGCTATCAATCCGATCGGCAGTTCCGGGCGGACAGACGAGACGCTCATCAGTAGGCTCCGGGAAAGGCGGCCCGGGCCGACGCCGCAGCCGAACGTTCCACGTGCGCCAGCCTCGGCTTGCCCGACAGGTCGTCCTGGACCCGGCACGCCCATTCGCCGTCCAGGCCGGCCACGAGAGCCTCCACCGCCGGGCCCTGGTCGAAGCCGATCTCCAGCAGGGCGGTCCCCTCGGGCGCGAGCCCCGAAGGCAGGGCGGCCAGCAGCCTCCGAATGAGGGTCAGCCCATCGGGTCCGCCGTCCAGCGCCAGGCGCGGCTCGAACGAGGCGGCCACAGGCAGCCCGGCGATGTCGCCGGACGGGATGTAGGGCAGGTTGGCCAGGATCAGGTCGAACGGCTCCTCCCCGGCCGGCAGCAGGTCGGCCTCGGCAAAGGCCACGGCCTCCGCGACGGCATGGCCGACCGCATTCTCTTTCGCCAGGCCGAGGGCGTCGGCCGAACTGTCGACCGCCAGAATCGAGCTCTCGGGCAGCATCCGCCGCTGACGGAGAACCACTGCCAGAGCGACCGCCACGGCCCCCGAACCGGTGCCGACGTCGACGACCCGCAGCGGCGCCGTCCCCTGCGGGCGGGGCGCGGAGAGCAGCCGCCAGGCGACCTCTTTCTCGGCTTCGGCGACGAGAAGTTCCGTCTCCGGTCGCGGGATCAACGCCCGCGCATCGACCGCGAAGGCCAGACCGTAGAACTCCTTGAGGCCCCGGATGTAGGCCACCGGTTCGCCGGCCTCGCGTCGCGCGACGGCCGCCTCGTACGCGGCGGCCGCGTCCGCCCCGACCGGAGCCTCGGGGTGCGCGATCAGGGCCGTCCTATCCACCCCGGTCGCCAGGCCCAGCAGCAACTCGGCGTCCAGCCGCGCACTCTCCGATCCGGCCTGACGCAGTCTGGCCGTCCCCGAGTTCAGCAACTCCACCACCATAGCCATTCCAGCGCCGGGCTAGCCGCCCGACCCTTCAGCCAGATCGGCCAGCCTTTCGGCCTCGTAAGTGTTGCGAAGGGCGTCGATCAGCCTGTCCAGATCGCCGTCCATGACGCCCGGCAGGTTGTGCAGGTCCAGTCCGATGCGGTGGTCGGTCAGCCGGTCCTGGGGGAAGTTGTACGTCCGTATCTTCTCCGAGCGGTCGCCGGAGCCCACCATCCCCCGCCGCATGGCCGACTCGGCCTCCGCCGCCTTAGCCCTCTCGCGCTCCAGCAGCCGGCTGCGCAGGACGCTCATGGCCTTGGCCTTGTTCTTGATCTGGCTCTTCTCGTCCTGGATGGCGACGACGATGCCGCTCGGCAGGTGGGTTATGCGGACGGCCGAATCGGTGGTGTTGACGGACTGCCCGCCGTGCCCCGTCGAGCGGTAGACGTCCACCCGCAGGTCCTTCTCGTCGATCTGGATGTCCACCTCTTCGGCCTCGGGCATGACGGCCACCGTGGCGGTGGAGGTGTGGATGCGGCCGGACGACTCGGTGACGGGGATACGCTGGACGCGGTGCACCCCGGCCTCGAACTTGAGCCGGCTGAAGGCGCCGTCGGCAGCGATCTCCACGATCGCCTCGCTGATGCCGCCGATGCCCGTCTCGCCCGAGCTCAAGATCTCAGAATGCATGCGATGACGCTCGGCGTAGCGCAGATACATCCGCAGCAGCTCGGCCGCGAAGAGCTTGGCCTCCTCGCCGCCGGCACCGGCCCGGATCTCCAGGATGACGTTCTTGTCGTCGGCCGGGTCGCGGGGAAGCAGCAGGAGGCGCAGGCGATCGACCAGCTCGGCCTCGCGAGCCTCCAGGCTGCGGGCCTCGTCCAGGGCCAGCGAGTGCATCTCTTCGTCGCCCGAGTCTCTGATCTCCCGCACTCCGGCCAGCTCCTTGCGCGCCGCCTGCAACTCGCGCCAGGCGGTCACGACCGGCTCGAGCTGGCTCAACTCCTTGCCCAGGCGGCGGATCGCGGCCGGGTCTGCGGAGGTCTCGGGCTTCGCCAGCTCCGCGCCGATTGCCTCGTACTGGGCCTCGACCTCGATCAGCTTGGCATCGATCATCGACCGGCCTCGGGCGCCTCGGCGTCCTGCGGCCGGAGCGGCCGGCACTCGAAGACGGAACTGCCCGCCGGGATCTCGTTGCCATCGGCAAGAAGCGCCTTCTGGAGCGAGACGATCGCCACCTCGTTCATGTCGGGCGTGGGCTGGCGGGTGGTGATGGCCTGGACCCAGATGCCCGGCGACCACAGCCAGCGCACCAGGGCGCGGCGGCGGTGCCGGGCGCCGAACTGCAGCACCTCGTAGCTGACGGCGGCGATGAGCGGCACCAGTACGATGCGCGTGCCCACCATCCACCACCACGGTCCGCCACCCACCAGGGCGAAGACGACGATCGATACGAGCAGCACGACCACCAGGAATTCCGTTCCACAGCGGGGGTGGGCGGTGGGGTGGCGGCGCGCAGCCTCGGGCGTGAGGGGATCGCCGGCTTCCAGGGCGTGGATGGCCTGGTGCTCGGCGCCGTGGTACATAAAGGTCCGGCGCACGTCGGCCGTCTGAGCGATCAGCGTCAGGTAGGCGATGAAGATGACGACGCGGATCAGGCCTTCGGTCAGCTGGAAGCTCAGGCCCTTGTCGGCGCCCCCCACGACGAGCTGCGCCAGCAAGAGCGGCAGCAGGAAGAAGATGACGATGCCGACGGCCAGCGCAGCCACCAGCATCCCGCCCACGGCCACCTGCCAGCCCTTGCCCAGGCTGGGATCGTGGCTCGGGGCGGACCCG
>CAZFLI010000032.1:0-1268 GCA_964519845.1 uncultured Anaerolineaceae bacterium | reverse complement strand
TCGGCCGCGGCTGCCTCCTCGGCGGCGATCTCGGCCGCGGCCTGCAGCGTGGCGGAGCGCACCAGCCAGCGAGTGCCGGTGACGACCGTGTCGTAGAGGACGACCAGGCCGCGCATGAACGGCAGCTTCATCATCCGCCGGGCGCGCAGTCCCAGGTCCAGCCTTTCGGTGGCGTAGGCGATCGAGCCGTCGGGGTGGCGGAGGGCGACAGCCAGGACGTTCTTGCCGCGCATCAGGACGCCCTCGATCAGGGCCTGACCGCCGTAGTGGAATGTGGCCATAGAGGCAAGTCTAGCGGGGGAGGCCGCCGGGAACCGCGCCGCCTGCAGCAACGGCCGCAGAGAGCGGGCGGCCGCTTCCGGGCGCTACGCCCTCTGGGTGCGCTCGAGGCGGCGCTGGAAGCGCTCGACCTGCCCGGCGGTGTCGATGATCGTCTGCTTGCCGGTGAAGAAGGGGTGGCAGCTGCTGCAGACGTCGACGCGGAGCTCACTGCGCGTGGAGCCCACCTCGAAGGTGTTCTTGCACGACGCGCAAGTGACCGTCGCCTGTTCGTACTTGGGATGGATCTTCGGCTTCATCTCTTCTCCCGGGCGCCTTCCGAACGGTCTCCCGCCGGTGGACGTCGGTTGGGCGGCCGGCATGGACCGGCTGCGAAAGGGGCCCGGCGGGCTACTCGCCCGCAGCGGCCTCGATGCGTATGCGCTTCTTGGATCGAGTCTGATGCTCGTAGTGGACGGTACCGTCCACCTTGGCAAACACGGTGTAGTCGTGGCCCAGCCCGGCGCCGGGGCCGGCGGCGAAAGTCATGCCGCGCTGCCGGACGACGATCGAACCGGCGGTCACGAACTGGCCGTCGCCGGCCTTGCAGCCGAGCCGCTGGCCGACGCTGTCGCGGCCGTTCTTGGAGCTCGAGCCTGCCTTCTTGTGGGCCATCTCTATTCTTCCTTCTTCGTTCGGGTGCGCTTCGCGGGAGCCTGGCCTTCGGCCTTGGGGTCGGCCTTGGCGGCCGACTTGGCGGCCGACTTGGCGGCTGCCGCGTCAGCCTTGTCGCGGGCCTTGAGCTTGGCGGCCAGGGCGGCGTCTTCAGCGGCCTGGCGAGAGGCGGCCTTCTCGATGCGCTCGCGCTCGGCGGCAGCCTGGCTCTCGGCCTGCTTGGCCTCGGCCGCGGCCGACTTGGCGCCCAGTCTGACGTCCGTGATCTGGAGGACGGTCAACTCCTGGCGATGGCCCTTCTTCACGCGCCGGCGCGCCTTGGGCCGGTACTTGAA
>CAZFLI010000031.1:0-16733 GCA_964519845.1 uncultured Anaerolineaceae bacterium | reverse complement strand
GTCATCGCCAAGGTCGGGATGGACATCGGCGGCAAGGTCATCGAAGCCCGCCGGGGCAACCACCGCGTGATCGAGATGATCGGTGGGCGCAAGATCCACCCCGCGTCCGCCGTCCCCGGCGGCATGACCTCCGGCATCACAGAGGAGCAGCGGGCCGAGATCGAGAAGATCGGCCGGGCATCGATCGAGTTCGGGCAGTTCAGCCTGGACCTCTTCGACAAGGTGGTCCTGGGCAACGACGCCTTCCGCGAGCTGGTCCTGTCCGACTCCTACTACCACCGGACCTACTACATGGGCATGCTGGACGCCCAGAACAAGGTCAACTTCTACGACGGACGGGTGGGCATCATGTCGCCCGACGGCGAGCGGGTGGGGACCTACGCACCGGCCGAGTACCGCGACTGGGTCGCCGAGCACGAGGAGCCCTGGACCTACCTCAAGTTCCCGTATCTGAAGAAGGTGGGCTGGAAGGGCTTCGTAGACGGCGCCGACTCGGGAGTCTATTGCGCCACGCCGCTGTCGCGCCTGAACGCCGCCGACGGCATGGCCACGCCGCTTGCCCAGGAGGCCTACGAGCGCCTCTACGCCACGCTGGCCCCCAAGCCCGAGTCGGGCGGCAAGCGCATCGTCCATCACCGCCTGGCCACGCACTGGGCTCGCCTCGTCGAGCTGCTCTACGCGGCCGAGCGCATGGTCGAGCTGGCCACCGACCCGGAGATCACCTCGCCCAACGTCCGGGCCCTCCCGACCGAGACGCCCACCGAGGGTGTCGCCATCGTCGAGGCGCCGCGCGGCACGCTGACCCACCACTACTGGACCGACGAGCGCGGCGTGCTGACGAAGGTGAATCTGATCGTCGGCACGACCAACAACTACGCCCCCATCTCGATGTCGGTCAAGAAGGCCGCGGCCAGCTTCATCCACAAGGGCGTCGTGAATCAGGGCCTGCTGAACCGGGTCGAGATGGCGTTCCGGCTCTACGACCCGTGCTTCGGTTGCGCCACTCACTCGCTGCCCGGCCAGATGCCGCTGCAGGTCGCCATCCGCGACGCGGACGGCGAAGTCGTGGAAGTTCTGTCGCAGCACTGCTGAGCGCCGGGGGCCGAGGTGGCTGAGCCGCGAACGGTCGTCGTCGGGCTGGGCAATCCCATCCTGGGCGACGACGGCGTGGGCTGGCGCGTGGCCGACGAGGTGGAGGAACGGCTGCGAGCCGCGGCCGCGGCCGGGCTGGAGCTGCCGCCGGTGGCCGTGGAACGGCTGGCCGTCGGTGGGCTGCGGCTGATGGAGTTCCTGACCGGCTTCGGGGCGGCCGTCCTGGTGGATGCCGCCGACTTCGCCGAGCGCCCGGCCGGCGAGGTCCGGGCCCGGCGTTTCGAGGAGCTCGAGCCGCGGGCCAGCGGGCGCCTCGATTCGGTCCACGACGTGTCACTGTCGGCAGCCCTGGAACTTGGCCGACGGGCCGGGGCCAAGCTGCCGGCCACGATCTGGGTGGTGACCGTCGTGGCCCGCATGACCGACGTCTTCGGCGAGACGCTGACGCCCGAAGTGGAGGCCGCAGTGCCGGTGGCGACGGCCGAAGTACTCCGGCTCCTGGGCCTCCCCGGAGCGGACGATTGGCCCATCCCCTAGGGGCCGGGTGGCGGCTAACCTGAGGTCTGTCGTCCGCTAGACTCGCCAGCATCATTCAGGCCTGCCCCGGAGGGCTCCATGGCTCAACCGTTCGTCGTACAACTCCCCAACCGTCCCGGCGAACTCGCCCATCTCGCCAAGGGCCTGTGCGCCCGCGGCGTGAACATCATCCAGATCCAGGGCAGCTCAGCCGGCGACCTGGCCTGCGCGCTCGTCTATACCGACGACGACCCCGCCACCGCTGAAGTCCTGCGCAGCATGGGCTACTCCTTCGTCTCCGGCTCCACGCTCATCGTCGAGATCGAAGACACGCCCTGTGCCCTGGGCGAACTCACGGCCAGGCTGGCCAATGCCAAGGTCAACGTCACCGGCTGCTGCGTCATCGGCCGGCGCGAAGGGCGGGCGGAGTGGTCGCTCTCGGTGGACGACGAGCCGAAGGCCCGCAGCATCCTGGGCATCCCCCAGGTGGCAAACCTGGCCGGTCCGCGCCGGGGCGGCTAGGGCAATCGCCGCGGCCGGCCCATCTTGATCAACCGGCCGCGCTTGGACAGCGAGTGGGCCGAGAGGGCGGCCACGCCCATGGCCACCACGGCCCGCTCCGGCGTGGGCAGGGGCCGCACGATCGCCAGGAACTCCTCGGCCCGAGCCCGATCCACCCGTCCCAGGACCGCCTTGCCGCGCCCGGTCAGCGTCAGCGTCCGCTGCCGCCGGTCCTCCGCGTCCTGACGCCGCTCCACCAGCTGGCGCCGCTCCAGGGAGTCGATCAGCCGGCTGACCGCGGAGGGTGAGCGGCCCAACGTGTCTGCCATGTCGGCCATGGTCATCGTGCCGCTGTCGCCCAGGGCGTAGAGGGCCGCCAGCTGGGTGAAGCCCAGGTTCAGCTCGCCCAGCTGGGCGGCGAAGCCCACGACCAGCTCGCGCCAGATGGCCCGTCCCATGGCGATCGAGTCGGACAGCTCACGCGGATTGCGGGCGTTGGGGCGGGTGGCTTCGGCCGGTCCGGCCAGGAGCTCGCGGGTGGAACTCTCGATCGCCGACCAGCTCGGCACGGCGATCTTGGGCATGTGCAGGAACGGCCGCGTCGGGCCGCTTCGCAGCCTGGCCTCGAGGCTCCCGGGCCTGGGCTGGGCGGCCTCCTCGGCGATCTCGGCAACCTCTTCGACGGCCTCCTCGCTGTCCTCGGCGTCCTCGGCGTCCTCGGGGGAGCGCGGGCCGATTGTCGGGAGCTTGGCGCGAAACTGGGGCATGGCGGGCAGCCTACTCCACTCCGGCCAATAGTTGCAAACTTGCACACGAATACCGGGGGGTCTCACCAATTCGGATTACCCTGTGTGAGGAGAGGGCCCGCGCGCCCCGGAGGCCCCCTCGCCGCAGGAGACCAACCAGAAGCCCATGGATCGAGTCGCGTTCGTCTTCCCGGGTCAGGGATCCCAGGCTGTCGGCATGGGCAAGGCCATCGCTGAAGCCTCGCCGGCGGCGGCCCAGGTCATGGCCGAAGCAGATCGGGCCCTCGGCGAGCCGATCAGCCGCCTGGCCTTCGAGGGACCGGCCGAGCAGCTCGACCTGACGGTCAATGCCCAGCCGGCGCTGGTCGCGACGTCGATCGCATTCCTGGCCGCGCTGCGCGAGCGCTGGGCCGCGGCCGGGGTCGAGGCTCCGGTGCCCCTGTTCTGCGCCGGGCACTCCATGGGCCAGTACTCCGCCCTGGTTGCCGCGGGCTCCATCTCACTGGCAGACGCGGTGCGGCTGGTTCGCCAGCGGGGAATCCAGATGCAGGCCTCAGGGCGGGGCCGCAGCGGGGCCATGGCCGCCATCATCGGCCTGGACGACGCGCGTCTGCCGGAGCTGCTGGCTGCCGGCGCACCGCACGGCAGCGTGACCGTGGCCAACCGCAACGCCCCCGGCCAGGTCGTCGTCTCCGGCGATCGAGCCGCCGTGGAAGCGGCCGTCGAAGCGTCCAAGGGCCTCGGCGCCAGACGCGGCATCCTGCTGCCAGTCTCGGTCGCGGCCCACTCGTCGCTGATGGAGGACGCCGCAAGGGGCATGGCCGCCGTGCTGGAGCCGATCGAATTCGCCGACCCCGGCGTCCCCCTGCTGGCCAACTCCGACGGCCGGCCGGTAGCCACCGCCGCCGACGCTCGCGCCGAGTTGATCGAGCACCTGACCCGCGGCGTGGACTGGGTGGCCGCCGTGGAGCGAATGGCCGCCGAGGGCGTCACCACGTTCGTGGAGGTCGGCCCCGGCAGGGTCTTGAGCGGTTTGATAAAGCGCATCGCCCCAGATGCGACGGCCCTGGCCACCGACGACGCGTCCTCCCCCGGCGGCCTTGCCGTGCCGTCCCTTGGTCCCGCCCCAGCCGCGCCAGCGGCCCAATGAGCTCAGGAGGGTCCGATCTCCGTGCGTAAGGCCGATTACACCCGACGGGTCGTCGTCACCGGATTGGGGACCGTCAGTTCGCTCGGCAACGACGTTGCCACGAACTGGGCCAACCTTACGGCCGGCGTCTCCGGCATCCGCGAGATAACCCACTTCGACACCAGCGCGTACGAGCACAAGGCCGGCGGTGAGATTCGCGACTTCGACGTGACCCAGTACATGAACTTCAAGGACGCGCGGCGCTGCGAGACGACGGTCCACTTCGGCGTCGCCGCCGCCAAGCAGGCCGTGGCCGACTCCGGCCTCGAGATCACGGACGAGAACCGCAACGACGTCGGCGTCATCTTCGGTACCGGCGCCGGCGGGCAGAGCCTTTTCATCGCCAACTACGAGATATGGAAGTCGAAGGGCCCGCGCGCGGTCAGTCCCTTCTTCATCGCCAACAGCCTGGTGGACTCGGCCTCCGGCACCATCGCCATCGAGACCGGCGCCAGGGGCCACAACTTCTGTCCCGTCTCGGCCTGCTCCACGGGCACCACCGCCGTCGGCGAGGCGGCCGAGGCGATCCGCCGCGGCGACTGCACCGCCGTCATAGCCGGCTCGTCCGAATCGCCGCTGATGGAGATCGCCCAGATCGGGTTCGGCAACATGCGCGGCCTGGGGTCGCCCCGGCCGGGCGAGCCCATATCGACTGCCAGCCGGCCCTTCGATCTCACCCGCGACGGCTTCATCCTGGGCGAGGGCGGCGCCGCCCTGATCCTGGAGGATCTGGAGGTGGCCAAGGCCCGCGGCGCTCGCATCTACGCCGAGGTGGTGGGCTACGGCTCGGCTGCCGACGGCTTCGACATGATCGCCCCGGCTGAAGGCGGAGAGGGCTCGGCGCGGGCCATGACGGCGTCTTTGGAGCGGCGCGGCGTGCCGGCCGACGAGATCGACATGATCAACCCCCACGGCACTTCCACACCGCTTGGCGACAAGCGCGAGACCGAGGCGATCTGGACGACCTTCGGGGCCCACACACCGCAGATCCTGATCTCGGCCACCAAGTCCATGACCGGCCACATGATGGGCGGCACCGGCTCCTTCGAGGCCCTGGCCAGCGTCCTATCCGTCTACCACCAGGTCATTCCCGGGACCATCAACTACCGCGATCCGGACCCGGAGTGCAACCTCACGATAGCGACCGAGACGATCGAGAAGCCGATCCGATACGCCCTCTCGAACAACATCGGGCTGGGTGGGCACAACGCGGCGGTCATCTTCAAGCGCTACACCGGCGACTGACGCGGTCGAGCCGCGGGCCCGGCGCATGCCGGGCGCCCGGCGGGGGGGCCCGCCGACGGTACCTGAGCCGGTACAATGCAGGCCTGTCTACTGCGCACGCCAACCGGCGGCCGCCCCGCGAAATCACGTCTAGGAGATGGTCGTGCCCAACAAGGATCTCGCTCGGCGGGCCGTCGTGACCGGCCTGGGAGCCGTCACCCCGATCGGCAACACGGCCGGCGCCTACTGGCAGAACCTGATCGCCGGCACTTCGGGCGTGGACGTCATCCGTTCTTTCGACCCGGGCGAGTTGGAAGTGAAGATCGCGGCCGAGGTCAAGGATCTCGATCCCACGCTGGGCATGGACCGCAAGATGGCTCGCCGGATGAGCCGCTTCGTGCAGATGGCGATGGTCGCCGCGACTGAGGCCGTCGAGGAGTCCGGTATCGACTTCGCCGCCTTGACGCCCGAGCAGCGTGATCGCGCCTCGGTGGTGATCAACACCGGCGGCGGGGGCCTGGAGCAGGTGGTCGACGGAATGCGCGTCCTGCAGGAGAAGGGCGTCGGGCAGGTTTCCCCGTTTGCCATCCCGGCCCTCTCCGGTTCGATGGCCGCCTGCCAGGTCTCGATGAAGTACGGCGTCACCGGCCCGGTCATGACCCAGGTCGCCGCCTGCGCCTCGAGCGTCATCTCCTTCATCGACGGCGCGCGCCTGATTCGGTCGGGCGAGTCCGACATCGTCATCGTCGGCGGCTCCGAGGGCTGCCTCGTCCCGATGGCCTTCGCCGCTCTCGGCAACATGGGCGCCCTGTCTCGCCGCAACGACGATCCGACGCACGCCTCCCGGCCGTTCGACCGAGACCGCGACGGCTTCGTCTTTGGCGAGGGCGCGGCGGTCGTGGTGCTCGAGTCGGCAGAACGCGCCCTGGCTCGCGGAGCCAAGATTCAGGCCGAAGTCCTCGGCGGCGGCATGACTGCCGACGCATTCCACATCAGCGCTCCGGAGCCCACCGGCCGCGGCGCCACGGCGGCCATGACCAAGGCCCTGGCCTTCACGGGAGTGGCGCCGGACGAGGTCGACTACATCGTCGCCCACGGCACCGCCACACCCTACAACGACGTGACGGAGACTCGGGCCATCAAGGCGGCCTTTGGAGCCCACGCCCAGAAGGTGGCCATCAGCTCCCCCAAATCGATGGTCGGCCATCTCATCGGCGCTTCCGGCGCGGTGAGCGGCCTGGCGGCGATCGGCGCCATTCGCGAGGGCATCATTCCGCCGACGGCCAACCTGACGAACCCAGACCCGGAGTGCGACCTGGACTACGTTCCGAACGTGAAGCGGGAGCGCAAGGTCGACACGGCGATCATCAACGGCTTCGGGTTCGGCGGGCAGAACGCCGTCGCCGTCTTCCGCCGCTTCCACATCTAGCCCGGATGGCGCCCTGCGGGGCGTCAAGGCGGCTGCCCGGGAGGCCGGCGTGCGATTGTGTACGATGGCCGGTGTGATGCGCCGTCGACTTCTCCCCCACTGGCTGCGACGCGGCCTCCAGGCCGGATTCCTGGCCGCGCTGCTCTCCTGCGGCACGCTCCTCGCCTTCGAGCTGAGCCGCCCGGCGCCGCGGCTGGCTCTGCCACACGGCGTTGACGGCTCGCTGATCCTCGTCCCGGCGCTGCTGGCCCTGGGCGCGCTGGCGGCCGGTGTCCCGATCGTCCTGGCCGCGACCCGCTCCGAGGCCCTGCTGGGTTCGGTGGCCGGCTTCATGGTCGGAGCCGACCTGCTTATGGCCATCTCGCTGGTCTTCCGCCAGTCGGTGGCGGTCGAGTCACTCGGTGTCAGCTGGCCGCTGGGCGTCCTGGCGGCGGTCCTGGCCTGCCCGGTGGCGCTGGCCGGGATCGTTCTCGGGGCATTGCTCGAGACTCACGGTTTCGGGCGGTCGGCGGGACTGCGAGCGCTGGTGGCATCGTGCGTGGCGGCCACCGCCGTGGCTCTGGCCGCGCCGTTCGTGGTCTGGTAGGAGAAGCGTCATGGGAACACCTGCGGCAGCCTTCACCATCGCCTCGAGCCCGCTGGGCTCGATGCACCTGGCGGCCTCCGGGGACGGGATCGTGGCCGTTTCGCTGGAAACCGAAACGCCGGCCTTCGTCGATCATCTGGCCCGACGCGTCCACGGCAGCGTGGTCCCGGCAGAGGATTCGGCGGTGCCGGCAGCCTGGCGCGAGCTGCTCGAGCTGGCCGTGGTCCAGATCGGCGAGTACCTGGCCGGAAAGCGGCGAACCTTCGGCCTGCCGCTTGACCTGAGCCCCCTGTCCGACTGGGACCGCCGCGTTCTCGGCGGCGCGGCGCAACTCGCCTACGGCGAGGCGGTGGGCTACGGCGAGCTGGCCCGGCGGGTCGGCAAGCCCGGCGCGGCCCAGGCGGTGGGCGGAGCCATGGGCCGCAACCCGGTCATGATCCTGATTCCCTGCCACCGGGTCATCGCCTCGGGCGGCCGGTTGGGGGGCTACGGCGGCAACACCTACGCGGATCGCCGGGCCGGCCTGTCGATCAAGCGCCGCCTGCTGGCCATCGAAGGGGTTCGGCCGGAGGGCTGAGCCGCCGGCTATCTGGAGGCCCGGAGCGCCGCCTCGAGCGTCAGGCCGGTTTCTCTTTCGGACAGCTCCCACAGCTGGACCAGCTGCTCCGGGCGGCGCAGACGCTTGCCCACGCCCCGAACCACCGGCGCCCCGAAGGCAATCCAGCGTGGCGCGTAGAGCGTCCCTCCGGCGGCCCTGGGGTCCGTGGCGGCGCGGACCTGGCACAGCGCCCCCTTGTCCGCCCCCTGGCCCATGATCTTCACCGTGACGTGCCAGAAGCGCTGCAGCAGGCCCCGGTTGGCGCGCAGGCTGGCCGACTGCAGGTCCGTCTTAGAGAACCCCGGATCGGCCGCGAGAGCGCGCAAACCTCGATCCTTCAGGCGCCGGTCCAGTTCCAGGGCGAACTGGAGATTGGCCCGCTTGGACATGCCGTAGGCGTCCCACGGCCCATAGCAGCCGCGCATGTGCGGGTTGGACAGGTCGTACTTGCCGGCCGCCCACCGGGCGGTGGAAGTGGTGCTGACGACCCGCGGCGCCGGGGCGGCGAGCAAGGCCGGCAGCAGGCGCAGGGTGAGGGCGAAGTGCCCCAGGTGGTTCGTCCCGAACTGGGTCTCGAAGCCGTCGGCGGTGGTCCCTTCCGGCACGGCCATCAGGCCGGCGTTGTTGAAGAGCAGGTCGATGCGCGGGTGGGCCTTCACCACCTCGGCGGCGAAGCGGGCAATAGAATCGAGCGAACCCAGGTCCAGCTTGCGGATCTCCAGGCGGGCTTCCGGCACGGTAGCTTCGATGTCGCGGCGGGCGGCTTCTGCCTTCTCCAGGTTGCGCGCGCCGATGACGACGAGCGCCCCGTGAGCGGCGAGCCGGCGCGACGTCTCCAGCCCCAGGCCGCCGTTGCCTCCCGTCACGACCGCGACCTTGCCGGTCAGATCGGGTATGTCGCCAGCCTTCCAGCCCATGCCGCCTCCTGCCCGGTGCCGGACTCCGGTGTCGCGCGCCGGCACGCCGCGCGAGGCGCCATCTTCTCACCTTGCCGGGGGCTCGGGCGCGGCCTAGACTCGACTTGCGGCCGGGCCCGGGCCGAGACTGTCGACGGCCGGGCAGGTCCGAACAAGGAGGAGACCCCGGTGAAGCTGTCCACCAAGAACATCCTGCTTCTCGCGGCCTGCATCTGCTTCCTGGTCGCGGTCATCCTCAGGCTGGACATAATCACGATCGACACGAAGATCGATTGGACGGACCTCGGCCTGCTCTTCGGCTTCGGAGCCTTCCTGTTCAAGTAGCCGCGGCCGGCCGGCCCAGTCCTACTGGCGGGCGACGGGCCTCATCGGGAAGACGCCCACCACCCCGGGGCTGACAGGGTCGAGCAGCAGCTCGTAGCCCACCTCGCCGGACTTGATCATCTCGCCCAGGAAACCGGCCTCTCTGGCCGGCAGTCCAATAAACAGCATGCCCGCGTCCGTGGCGATGGGGCTAACCTCGTCCTCGACGCCCTGTATCTCGAACCGCCGCCGCAGTTCGTGAACGGGCACGTAGGGGCGGCTCTTGATGAAGCGGCGCATCTGGGCGAGCGTGCAACCCCTCTTGGGTTCGCATGGTTCGGCTGCCTGGGCCGCCTGGACCTCGACGGCCTCGGCCTGATTGCGCGGGCTGGATGGCCGCCGGCTCGGCCGATCCCCCGCAGGCCGGGCCGGACTCGGCCGCGCCGGGCTGGGGTTCGATTGCGGCGCCCCTTGAGCGCCGTCTCGGGGCCGGCGAGGCTCGCGCGGCCGGCGAGGCTCGCGCGGTTGCTGCGCGCCGGACGCGCCGGCCTTCCGAGAGGTCCCTGCCGCATCTGCTCGGGGAACCGGGGCCGGTCCGCCCTCGGCCGCACCGCCTTCGGCCCGAGGTCCGTTCGCCGCCTGATCGGGTCTGGCGTCGCCGCGGCGGCCGCCTCTCCGGTGGCGAGCCATCAGCCCTGCATCTCCGCGGCCTGGTCCGCGGCCTGATCGGGAGCGACCCCCGCCAGGACGCGCTCGGCGTAGCGCCCGGCGAAGTCGCTGCCCGCCTGCTCGGGCACGATCTTCTTGATCGAGTCCTCGTCCAGGCCATAGCCGTACTTGATGGCCGCGATGTTCTCCTGGACGTACTTCTTGGGCAGCGCCGCGCGCAGATGCTCGTCGGTGAACTCCACGTCGCAGCGGCACAGCAGCCGGCCCAGGGCGATCATGTTGCCGAACAGGTCGCGGCCGAACTTCTCGACGCCCAGCTGGAGGAAGGGGATCTCCTCGCCCCGCTCGCCGGGCTTCATCAGTTCGATGTCGGCGATGACGTAGTCGGCGCGGAGGTGGACCGGCCCGCGCTCGGCCAGCCTCAGCACCACCTGCGCGTTCTCGATCACGAAGTTGTCGATCGGCTCCTCGTCCCAGCGCAGGAACGCCTCGCTCATGCCGCCGCGGACGGATGAGTCGTAGTCGAAGAGGAGCGTTACCTCGTAGCCCATGACCGACAGCAGGCTGGCCATGGTGTTGCCGATGACCCGGACTCCCTGGCCGCCCACGCCGTCGATGACGACGGACTTGCCCTTCATGCGTCCCTCCCCGATTCACCGCCGGCGGCGCCGGCCGGCTCGCCCCTGACGATGCCGAGTTCGTGCGACTCCAGGCGCGCGGCGTCTCGCGGGGCCGCCTTGTAAGCCGACTTGTAGTGCTCGAGCATCTCGTAGGCGCTGCCGAAGCCGATGCGCCGGCCGTTGTTCTCGATGCACTGGCTGGCCACGTCCACAAACGAGAAGCCCGGCCACTCGATCGCTTCGCGGATGGCCTTGCGCATGGGCCCCTGGTGGTAGACGGTGGTCTTGGCGTAGAAGGCGTTGGGGTTGGTGTTGACCACGCCCTGCAGGTTGAGCGGCGAGTGGGCCGCTCCGCCCGGCGAGCTGATTGTGTTCGTCCCCTTGGGAGTGGTTGGGCCGGTCTGGCCGCCGGTCATGCCGTAGATCTCGTTGTTGTTGCAGATGACGGTGACGTTCGGGTTGCGGCGGATCGAGTGCAGCAGATGGTTGCCGCCGATCGAGGCCAGGTCGCCGTCGCCCGAGACGACCAGCACGTTCAGCTCCGGCCGAACGGTCTTGATGGCCTCGGCGACCGGCAGCGTCCGGCCGTGCAGCGTGTACACCGACTCGAGGTTCATGTAGGCACCCATCCGGCCGGTGCAGCCGATGCCCGTGACCATGACGGTGTTGGTCTCGTCCAGGCCCAGCTCGTCCATCACGGTGGCCAGCTGCTGCATGATCAGGCCGATGCCGCAGCCGGGGCACCAGATGGTGGGTAGGAGATGGGTCTTGATCTTGTCTTTCACGGCCATGGCTGGTTCCTCCGGGGCGCCGGTCAGCCGACCGGGGCCGGAGAAGCCTCTCCGGCGGCAGCTAGTTCGCGGGGCAGGAGGCCGATGCGGTCGAGGCCCTCGCGGATCGCTTCGATGCTGACCCGGCCTCCCAACAACGGCACCCGCTCGACGCGGCGGAGCAGTATCGATTCGATCACGCCGGCGTACTGCCCGTCGCTGGCTTCGATGACGACGATCTTCTTGTAGCGCGGCGCAATCTCGGTCAGCTCCTTGTCCAGGGTCGGCCAGATGCGGATCGGTCGAAACAGGGCGAAGTGCGGTGACAGCGAACGGGCCACACGCGGGGTGACGCCGAAGGCGACCACCAGCGTGTCCGAGTCCTTGTTCCAGCCGTGCTCGTAGAAGGCGTACTTGTCGGCCACCTTGCGGCGCAGGTCGCGCATCTCGGTGAACTGGCGGATGAACTCGTCGGCGTCGTCCGTGGCCGGCTCGCCGTCGGGGTAGGTGGCCACGCCCGAGAAGAGGCGCGTCCCTCCTTTGGCCAGCGGGACGATGGTTCGCGGCACCGGCGGCACCTTGATCTCGTCCAGGTCCACGACTTCGTTGAGGTGGCCCAGGTAGGCGTCGCTGAGCAGGATCACCGGCGAGCGGCTCTCCTCGGCGGCGTTGAAGGCCTGGATCGTGTACTTGTGGCACTCGGCCACCGTCGAGGGGTAGAAGACCAGGCTGGTGATGTCGCCCGTGGTCCCGAAGCGGCTCTGCATCAGGTCGCCCTGGCCGGGCATCGTCGGCATGCCGGTGCCGGGCCCGACGCGCATGACGTTGATGATGACCGCCGGGATGCCGATCTTGTGGGCGTAGCCGATGGCCTCCTGCATCAGGCTGAAGCCGGGGCCGG
The DNA here is from genome assembly GCA_964519845.1 of uncultured Anaerolineaceae bacterium. Lineage (GTDB taxonomy): Bacteria > Chloroflexota > Limnocylindria > Limnocylindrales > CSP1-4 > Fen-1039. The sequence continues at coordinate 4,672 of CAZFLI010000031.1, read as the reverse complement.
AGGTGGCGGTGAATGACTTGGCGCCGGCCAGGCTGCCGCCCAGGATGGCGTTGGCGCTGGCAATCTCGTCCTCTGCCTGCAGGAAGCGGAACTCGGGATGGGCCGCGGCGTAGACGGAGGCCTGGGCCAGGATCTCCGAAGAGGGGCTGATCGGGTAGCCGCAGAAGTAGGTGGCGCCGGCTTTGACGGCGCCGAGGAACACTGCCTCGTTACCCTGGACGAGTCGCTTGGTCATCGTGCGGTCCTGTGGCTCAGGTCTGATTGTCGCGGTCGACGTTGGAGTTGCTCTCCGTGTCGGTCAAACCGCGATGGGGGTCTTTGCCGGCCACGGCGGGCCCACGGGCCACGTCGGGGGTGTGATGCGGAGCGGCCGGCCCGGTCGTCGCCGCTGCTTCCGCAGGCAGGCGGCCGGCTTCGTCGCGCTTGGGCAGGACCTCGATGGCGAGATCCGGGCAGTAGCGCTCGCACAGGCCGCAGCGGATGCAGTCGAGGGCCTCGATGATCGCGTCGTGGGACAGCACCAGGCTGTCCTTGGGGCAGATCTCGACGCAGATGTTGCAGCGCTTGCACCACTCGTCGATCCAGCGGATGTTGACGAAGTCGACGGTCGTGGGCGTTCGGCGCGGTCGGCGCTCTGCGGTGTGCGAGGTAGTCGTGGCAGCCTCCGGGCGACACGGCATCTTCGAATACGGACGCCGGATCGTGAAGTTTACGGAATCGCGCGCCGCCGCGCATATGAGCAGCGTCTTGGTGCAGATTGTGGGCCGGCCCGGGCCGGGCTACTGCACCCGCAAGACCGTCTTGGCCTTGGACCAGTGGCGTTCGAGCTGGTAGTAGTCGCGCTCAGGCGGGGCGAAGATGTGGACGATGACGGCGCCGAAATCGAGCAGCGTCCAGTGCGAGTTGGAGCCGCCCTCGCGCCCGATCGGGCGCACGCCCTCCTCGCGCAGCTTGTCGGCGACGCCGTCGCCGATGGCGCCCAGCTGGCGCTCCGAACCGCCCGAGCAGATGACGAAGTAGTCCGCCATGGAGGTCAACTCCGAGACGTCCAGCAGGACGATGTCGGCGGCCTTCTTGTCCTCGGCAGCGGACACTATCTTGCGCGCGATCTCGAGCGCGCTGAGATGGGCGCCGCGCTGGCGCAGCGTCTCGGGGATGTCGGGTCCCTCGGACGCCCCCACTCCAGTCTCCGCCTCCTCAGCCTCCACGGCCGCTTCCAGCTGATCGGCCAGGGCTTCCTCGTCCGGCGTCGTCTTGCGCACGACGGCTTTTCGCCGCCGCGGCAGGCCGTCTGGGCTGGGCATGGATTCCGTGACGAGAGGCTGCGCGGCGGATTCGGCTTCGGAGTCGGTCACTTGGGGCGATCCTCGATGGCGGCCGGGCTGGTGCTGCTCGAACGATACAGGTGATGGTCGCAGATGTATGCCTCGACGGCCGACGGAACCAGGTATCGGATCGTCCGTCCGGCGGCGGCCCGAGCCCGGACGTCCGAGGCCGAGTGGGCCAGCGGCAAGGTGGCCGCGGCGATCACGCGGCCGGCGTGCTCGCCGAAGCGGGCGGCGATCTCCGCCGGGGTGGGCACGGGCGAGCCGGGGCGCGGGACGACGACCAGGCTGGCCAGCTCCAGGACGAGCCGCGGATCGCGCCACTCCGCCAGCCCGGCCAGGGCCTCGGCCGAGAGGATGAAGAACAGCTCTCGGGCCACTTTCTGACGGTCGGCCTCGGCGGCCAGAAGGGCCAGAGTATCGGCCGTGAAGGAGAGCCCCTCGCGATCCAGCTCCATGCGACTCATGGCGAAGGCCGGGTTTCCGGCGATTGCCAGTTCCACCATCGCGGCCCGGTCCTCCGCGGGGGAGATGGCGACGCCCTGCTTGTGAGGTGGGCGAGCGGCCGGGATGAAGACCACGCGATCGAGCGACAGAATCTCGCGAACCTCCTCGGCCACGACCAGGTGGCCGTAGTGGATCGGATCGAAGGTGCCGCCCAGTATCCCCACCCGGCGATCGTTCGAGTCCAGTTGGAAGCCGCTCTCTACTCCCACTCGTCGGCTCCCCACTCCAGCTCGACGGCCCCGATCTTGACCGTCTCTCCCGGGACGACGCCCAGGCGGCGCAGTTGGTCGTCGATGCCGAGCTTGGCAAGATCGCGCTGGAAGCGCTCGGCCGATTCCTCGCTGTCGAAGTTGGTCTGGGCGGCCAGCCGCTCGATCCTATGGCCCCGCACGACCAGGACGCCCGCCTCCCGCGAGACGGTGAAGCTGTCCCCGGCCGACTGCAGCCGGTGGATCACGATGCCGGCCGGCTCGGGCGGTTCGCTCAGCTCGTCGATGCCGGGCAGGAGGCCGGCCAGCCTCGATCTGAGTTCGGCCAGGTTGTCCTTCGTCTCGGCCGAGATGGCGACGGCGACCACACCCTGCGCGCCCCGCGCCGCGCCAAAGGCCTGCCAGGCCTCCGCGGCCTCCGGCCGGTCCATCTTGTTGAAGGCCACCAGCATGGGCTTGCGCAGCAGCGCCGGGTTGTGGGCCTCCAGCTCGTCGCGGATGACGTTGTAGCTCCACTCCGGATCGCGGTCCGAGCCGTCCACCACGTGGACCAGGACGCGCGTCCGCTCGACGTGGCGCAGGAAGGCGTGGCCCAGGCCGGCCCCGGAGCTGGCCCCTTCGATCAGGCCCGGCACGTCGGCGATCGTCGGCCGCCTGGGGTCTTCATCGCCCAGGTCCAGCACTCCCAGGTTCGGCTCGAGAGTCGTGAATGGGTAGTCGGCGATCTTGGGCCGGGCGGCGGTGAGAGCGGCCAGCAGCGTGGACTTGCCGGCGTTCGGCAGCCCGACCAATCCCACGTCGGCGATGAGGCGCAGCTCCAGGCGCAGCTCGTGCTCCTCGCCGGGCTCGCCCTTCTGGGCATGCCTGGGGGCCTGGTGCGTGGAAGTGGTGAAGTGGACGTTGCCCAGCCCGCCCCGCCCGCCGCGAGCTATCAGCAGCTTCTGGCCGGCGGCCACCAGGTCTCCCATCAGCTCACCCGAGGCATTGTCGAAGACGCCCGTCCCCGGCGGCACCGTCAGGACCATGTCCTCGCCGGCCTTGCCGTGCTTGCGCTGGCCGGAGCCCCGGCCTCCTGGAGTGGCCTTGAAGCGATGGTGCTGGCGGTAGTCGCGCAGGCTGGTCTCGCCCGCGTCCACGGTCAGGTAGATCGATCCACCCCTGCCCCCGTCGCCGCCGTCGGGCCCGCCGCGGGGAACGTGGGCCTCATGGCGAAACGTGGCCGCGCCGTCGCCGCCATCGCCGCCGCGGACCCAGATCTGCACGTGGTCGAGAAACATGTGGTCAATTCTCGCACGCGCGGCGGCCGCAGCCCTTCGCGCCGGCCGCAAGCCTGCCTAGGGCAGGTAGTTGAGCGGGTTGCGCGCGCAGCCCGTGGTGCCGCCGGTCCAGGGATAGCAGACCCAGACCTCGAAGTGGAGGTGCGGCCCGGTCGCGTTGCCCGTCTCGCCCACGCTGCCGATGCGCTGGCCGGCGGCGACCGTCTGGCCGACGCTGACGAACTCGGCCGAAAGGTGGTTGTAGGTCGTGTACAGCTTGCCGTTGTGGTTGATCCAGACGACGATCCCGCCGCCCGCGCCCGCGCCGCTGTTCTTCCAGCCGGCGTAGACCACCTTGCCTCCGGCAGACGCCACCACCGGGGTGCCGGTGGCCGCGGCGAAGTCGATCGCGGGATGCCTGGAGCTGTAGTACTGGCTGATGTAGTAGTAGCCCACGATGGGCTTGCGCAGCGTTCCGCCGCCGTAGCTGCAGGTCCCGACGCAGCCCGACTTGGGCGTGGGCATCGGTTTCGGTTCGACGGGGATGACGAGGATCTGGCCGGCGGTCAGCTTGTCGTCCGGCAGGACGTTGGCCACGGCGATCGCATTCGCGGCGACCTTGTACTTCTGAGCCAGCGAGCTGAGCGAGTCGCCGGCCGTGATGACGATGACCACGCCGTTTACCGGTGGGATGAGGAGGCGCAGACCGACGGCGATCGAATCGGGATAGGGCAGGCGGCTCTTGTTGGCCCAGTAGAGCGTATCGACGCTGATGCTGAAGCGGCCGGCGATCTTCCTCACCGTGTCGCCCCCGACGACGGTGTACCACTGGAACCCGCCGCCAGCGGCCGGGTCCTCGCCGATCTGGATGGTGTTGTAGATCGTGCCGTCGGGCTGGTAGAAGGCGACTCCGGCGTATTGCGCCGGAGCGGTCGCCTCGGCGCCGGGGGTCGGCGAGGGCCGGCTCTCGGCCGCCGACACGGTAGGCAGGGTGGCAACCACGGTCACGGCGACGATGAGCAGGCAGGCCGCCAGCGAGGCGGGGCGGCGGTAACGGGCCAGCAGGCCGAGCACGGCTCCAGAACCGTCCGGGCGAGCCTGCGCCGCGGGGGAGGACTCGGGGCGGGTCCCGAACAACTCCGCGAACGGGGCCGCCACCAGCCGGCCGGCGGCGCGCAGGCGGGATTCGGCCGCCCGGAGTAGAGCCTCGCCGTCGAGGCGAAGCGGCTCCTGGGGATCGCGTCCGGTCAGCTTGCGCAGGGCTCGCACGATCGAGTCGGCTTGTGAGCTCAAGAAGGACTCCTGCGGCGCGTGGCGGCGCCGGGCGGTGGGTCAATCGCTGGCAACCCTACCAGAAGGCCCCGAATCGCGGCAA
>CAZFLI010000030.1:0-16783 GCA_964519845.1 uncultured Anaerolineaceae bacterium | reverse complement strand
AGCCATTCGTTCGGGCGGAAGGCGAGGGCGGGGCTCGATGAGGCCCACGAGCGAGTGGCGCGGGCGCTGGGGGCACAGGCGCGCGAGATGGTCATCACATCGGGCGGCAGCGAGTCGAACAACCTGGCCATCAAGGGGGCGGCTTGGGCCGGCAAGGCGCGCGGGCATCGGATCGTCAGCAGCGCCGTGGAGCACCACTCGGTGGGCCATACGCTGCGCTACCTGGAGAAGTTCGGCTTCGAGATCGTGGAGCTGGCGGTTGATCGATACGGCCGGGTCGATCCTGACGAGCTGGACGCGGCGATCACGCCCAAGACGATCCTGGTCACGATCATGGCGGCCAACAACGAGGTGGGCACCCTGCAGCCGATCGCCGAGATCGCCGAGCGGGTGCATCGCCACAAGGGCGTCCTGCTCCACACCGACGCCGCCCAGTTCGGGGCTCACTGCCCAATCGACGTGAATGCCCTGGGGGTGGATCTGCTGACGCTGGCGGCCCACAAGTTCGAAGGGCCAAAGGGGGTGGGCGCGCTCTACGTTCGCCACGGCACGAACCTGCTGGCGCAGCAGCAGGGCGGCTCTCAGGAGCGCTACCGGCGCGCCGGGACCGAAGATGTCGCGAGTTCGACCGCGATGGCGACCGCGCTCGAACTGGCGGTTTCCGAAGTGGGGGCGGTCGAGGCCGGGCTGGCCGGGCTTCGCAAGAAGCTGACGGTTCGACTTCGATCGATCGAGGGTGTCGAGGAGAGCGGACATTCGACCGAGCGTCTGCCGTCGATCGTCTCGTTGGTGATCCGGGGGGTCAGCGGGCCATCCTTGGTGATGGCGCTGGACCTGGCAGGCCTGGCCTGCTCGGCCGGCTCGGCGTGCGTCAGCGGATCCAACGAGCCGAGCCACGTCCTGACGGCCATGGGGTATCCGGAGGAAGAGGCGATGGGCGCGTTGCGGCTGTCGCTGGGGCGCTCCACGACGGCCGAGGAGATCGAACAGGCCGGCGAGCTTGTGGCGAAGGCGATCGAGACGCAGCGAGCGGCGGCGGCCGCGCTGGAGGCGGCTCGGCCGGCGGCCCCTGCGGGTGAAGGCGAGGTCGAGGGCGTGTCGGAGGCGGGCGCCGGGTGACCCGCGTCCTCGTCGCGATGTCCGGCGGCGTGGATTCGTCCGTGGCCGCTGCGCTGGTGCGCGAGGCGGGCGACGAGGCCGTCGGTGTCTGGATGCGCCTCCACGACGTCGCCGATGCCTATTCCGAGTTCAGGAAGAGCTGCTGCTCGGCTGATGCGGCGGAAGACGCCCGACGCGTCGCCGGCCAGCTGGGCATTCCCTTCTACGTCATGGACCTCGAGCGGGAGTTCCGCGAGGGCGTGGTCGAGCCGTTCCTTCGGGCGTACCTGGAGGGGCTGACGCCCAGTCCGTGCATCGAGTGCAACAACGTCGTCAAGTTCGGGGCGCTGCTGGGTCGGGCGCGGCTGATGTACGACTGCGAGGCGGTGGCGACCGGCCACTACGCGCGGGTGGCGGGGCAGGGGAGCGGCGGGCCCTTGCGGCTGCTGCGCGGCAAGGACCCCGAGAAGGACCAGAGCTACTTCCTGTACGGGCTGGGGCAGGAGGAGCTGGCCCATGCCGGCTTTCCGCTGGGCGAGATGACCAAGCCGCAGGTTCGGTCGAAGGCGCGCGCCCTGGGGCTGGCCACCGCGGCCAAACAGGAGAGCCAGGAGATCTGCTTCGTCCCTCGCGGCGACTACCGGGACGTCCTGCGGGAGCGGGCCGGCTGGCAGGGAGAGCCGGGGCCCGTGGTGGACGTGGACGGGCAGGTGGTGGGGGAGCACGGCGGTGCGGCGGCATACACGGTAGGTCAGCGGCAGGGGGTGGGGCTGGCCCTGGGCGAGCCGCGCTACGTCCTGTCGACGGACCCCGCGACCAACACTGTCCGGCTGGGCCGACGCGAGGACCTGGAGACGCGCCGCTTCGAGGTGGGGGAGATGCGGTTCGTGGCCGGCCGCCCGCCGGAGAGTGGCGGCGACGGCGCGTTCCGCGGCCTCGTCCAGATTCGCCACCGCGGGCACGTTGTCTCGGCCGTGGTTTCGCCGCTTCCCGGCCCGGACGGTCGCTGGTCCGTGGAGACGGAGGATCCGTTGTGGGCCGCGGCCCCGGGCCAGGCCGCCGTCTTCTACGACCGCGACGAGGTCATCGGCGGCGGCCGGATCGCCCGGCCGCGGTAGCCGGAGCGCTCGGCCGTGGTAGCTGGATCGCCCGGCCGAGGTAGCCGCCCGGCCCCACCTATACTCCGGGCGTGGCTATCGGTCCCGCGCACGTCCTGGCCGTCCTGATCGGGGGCATCCATGCCTCTCTCTACGTCTCGATCAGGGGCGAGGCCGGCGGCCGGATGGTGCTGGTCACCCTGGCGGCAATGCTGGGCGCGTGGGCAGGCGATGCCCTGGGCGGGCGCCTGGGAGTGGATCCGTTCCGGGTGGGCGATTTCCACGTGATCGCCGCCAGCGTCGTGGCCTGGGTGGGGATCGCCTTCGTGGGTGTGCTCTCTGTCCTCGGCCCGGCCCCGGCCCGGGAGGACCGATGATCGGGCGGCTGCTCGGGCTGCTCGTCGGCTGCGCCGAGGGCGAGGAAGACGATCCTCGCCTGGTGGCCTTCGTGCGTGGTCTCGTTCTGGGCGCTCTGGCGGGCGCCGCGATCGCGGGCTCCAGACTGTGGAGTCGGAGCCGGAGCGAGCGCCGGCCACCTCCCTAGACGGGAGGCAGCCGGCCGGTGAGGGGACCCGGCCGGCTGCGGGCAACTTGCCGGCGATCAGCGCATGAAGGGATCGGGCGCGATCTCCTTCGGCGCCGTCTTGTTCGTGAACGAGTCCATCCGGAAGGCGTGGGTCCAGGTCGTGTCCGTGCCGCGGTGGCGCAGGTAGACCTCGGTGAAGTCGTCGGGCGCGATCATCACGTGCCAGGAGACCTTCATCTCCCACTCGTTGGAGAAGTAGGCGTAGTGGGACACGATCAGCAGGGCCATGACGTAGCTGGAGTCCCACTTCGTGGCCTTGGTGATGCCGAACTCGGGATGGTCGGCCGCCAGCCAGTCGACCCACATGTCGAAGTAGGGCTGAGCTTGCTCGGCACGGTCGTCCTCGAAGGGCATGATCGTGGTCGTGCGCTTCTCAGCTAGGGTGGCGCTGCCACGCCTCGCCGTGATGTCGGTCGAGATCGTCGCCTCTTCGGCCACCGCGTCCGGCACGACCCAGACCTCCCCGACGATGCCCGGCTTGAGCTCGGCCGGCTTGATGTCGAGGACCTTGGCCCCGGTCGCCGTGGCCGTAATCGTCACGGGCTCGTCGCTGCCGGGAGACGTGACGACGACAAGGAAGCTGACCTTCTGGCCGGGGATGGCCGGCCGGCCCTCCGGGGGCTCCTCAGCCGGGAAGACCTCGATCGTGAAGTCGGCGCCGGCCGCGGAGGGGCTGGGCGATGGAGTGGAGGTTGGCGTGGCGGTCGGGCTGGCGGTGGCGCCACTTCCGGTGCAGGCCGCCGCCACCAGCGCTGCCGTGGCCAGGGCGGAGATGCGAGTGGATATCCTCACGGGTCAGACCCTCCCGGGTGCCGAGGTGGATAGCGGTCTGACGTCGGGAGGGCCGAGTCGGTTCCCGGGTATGGGCGCCGGTGGTTCGGCGCATCGAGCACGATTCCGCCTGGTGCGAACGACTCGGGCCTCGAGCGCCCGAGCACGTCCACCGGTAGCCGGGTGGAGCCCTCGATGGAGCGCCGGCGGAGCCCAGATACAGGTCATCGGCTCCTTCCGCCGTGGTATGGGCGCCCTCGGGAGGCTCGCATACGATCAAATGGCGCACGGTGCTCGTGGCCTGGTCGTGGAGACGGGCTTCTTGTTCGCACCGTGCGAACGTCTGGAGGCTGGGCGGGACGCCGGGCGAGGGGCGGGCCGCCGGGCGAGGGGCGGACCGCCGGGCGAGGGGCGCCGCGCGAGGGGCGCCGGACGAGGGCCGCCGCGCGAGGGCCGCCGGGCGAGCCCGCGCTCCCGGCCCGGGGTTTGGTACCGTTCGCGTGATGCCTGACCTGCCCATCCCGTACCTGCCCGCGGCCGAGATCCGGCGCCGCTTCGTCGAGTTCTTCGTCGAGCGCGGCCACACCGGCGTGCCCAGCGCCTCGCTGGTGCCGGCCGGCGACCAGACGTTGCTCTTCACGAACTCGGGCATGGTTCAGTTCAAGGACGTGCTGACCGGTCGCGAGAAGCGCAGCTACGTCCGCGCCGCCAACTTCCAGCGCTGCCTGCGGGTGGCCGGCAAGCACAACGACTTCGAGGAAGTGGGCCGGACGCCGCGCCACCACACGCTCTTCGAGATGCTCGGCAACTGGAGCTTCGGCGACTACTTCAAGCGCGAGGCGATTCACTGGGCCTGGGAGCTGCTGACCGAGGTCTACGGCATCCCGGGCGATCGGCTGGCGGCGACGGTCTACAGTGACGACGAAGAGGCCTACGGCATCTGGCGCGACGAGATCGGCTTGCCGCCCGAGCGGATCGCCCGCTGGGGCAACGTAGACAAGGGCGACGACGCCAACTTCTGGCGCATGGCCGAGACGGGGCCGTGCGGCCGCTGCAGCGAGATCCACTTCGATCGTGGCCTGGAGTTCAGCGAGGGCCCGGATTGCGTCCCGGACCACTCCGAGCACTGCCCGCGCTGGCTTGAGGTCTGGAATCTGGTTTTCATGGAGTTCGACCAGCGGGCCGACGGCGGGCGCGTGCCGCTGCCGATGAAGTCCGTCGACACGGGGATGGGCCTGGAGCGCCTGGCGAGCGTCGTCCAGCAGGTCCGCACCAACTACGACACGGACCTCTTCACGCCCATCCACGCCGCCATGCGGGACCTGCTGGGCCACGATCCGGAGGCATTCGAGGCGGAGCGGTTCAGCTACCAGGTCATCGCCGATCACTCGCGGGCGGTGACGTTCCTGGTCGCCGACGGCGTCAGTCCCTCCAACGAGGGCCGGGGCTACGTGCTGCGGCGGATCCTCCGCCGAGCCGTCCGCCACGGACGCCTGCTGGGACGCAAGGAGCCCTTCATCGACGTCACGGCCGGCGTCGTCATCGACGTGATGAAGGACGCCTACCCGATTCTGGCCGAGCAGCGCGAGAAGATCCTGAAGGTGATCCGAACCGAGGAGAACCAGTTCGCGCGGACCCTCGAAGCCGGCACCGGGCAACTCGAGACTGCGCTGGCGGATCTCTCGAAGGCCGAGCGCGAGGTCGGGCGGAGCCCCGAGTCGTTGCCTGCGGATGCCCCGGTGCTGCCCGGCGAGGTTGCCTTCCGGCTGCACGACACCTACGGCTTCCCGGTCGATCTGACGGTCGACATGGCGGCCGAATACGGGGTGCGGGTGGACCGCGAGGGGTTCGCCGCGGCCATGGCCGAGCAGAAGGAACGGTCGCGCAAGGGCACGAAGGCCGAGCTGGCCCGCCACGCCGAATTGGGCGACCTCTACCACGCAGTCCTGGTCCGGGCCGGCGAGACGCGGTTCACCGGCTACGAGGGAACCGAGGGCGAGGCCCGCGTGGTGGCGATCCTGCGCGACGGCACCGAATACCAGGAGCTGACCGGCCGGGGAGAGGCCGAGGTGGTCCTCGATGCCACTCCCTTCTACGGCGAGGGCGGCGGGCAAGTAGGCGACACGGGGGAGCTGTTGGAGACCGGCGGTGGCAGCGCCCTGTTCACGGTCGAAGACACCCAGAAGCCGATCGCGGGGCTCGTCGTCCATCGAGGCAAGCTGCATGGCCGGCTGCGGGTCGGTGAGACGGTGACTGCGCGGGTGGACGGGGCGCGCCGGGCCCGGACGATGCGGAACCACACCGCCACTCACTTGCTGCACCGGGCGCTGCGCAACGTCGTGGGGCCGGAGTCCCGCCAGGCCGGTTCGCTGGTGACGCCGGACTACCTGCGCTTCGACTACCCGGGCGACCGGGCGCTGAGCGCCGAAGAGAAGCGGGCCATCGAGGACGAGGTTCGGACGATCGTGCGCGAGAACCGGCCGGTGACAACGAAGGTGCTGCCGATGGCCGACGCAATCGCTGCCGGAGCGGACGCCTTCTTCGACGAGAAGTACGGCGAGCAGGTTCGAACGGTGCGCGTCCAGGACTACTCGCTCGAGCTGTGCGGCGGCACGCACTGCTCCGCTTCGGGGCAGATCGGCGGGTTCGTGATCACGGCCGAGCGCAGCATCGGGGCCGGCACGCGGCGCATCGAAGCGGTCACCGGTGACGCGGCGGACGAGCTGCTGCGGTCGCGGGCCGAGATGCTGGACAAGGTGGCGGAGCTTGTGGGGGCTCAATCGTTGGAGGCCGTGCCGGACCGCGTAGCCGCCCTGCAGGAGGAACTGCGCGAGACTCGGCGCCGCCTGCGGGCCGGCGGCAGCGGCCTGCCCAAGCCGGCTGAAGTCGTCGCCGGGGCGAAGGAAGTCAAGCCGGGCGTTCGCTTCTTCTCCTATGCGGGCGCCTTCGAATCGGCCGAGCAGTGGAAGGCCTTCGCCAAGGACGTCCGTTCGGCCATGCCGTCGGGCGTCATCGCGGTCGCCTTCGAGGCGGAGCAGCCGCAGCTCTTCGTCACCGTCAGTCCCGACCTGGTCGCGAAGGGGATCGCCGCGGCGGATCTCGTCAGGGCGGCTATGGGGCCGCTGGAAGGCAAGGGCGGAGGCCGCCCGGAGATGGCCCAAGGTACCGGGTCGCGCCGCGAAGGGATCACTTCGGCTCTGGCGGCAATCGCGGATACACTAGCGGGGTAGGCAGCTCGGAAGCAGTTCAGGGGGCGGCCGTGGCTTTCTGGCGCAGGATCTGGGGCCGCGAAGACGAGGCGGTTCTGGCCGCCTGCACGGCCCTGGATATCGGCACCGAATTCGCCAAGGCGCTCGTCTTCGAGATGGACGCGACCGGCCACGGTGTGGTTCGGGGCGTGGGGCGGAAGCGCCAGGGTCTGGCCCACATGCAATCCGGCACCGTGACGGACATCGGCGCCGTGGTGGACAACTGCTCCGTGGCCCTGGAAGAGGCCGAGGAGATGGCCGGCTTCCGGCCCACCCAGTGCGTGGTGGGGATCGCCGGCGAGCTGGTCAAGGGCTTCACCACCACTCGATCACTTGAGCGGCGCCGCGCCGACACGCCCATCACGGACCAGGAGCTGCAGAAGCTCATCGACGAGGTGCAGCGCGAGGCTCTGCGTCAGGCGGAGCGGGCTATCACCTGGGAGACGGGCATGCCTCAGGTGGACGTGCGGCTCGTCCACGCCGCCGTGACCGGCGCCCAGATCGACGGCTACCCGGTCACGAACCCGGCCGGCTTCAAGGGCCGCCACGTCAAGATCAGCATCTTCAACGCCTTTGCCCCGTTGGTCCACCTGGGGGCGCTGCAGAGTGTGGCCGCTCAGCTGGACCTTGAGTTACTGGAAGTGGTGGCCGAGCCCTATGCCGTGGCTCGAGTTCTGGCCAGCGAGCAGGTTCAGGCGGCCGGTGCGCTCTTCGTGGACGTGGGCGGAGGGACGACGGACGTGGCCCTGGTTCGCCACGGTGGCATCGAGGGCACGCGCATGTTCGCCCTCGGCGGGCGGGCCTTCACCAAGTCGCTGGCCGACCAGATGGAGATGCCCTTCCCTCGGGCTGAGGAGACGAAGCTGGACTATGCCCGTGGACTGGAGGTGCCGAGGCGCGACGAGGTAGCCCGGATCGTGGCCGACGATGTAGCCATCTGGGCGGCCGGCGTGGAACTGGTCATGGAGGAGCTGGCAGAGGGAGACCTGCTGCCGAGCCGTATCTACATGTGCGGCGGCGGCTCGCGGCTGCCGGACATTGGGCGGGTACTGCGCGAAGAGTCGTTCTGGCGGCGGCTGCCCTTCAGCCGGGCCCCCGAGGTTGTCGAGATGGAGCCCGGCCAGGTGGAGCGGATCGAGGACGCCACCGGGCTGCTGGTCGACCAGCAGGACGTCACCCCGATGGGCCTGGCCTACCAGGCAATCGAACTGCAGACGACCGAGGATCCCCTGGATGCGGCTTTGCGCCGGGTCCTCAGAGCGTTGAAGATGTAGGCAATGGCGATCTACTACCTGGACATCGACGACGAGATCACCTCGGCGGCGCAACGGATCCGCGAATCGAGCGAAAGCCGAGTCGCCCTGGTCGTGCAGGCGGGATCGCGGCTGGCCTCGTCTCGGATCAACTTCAAGTTGCTGGCCCGCGAGGCCAGGCACCACAACCGCCGCCTGGCCGTGGTGGCCGCGGACGCGTCCGTGCGGTCGCTGGCCGAGGCGGCCGGGCTGCCGGTCTACGGGTCCGTCGGCGAGTACCAGCGGGCGGACGCGGCGCCGCCGGCCGCAGACGAGGCCGGTGGTGGGACCACGAGTGCGTCGCCCGGAGCAGGCAACTCGATCCGGTCGCGGCACCTTGCAGCGGGCTCTTCGAGCGCCGGGCCCCGCCCGGCGGAGGCTGGTCTGGGCGGCGAGGCGTCGGGCGGCCGGGCCGGCGGGACCGGCGGCGGCGCGGCCTCAGTCCGGCCGCAGAGCCCGAGGGTCAACCCGCCGCTGAGGCCGGTCAGGCACGCCGGGCGCTGGATCGGTGCGGCGATCGGGGCGGCCGCGGTCGGGGTCGTCCTGGCCGGCTACTTGCTGCTGCCGGCCGCTTCAGTCGTGCTCACGCTGCGGGCCGAGCCGGTCGGCCCGGTTACTTTCACCGCGCTGGTGGACCCGGCCGTCGAGTCGCCCAGCCCCCAGAGCGGGGTCGTCCCCGCCGTGCCGCAGGAGTTCGCACTCAAGGCCGGCGGCACTTTCGAGGCTACGGGCGAGAACGTGCTCGAGACGGCCGCCATCGGCAAGGTCACGTTCTCCAACGGCAACAACTACCTGTCGGTGCCGGTGCTCGCCGGAACGCAGCTGAAGACCGCCACCGGCGTGGCCTTCACGACGACCGAGGCCGCGACCATCCCCAAGGCGACGCTCGACGGTCTGACCCTGATACCGGGCACTGCCGAGGTGGGCATCGTGGCGGCCGAGAAGGGGCCGGGCGGCAACGTAGCCGCCGGCGCGATCGTCAACGTCCCTCCCGACCTCGCCGCCGCGCTGGTGATCGCCCATCCCGTGACCAACAAGGACCCGACGACGGGCGGAACCCGCAGCATCAGTCTGTTCATTCAGCAAACCGACATCGACGACGCCCGGGCCGAGTTGACACGGCAGCTCGAGACGGCCTTCGAGGCCCGGCTTGGCGACCCATCGGCTACGGCGGCAGGGATGCAACTCTTCCAGCAGGGAGCCCGGCTGGCGACTCCGATGTTCGACCCCGATCCGGAGGCGCTGGTGGGCCTGGAGCAGGAGCGGTTCGAGCTGACGGCCAGCGGCACAGGGACGGCGCTGTCGGCGACGACCCTGAGCCTGCGCCAGGTTGCCGAGGCCCGAGTTGCGGCCGCAGCCAGGTCCGGCTACGACATCGTCGAAGGGTCGGTGGTCCTGTCGATCGACGCCTCCGAGGCGGTGGGGAGCGGCGTGGAGGTGACGGTCACCGCCCGGGGGCTCGAGGCCCCGGCCGTCGACGAGGCGAAGGTCAGGGCCGCGATCGGGGGCATGTCGCCGGCCGATGCCGAGGCCTACCTGACCCGCTACGGGCAGGCTGAGGTGTCGGTCTGGCCGTTCTGGGTGTCCACCGTGCCGGCCATCCTGGACTTCCGCATAGAGGTCAGGATCGTGACGCCGTCGCCGGGGCCGGCGTCGTCTGCGTCGCAGCCGGCCGGCGATTCGCCGGGTGCCTCGGCGTCCGCGGCGCCTACGGCCAGCGCCGGGGCGGCTCCGTGACGACTCTGGAGGCGGGTCCGCGGTTGCTGGGCGTGGATCTCGGCGAGCGGCGAATCGGGATCGCGGTCGGCGACGTTGCGACGCGGGCCGCCTCGCCGCTGAGCACGCTGGGCCGCTCCCGGACTCCGGCGCAGGATGCCCGCGCGCTGGCCCGCCTGGCGGCGGAACAGCGAGCCGGTGGCCTGGTCGTTGGACTGCCACTCAACGCCGACGGGAGCGAGGGGCCGCAGGCGGCAGATACCCGAGCCTGGGCCGCCGCGGTGGCCGTCGAATCGGGTTTGCCGCTACTCTTCCACGACGAGCGGCTGACCAGCCAGCGCGCGGAGCGCCGCATAGGCGGGCCGCCCAGGGGCCGTTCGGGCGGTCCGCCGGGACCGGGGCAGCGCGATGCTCACCGCGCTCGCATCGACCGGGAAGCGGCGGCGCTGATACTGCAGGACTACTTCGACAGCCCGGCGGTGGTCGAGCCGGCCGCCGGCGAGGATGCTGAGGACATGTCATGACCGTCAGGGGCGGACGCGGACCGCGAGGCAGCGGCAAGCGCGGCGAGCAGCCAGAGCAAGCCGACCGGCGCTTCGTCGATCACGGCTGGGACGACTACTGGCCCGCCGACGCCGACGCCGCCGTCGACACGGCGGTCGAGTACAGGACGCGCCGCCGCGGCGAGGGCTATGAGAGCCGGGACTACCGCTCCGGCCGGTCGGGCGGCTTGGCTTCGCGGCTGGCCGCCCTGGCCGCCCTGGCCGCCCTGGTCGCGCTGGTCATGGCTGGGCTGTACGTCTTCGCCCGCCCGCCCGTGTTGAGCGCCATCGCGGACTGGGGCGCGGAGAATCCAGCGGCCCTGAACCTGCCCTTCGTCGAGGAGATCGTGCGCGGCGAGCTGGGCGATAGCCTGACCGAGCCGGTGAACCGGGAGGACTTCGCGCCGGTCGGCTTTCAGATAAGCAAGGGTGAGACGACATACGACATCGCCGACAACCTGGTGCAGCTGGGCCTGATACGGGAGCGTCGGGCGTTCGTCTTCGAGTCGATCGTGCGCGGCGTGACGACGGACTTCCTGGCCGGCAGGTACACCCTCAGCCGAGCCATGACGGTAGACCAGATGATCGACACGATGACGATTCCGGTGCCCGTCTCGCCGACCATCAGGGTGACCTTCCGCGAAGGGCTGCGGATCGAGCAGATGGTCGCCAAGCTGGAGCTCCTGGAGCAGAGCCCCACTGATCCATCGAAGGTGCTGCAGTTGGACACGCAGGCCTACTACGACATGGCCAAGCATCCGCCGGCCGACCTGGTGGCCGAGTTCGACTGGCTGAAGCTTCCGGAGGGCGCTTCCCTGGAGGGCTTCCTGTTCCCGGCCACCTACGACATCGCGGTGGACATCACGCCCAGGCAGCTGCTCGAGAAGCAACTGGTCGCCTTCGGCCAGAACGCGCCGGCTCAGCTGCTGGCTCTGCCGGCGGAGCAGGTCTACCGGATCGTGCAGATCGCCTCCCTGGTCGAGCTGGAGGCCTCGCTGGACACGGATCGGCCCCTGGTGGCCGGAGTCTTCGAGAATCGCCTCGACCCGGCGAAGTGGCCGACCGGCCACCTCAACTCGGACCCGACGGTCAACTACGCCAACGACTCGGTCTGGCTGGCCTCCAATCCCATCGAGAAATGGGTCGAGTACGTGTTCTGGAAGCCGATCGGCGGGTCGACACCCTACTCACAGCTGCAGTTCCCGGCGGAGATCGCGGTCTACAACACCTACCAGGCCAAGGGCTTGCCGCCGACCCCGATCTGTTCGCCGGGGCTTGTCTCGCTGGAGGCGGCCGTCGGTCCCGACACGACGGACGGGTACCTCTTCTTCCTGGCCAAGAACGACGGCACGGGCGGCCTGGCCTTCGCCAAGACCCAGGCCGAGCACGACGCGAACCTCAAGAAGTACGGCTACCTCCCGTAGGCCGGAGGCCGGGCAGCGGCTAACATGGGGACCGTGAACGAGCCCGTCCGCCAGCTGCCGCACCCGGCCGACTTCGCGCCGCCACCGACCCCGGCCGACCTGGGTCGCTGGGAGGAGGCCGATCGAGCCGCCCGTCCGGGCCGCCTTGAGCGGCTGCGGGCCAGGATGGCGGCCGAAGGCGTGGATGCCTACTTCGGGGTGCGTTCGGAGCACATGCGCTATCTGACCGGCTTCGCCCTGGGCGACGGGGAGGACCGCGTCGCCGGCAATTCCGGGCGCTTCCTGGTGAGTGGGAGCGAAGTGGTTCTGCTGGCCGACAGCCGGTATCGGCTTCAGGCTGCGGCTCAGGCGCCGGAAGCTCGAGTCGAGCCGGTCACCCACGACCTGGCCACGAGCTGGGCGGGGCTCGTGGCCGGGGCCGGGGCGAAGCGGGTGGCGGTCGAGGCCGGCCACGTCAGCCATCAGCAGTGGCAGGAGCTGGTCGCGGCGGCGCCGAAGGTGGAGCTGGTGGCGGCGTTGGGCTGGGTCGAGCCTGGGCGGGCCGTCAAGGAGCCGGCCGAGATCGAGCGCATCCGGGCCGCCTGCGCCGTCGCCGACCGCGCCCTGGCGGCGATCCTGCGGCGGATCAAGGCGGGCACTGCGGAGCGGTCGCTGGCCCTGGCCCTCGAGTGGGAGATGCGCACTGGAGGCGCGGAGGCGCTGGCTTTCGACGTGGCCTGCCTGGCCGGGCCGAACGCGGCGCTCCCACATGGATCGCCTTCGGAACGCGAGGTCGCCCGCGGCGAGGTGCTGCTGTTCGATTTCGGGGCAATGGTGGCGGGGTACCGCAGCGACATGACTCGGACGTTGTTTGTGGGCGAGCCGATGCCGCGCGACCTGGCCCTCTACGAGACGGTCGCGGCCGCTCAGGGCGCGGCCATCTCGCGGCTGGAGGCGGCGGCGCGCGGCGAGCTGCCGATCCCCAACGGGCGCGAGGCGGATGCCGCGGCGCGGGCCGTCATCGAAGCCGCGGGCCACGGGGAACACTTCGGCCACGCGACCGGCCACGGCATTGGTCTGGCAACCCACGAGCTGCCGGCCCTCGGCAAGGCCGCGCCGGAGGATCCGCTGGCCGGTCCGACGGTCTTCTCCGTTGAGCCGGGCATCTACCTGGATGGAGAGACAGGCGTTCGCATCGAGGACCTCGTCCTCTTCGACCCGAGCGCCGGCCGGTGCGAGCGGCTGACCTCCTTCCCGCGTGAAACGGTCTGCGTCGGCCTGTAGGGGTGCCGCTCGGCTACAATCTCGGGGCATGACAGACGGCCGGTAGGCCAGATAGGGAGCGCTCCCAGACCATGATTTCCACCAGCGACCTGCACAAGGGCGTTGTCATCGAGCTCGATGGCGACCTGTGGCAGATCCTCGACTACCACCACCTCAAGATCGGGCGAGGCTCGGCCCAGGTCCGGATCAAGCTGCGCAACGTCAAGCGCGGGCAGACGGTTGAACGGTCCTTCCAGGCCGGCGACAGGTGGCCCCGCGCCCAGCTCGACCATCGCCAGGTGCAGTTCCTGTACCGGGACGGAGACGACTTCCACTTCATGGAGACCGAGAGCTACGAGCAGTTCCACCTGACCGGCGAGCAGCTCGAGGGCGCGGTCGACTACCTGAAGGAGAACATGCTGCTGGACCGGACCAGTTACGAGGGCGAGACGATCGGCGTCGAGCTTCCGGTCGCGGTCGAGCTCAAGGTGGTCGAGACGGAGCCCGGTTTCGCCGGCGACACGCAGACCGGCGCTCGGAAGGCCGCCAAGCTGGAGACCGGCCTGGTGGTCCAGGTGCCGATCTTCGTCAACCAGGACGACACCATCCGCGTGGACACCCGGACCGGCGAGTACCAGACCAGGTTGTAGGTAGTGGGCCGCGGGGCGCCGCGGCCGATGTCTCGTCCGGGTGTGGAGGAGGTAGCGTGAGCCGAAGCGGCTCTCCGCAAGGTGGCTCGCTCTGGGATGACCTGCCAGAGCCGGCGGCGGAATCCCAGGCCGACCCCGCCCCGGAAGATGCTGCACCGGGCGCCGAGGCCGCGACTCCCGAATGGGCCCTCCCTGCCTGGGACTCGCTGCCCGAGGGCGAAGGCGAGACCGCGGAAGTGGCAGCCGAGCCTGTCGCCCCGCCGGTACCCGGCAGCGACGAGCCGGCGGCGGCCCTGAAGATCCTGCAGGTCAGCGAGATCACGCGCGCGGTTCGAGATGCCGTGAGAGTCAGGCCGGACCTGCGTGACGTCTGGGTCGAGGGCGAGGTTGGGCGCGTCACCGTCTCGGCGGCCGGTCATGCGTACTTCACCCTCAAGGACGAGCGCAGCCAGCTGGCCTGCGTCTTCTTCCGTGACGAGCGAGTGCGCTCGCCCTTCGAGCCGCGGACGGGCCTGCGCGTGGTGGCTCACGGGCGGGTCGACGTCTTCGAATCGCAGGGCGTGTACCAGCTCTACGTGACGGCCGTGCAGCCTGCCGGGTTCGGCGACCTGGCGCTGCGGTTCGAGGCCCTCAAGGCCCGGCTGGCTGCCGAGGGGTTGTTCGACTCGGCCCGCAAGAGACCGCTCCCGGCCCGTCCGGCCGTGATCGGAGTGGCGACCAGCGCCACGGGGGCGGTGTGGCACGACATCTGCCAGGTCGTATCTCGGCGGTGGCCCCTGGCTCGACTGATCCTCTCGCCGTGCCAGGTACAGGGTGAAGGATCGGCTCAGAGCGTGGCTGCGGCGCTGGACCGGCTGGCCCAATGGGGCGCGGAGTGCGCCGCGCAGGGACGCCCCGACGATGCCCCGGCAGTCGTGATCCTGGCTCGCGGCGGTGGCTCGCTGGAAGACCTGTGGTCGTTCAACGACGAGCGGGTCGTTCGGGCGGTAGTTGAGCACCCGGTGCCGGTGGTCTGTGGAGTCGGGCACGAAGTGGACGTTACGCTGGCCGACTTCGCGGCCGATATGCGGGCTCCGACGCCTTCCGCGGCGGCCGAGCTGGTGGTCCCCGACAGGGCCGAGACGTTGGCCGTCCTGGCAGGCCTGGCGAGGCGGGCCGGGGCATGCGCGACGGGTGCGGTGACGACGGCGCGGGCGGGTGTGGCCGCCGAAGGTCGGGCGCTCGACCGCCTCCAGCCCTCCGCCCAGCTGGCTCAGGCACGCGAGCGAGCGGGCTACCTGCTCGACGGTGCCGCCCGAGCCGTCCGCAACCAGGTTGCCAGGAGCGCCGATGCGGAGCGACGGCTGGCCCATCGCCTGGCCCCGGCCGTGGCGGCCGCACTGGCCACCCGACGCGTGGCCCTCGAGCGGGGTTCGGCCACTCTCACGGCGCTGGCGCCCCAGGCGACTCTCGAGCGCGGCTATGCCATCGTGCGCCGGCGAGACGACGCGCTTATCGTGCGCGCTCCGGCCGAAGCGCCGGCCGGAGCGGGCCTGACGATAACCGTGGCCGGTGGCGATGTGGCGGCGACCGTGGACGGGCCGCAGAGGAAGGGCCGCTGATGGGCGCCCTTGGCACGGCCATCGCCGCCCTGGTCCTGGCCGCGGCCGCGGCCGTTCTGTCGGTTGGTGTTGGTATCCTGCTCGGGCGCCGCCTGGATGGGATGATGGAAGCACGGGCGTCCCGCGAGAGCGGCGCCGGCGAGGAGGTTGGCGGCCATGACTGAGCAAGCGGCCCCGTCCGGCGATCCGGGCGTGGCCTCGCTGACCTTCGATCAGGCCCTGGCGGAGCTGCAGCGGACGGTTGCCGAGCTGGAGCAGGGCGGGCTGCCCCTGGAGCGCTCACTCGAGTTGTACGAGCAGGGCGTGGCTCTACACGAGCGATGCGCCGGCCTGCTGGGGGAGGCGGAGCTCCGGGTGCAGCGCCTGCTGGAACGCGCCGCCGGAGATCTGGCTCTGGCGGAGGCCGGCGGCGAAGGAGAGGCCGACTAGCTGTAGACTGCCCCAGCGGAACCCTGCGGTCTGCCGCGGCGGCCGGCGATTTGGATTAGTGGGCGACGAGGGGCCAGCGCCCGGGAGTGACGATTTGGCGATACTGCCGACCCTCGAGGGTCCCGGTGATCTGCGCGGGCTGAGCTACGAAGAGCTGGACCGACTGGCCGCCGAGATTCGCCAGTACATCATCTCGACGGTTTCGCGCACGGGCGGGCACCTGGGGTCCTCGCTGGGCGTGGTGGAGTTGTCGATCGCGCTGCACAGGGTCCTGGAATCGCCGCGTGACAGAATCCTCTGGGATACCGGCCACCAGGCGTACGCCCACAAGCTGCTGACCGGTCGCTACGCGGAGTTCGGAACGCTGCGTCAGCTGGGCGGCATGGGCGGCTTTCCACGTCGCTCCGAATCGGAGCACGACGTCTTCGACGGCGGGCACGCCGGGACCGGCCTGTCGATCGCCCAGGGGCTCGCCTCGGCCAGGGATATGCGCCACTCGATGGAGCGCATTGCCGTTGTCGTCGGAGACGCGGCCCTGATCAGCGGGCTGTCGCTGGAGGCCCTGAACGACATCGGCCACCGTCAGACGCAGATGCTGATCGTGCTGAATGACAACGCCATGTCGATCAGCCCCACCGTGGGCGCCTTCAGTCAGTACTTCTCGACCCTCAAGCTGTCGTCCGCGTGGAAGCAGAGCAAGAATGCTTACGACAAGATCGTCGAGTCGCTGCCGGTCGTCGGGCAGCCGGCCCTGAGCCTGTCGCGACGCATCCGCCGCATGCTGGGGGCCGCTATCGAGCGCGCCTCGGAACCGGGGTACAGCGACATCCTCGCCCTCGCCGAGCCCTACGTGGACCCCGGCGCCAACGAGATCGTGATCCTGAACGTGGCCAGGATGGTGGACTGCGCACGGCGAGGCGCCCACGGGATCATCAACGCGATCTCGTTCCATTGCATGCTGGGCACCCTGCCCCACTCGCCGGCTCCCGACGAGGTGATCCTGGATGAGCCATCCGGCAAGGCGCCCTCCGCGTTCGACTGGCGCAACAAGGACGGCATCAACTGGATGACCGGAATCCGCTCGCAG
>CAZFLI010000029.1:0-17329 GCA_964519845.1 uncultured Anaerolineaceae bacterium | reverse complement strand
GGGATCTGCCGCCCGAGGCGCTGGACTACATCCTCTTCAGTGCTCGGGGCGAGCGAGTGGTCATCGGCTATCGGCACGAGCGCGGCGAGAACACCTACGGGGCCACTTTCGAGGGGATCGTCCCCAACCTGGAGCGGCGCTTCCGCGAGACGGATTCGGATTTCGTCAAGGCCGAGCTGGAGCGGTACATGGTCGGGCGCCCCTGCCCGGTCTGCGAAGGCAAGCGGCTCAAGCCGGAGATCCTGGCCGTGTCGGTAGACGGGCGGAACATCTGGGACGTGTCCACGCTCTCGATCACGGCCGCCTGCGAGTGGGTGACGGCACTGCCGGACCGGCTGACGGAGCGCGAGAACACCATAGCCCGCCAGGTCCTGAAGGAGATCTCGAGCCGCCTCGGCTTCCTGCTGGACGTCGGGCTGGACTACCTGACGCTCGATCGAACCAGCCAGACTCTATCCGGCGGCGAGGCCCAGCGCATCCGCCTGGCGACCCAGATCGGGTCGAGCTTGATGGGCGTGTTGTACATCCTCGACGAGCCCTCGATCGGTCTGCATCAGCGGGACAACGCCAAGCTGATCGCGACCCTCACGCGCCTGCGCGACCTGGGCAACACCGTCCTGGTCGTCGAGCACGACGAGGAGACGATTCGAACCGCCGACTGGGTCATCGACATCGGCCCGGGCGCCGGCGAGCACGGCGGCGAGATCGTGGCCGCTGGGCCGCTGGAGGCCGTCCTGGCGGAGCCTCGTTCGATCACCGGGGCCTATCTGCGCGGCGAGCGCCGGGTGGAGATCCCATCGACGCGTCGCACCGGCAGCGGGCAGTCGATCGTCGTCCGAGGCGCCCGCGAGCACAACCTCAAGAACCTGGACGTAGCCTTCCCTCTGGGTAGGTTCGTGGCCGTGACCGGCGTCTCTGGGTCGGGCAAGAGCACTCTGGTCTCGGACATCCTGTACCTGGCCCTGGCCCGCGAGTTGAGCGGAGCCCGAGAGCGGCCCGGCTCGCACGAGGCAGTCGAGGGGATCGAGTCGATCGACAAGATCATCGACATCGACCAGAGCCCCATCGGGCGCACGCCGCGGTCCAACCCGGCCACGTACACCGGCCTCTTCGCTCCGATTCGCGAGCTGTTCGCCGCGACTCCGGAGGCCCGAGTGCGGGGCTACATGCCCGGCCGCTTCAGCTTCAACGTCAAGGGCGGTCGCTGCGAGCACTGCAAAGGTGACGGCATTCTCAAGATCGAGATGCAGTTCCTGCCGGACGTCTACGTCCCGTGCGAGATGTGCAAGGGCAAGCGCTACAACCGGGAGGCCCTCGAGATTCACTACCGCGGCCGCTCCATCGCGGACGTGCTGGAGATGACCATCGAGGAGGCCCTCGAGTTCTACTCGGCGGTGCCTTCGGTTCGGGCGAAGCTGCAGACGCTCAACGACGTGGGGCTGGGCTACGTTCATCTGGGCCAGCCGGCCACGACACTGTCCGGCGGCGAAGCTCAGCGCGTGAAGCTGGCCACGGAGCTATCGCGGCGGGCAACCGGCCGGACTCTGTACGTTCTGGACGAGCCCACCACGGGCCTGCACATGGCCGACGTGGAGAAGCTGCTCCAGGTCCTCCATCGACTGGTGAATGCCGGCAACACCGTTGTCGTCATCGAGCACAACCTCGATGTGGTCAAGACGGCCGACTGGATCGTCGACCTGGGGCCCGAGGGAGGCGACCGCGGCGGCTACATCATCGCCGAGGGCACCCCGGAAGAGGTGGCTCGGACGCCTGGTTCGGCCACCGGCGAGTATCTGGCCCGGGTGCTGCGCGGCGAGCCGCTGGTTCCCCTGTCCAGCGTCACGTTCGCGGAGCTGGCCGGGCGCGGCGGGTCTCGCGCCGAGACGGCGTACCCGGTCGTCCCGGCACCGCGTAAGCGAGCCACCGCTGCCGGAGCCGGCGTCAAGCGTGCGGACTGACTGGAGGCGGCCGTCCGCGAGTCCAGTAGGTCTCCGGGGCGGCGCAGGCGCGCGACGGCGTGCGCGAAGGGCCGGAAGCGCCGCAAGGAAGCCGCTATTGTCGGTCCTGACGGCCTTGCGGCAGGAGATTCCTCCGAGTGGCATCCTGTCCCGGCAGCGACGGACTCGGCAGGAATCAGCGGAGAATCGCTGACAGGAACAAACTGACACGGTTCGTGCCGCCTTGAGCGGCGCGAGGGAATGAAGGCCATTCCCACCGAGCAATCTCTTCACCGAGGGCAGGAATGTCGCCGGTGATTGGAGAAGGGAGCCCAATGAGAGGGTTGCGCCTCGTCACGTTGGCCGCGATCCCGGCGTTCGTTCTGGGCGCCTGCGGCGGCACTACCACCACTCCCTCGGGGATGTCTGCGACGCAGGCTCCTCCGACCCCGGTCGTCAAGCAGGGCACGACGGTCGTTCGATGGTTCGTCGGACTGCACTCGGGGACCCAGCCCAACCAGATCGAGGCGCAGAAGAAGTTCGTCGCGGACTACAACGCCGCGCAGTCGAAGATCTACATCGACCTCGAGATCGTTCCGAGCGCCAGTGCGTACGACGTCCTCAAGTTCCAGATCGCGGCCGGCAACGCGCCCGACATCGTCGGTCCAGTCGGGTCCCGTGGCCGAAACGGATTCTCGGGCGTCTTCCTCGATCTGACCGAAGAGATCGCCAAGGCGAAGTTCGACACCAGCAAGTACCCCCAGGCCCTGATCGACTACCTCAAGCAGGGTGGTGATGGTCAGGTCGGCCTTCCCTACCTGATCTACCCCGCCTTCATGTTCTACAACAAGGACATCTTCGCGCAGCAGAATCTGCCCGACCTGCCGAAGAAGGTCGGGGAGCTGTGGAACGGCAAGGAATGGACCTGGGAGACCGCCGCCGAGATCGGCAAGATGGTCACCGTCGACCAGAACGGCAAGAAGTCGACCGACGCCGGTTTCGACAAGACCAAGATCGTCCAGTTCGGCTTTGACGCTCAGTGGTGGGAAGCCCGGCGTCTGGCCTCGGCCTTCGGCGGGGGCTCGCTGGTCGCCGAGGACGGCACGACGGCCCAGATTCCCGCGCCCTGGGCCTACGGCTGGCGCTGGTACTACGACGCGATGTGGAAGTACAACTTCGCGCCGACCGGCAAGTACCGCAGTTCCGCCCTCCTGAACCAGGGGACGACCGTCGCCTCCGGCCGCATCGCCATGGACGCCGCCAACGGCTGGTCGATCAGTTCGTACGGCACGGCGGACGACGCCAAGATCAAGATGTGGGACATCGGCGTCCTGCCGTCCTACGACGGCCAGACTTCCGGCCCGCTCGATGCCGACACCTTCACCATCATGAAGACGTCCGCGCATCCGTCCGAGGCCTTCGAGGCCATGATCGCAATCATGGCCTCCAAGGAGCTACAGGTCGTCTACGGAGGCATGCCGGCGGCGATCGCCGATCAGGCCGGCTTCTTCGAGAAGTTCGATCAGGAATACACGAGCAAGGTCTTTCCGGGTGTCACCGTCAGCTGGGACGTCATGCAGGAGATGGAGAACTACCCGGCCGTCCCCAGCCACGAGGCGGACATGCCCAACTTCGTGAAGGTCATCGATCTGTGCGCCGCCTTCTTCACCAAACTTCAGAGCAGCGGCGACCTGAACTTCGACAATGAGCTCAATCAGCTCAGAGCCGACATCCAGAAGGCCTTCGACGAGGCAACGACCAGCCCGGCTCCCTAGGAGCCGCCGCCCGGCGGCCGGACGGCCGATCAGGAGGCTGGGTTCGAGCGGACTCGGGCCCCGCTTCCCTGTGCCAGGCTGATCGGGCGCACCGGAACCGCTACGATGGGGCCATGCCCGAGATCGAATACGTATTCCTGGCAGACGCGGCGGAAGCTCAACCCGGCCAGAAGTTCAGCGTCCTCGGCGGCGGGATATCGCGCCTCAGCGGCCCGAGTCTGCCCTTCACACACCCCCACCTCTCGCTCGTGGTCGGCCTGCGGCTGACGGCGGTGGAGCGGAACAGTGAGCACGAAATCAGCTTCATCGTCACCGCGCCGGACGGAGCAACCGTGGCCGAGTCGACCGGGAGGGTCGTAGCCCACGGCCCGGCCGATCCGATCGACGTGGTTCTGACGCTGGCCGTGGACCTCTGGAACCTGACCCTGGCCAGCGCCGGCGAGTATTCGGTCCGGATCCTGGTCGGCGGATCGGAGCGCAAGCGTCTGCCGCTGATGGTGGCGCAAAGCCGCGAGGGACAGCCGGAGCAGCGGTACCTGGCGTGACGGTGCCGGGCGCCGGGCCGGCTCGACATGAGCGGCCCGAGATCGACCACCTCGCGTTGACTGCTGCGCGCACGGCGGATCGGGTTCTGGAGGACGCGCGGGCGCGCGGCCTGGCGCGCTGGGAGGAGTTCCTGGCGGCACTGCCCGATCTGCTGCGCGACGCCGGACTGGTCGAATTGAGGCGGGCTGCTCGCCGGGCCCGCTCGGCCTACGGGCCGAAGGACTCAATTCGCGATGCTCTGCCGATCCGGGCAACCGAGGATCTGCTGGACGATCTGGACCGGCTGCTGGCAGCGCTGGCCCGCGAGGAGATGGCTCGCTGAAGCGGCTGGGGCCCCGGGCGTATCCTCTGCGGGGCGAATCGCAGGTCGGACCGACTACGGCCGACGGCCGCACACGGGTGGAGACTCGAGCTTGAGCGACTGGAGGAACGGCCGGGTATCGCCGTTCGTGGGCGCCATGGCAGGGCCCACGGTGGCCGGGATGGCCCCACGCCTGGGCGTGTGGCTGGTCGACTGGCTCATCTTCATCGTCGTCGGCGTCGGCCTCGGGGTGCTGAGTCTGGTGACGGGGTCGCTGGCCGAGAACCCCGAGGCCGCCCGGCAGCTGCTGGCAGACCCGGCCGCACAGCCGACGGTCCCGCTGCTGAGCATCAAGCTCGAGGAGGTGCTCGCCATCGCGGCCGTGTGGGTTGTTGTCGTGGTCGTCTACCCGGCGATCTGCTGGAACCGGTTCCGACGCCTGCCCGGCCAGCGGATCGCGTCTCTGGAGGTCGCCGACGCCGTCAGCGGGGCCAACCTCTCCCTGCTGCGGTCCCTTCTGCGTTCTGTCGCTCTGAACGGTCCGCCCGCGGCCGCGATCGCCGTCATGGTGGTTGCATCCGTGGACATGATGGCCACGGTGCCGTCGTCGACGTACGGGGGAGATAGTCAGGAGCTGTCACGGCTCGTCCTGACGAGCCGCTGGAGCGTCCTGCTGTCGCTCGCCTCGATGACGCTCTGGGTATGGCTGCCGGCCCTGCTGGTGTCTTCGGCCGCGACCTTCAGGCGCCGCGGCCTGCACGATCGGGTGGGCCGCTCGGTGGTCGTCCGGGTATCTCGCCTGCCGTACCTCTGGCCCGGCACGGCGGGGCCGATGCCGTACTACGGGAACTGGCGGCCCGGACCGGCGCCGGGCACCGGGCCGCGCGCCGCGCCCGATGGCTCAACCCCGGCGCATCAGGCGGGCCAACCCCAGCTGCCCGCCGACGAAGAGCCCCGGCCGGATTGGCTCACCGACGAGCGCCCGGCTGGGGGGCGGACCGGCGGCGTGATGCGGGCGGCCACCATGGGGCGTCGCGTGACCGCCTATCTGCTGGACGGCCTGTTCGTGTTCGGCGTGTACCAGCTCGCGTTCTCGCTTGTGGCCGGCCCGGCCGCCGGCAGCGACGCGCCGATACCGGAGCGGGACTTGATCATCGTCGTGTTGGGCGCCGGGGCCGCTCAGTGCGCCTACTTCGTTGCGACGTGGTTCCTGTTCGGCGGCACGCTAGGGCAGCGGTCGGTGGGACTCCTGGTCGTGCGTGAGACCGGTGAGCGGCTCGGCCCCCTCGATGGGTTGGCGCGTTGGGCGGTCCTGCAGGGACCGCTGGCTCTCGTTGCCGCGATCCCGACCAGCCTCGTGGCCCCGATTGTGATCACGGTCTGGGCGGCCATGCTCATGTCGAGCGTCCGAGCGGATGGCCAGGGCCGCGGGTACCACGATCGAATTGCCGGGTCCAGGGTGATCCTTCAGCGCTGAGGATGGGTCTTGTAGGGTAGGAGCGTGAGCCGCGGCTGCGAGTTCGCACTCCTGACGGGCTCCGGCGGGTCTAGAATCGCCGCGGCCGGCGCCGCGCGGACGGAGACTCGGCGGGGAACGCAAGGGAGCGTCGTGGCAGTGATGCACATCGACTTGGGGAACCTGGTGTTCCTCATCGCCATGGTCGTGGCTCTGGTCCTGCTGCTGATCACGGTCGTCCTCGACGATATCGTGGGCGGGGTGCTGGACAGCCTCCACATCGGCATCGACGTGGGCGGCGTCGCGATCGCTCCGATCGCCCTGGGCTTCGTCTCCATGTTCGGCATCGGTGGCCTGTTCGGGACGACGGTGATCGGCATGGAGTCGGGGCTCGCCTCGGTGCTGGGTGCCGGAACCGGGGCGGTGGGGGCCTTCATCGTCTACGGGATGTTCAGGATCCTGACGCGCTCTGAAGGGCCGCAGGCCTACAGCATCTCGGATCTCGTCGGAGTCACCGGCCGGGTCGTGGTGGGCATTCCCAAGGGCCGGCACGGCGAGGTCGTCGTCAGCTTCGCCGGAGTGAGCCAGAAGCGGACGGCCACTTCCGATGAGGCCATCAAGTCCGGAGCCACCGTGAAGATCGTGGATATCGCCGGGTCGGTCCTGGTGGTCGAGCCGGCGGCGTCCGCCGTCAAGCCCAACGAGCCGAGCTAGGCGCCAGTCAAGCCGGTTACAGGAGAAGGGGTCCGAGATGGAGGAGTTCGTCAGCTTCGGCGGCGGCGCCGCCCTGATAGTTCTGGCTGCAGTCCTGGCGATCGTGCTGCTGCTGGCGTTCGCAGCCAGCCGCTATCGCGTGGCCAACGCCAACGAGGCCCTGATCGTGGCCGGCTCGAGAGGGGCCAAGGTCCGCGACGCCACGGGCAAGATGCTCGCCCCCGGCGACCAGGGAATCAGGGTGGTCGTGGGCGGCGGAACGGTCGTCTGGCCTCTGCTGAACCGCGTCGGCAAGCTCGAGCTGACGGCCCGTCAGATCAAGGTCGTCCTGCCGGATGCCATCACCAGCCAGGGCATCAAGGTGAAGGTCGAGGGCGTGGCCACCTTCAAGATCGGCCGCGACGTCGAATCCATTCGCAACGCCGCCGAGCGCTTCCTCGGCACCAATCCGGCCTATATCGACGACATCGTCAAGAACGTCCTGGAAGGCTCGCTCCGCTCGATCGTCGGCACGCTCACGATCGAAGAACTGATCATGGACCGCGAGAAGCTTCTCCAGCGGGTCCAGGACAACGCCAAGCTGGACCTGGTCACTACCGGCATCGAGATCGACTCGTTCACCATCCAGTCGATCGAAGATGAGTCCGGCTACATCACCCAGCTGGGCCTCCAGAAGCTCGCTCCGGTTACCCGGGACGCCAAGATCGCCCAGGCCCTGGCCGACCAGGAATCGGCGGTCAAGCAGGCCGAGGCCGAGCAGATCAAGATCAACGCCGCCCGGGACGTGTCGCTGCGCCAGGCCGAGGCCGAGAAGCTGACCGGGGCCGCGAAGGCTCGCGCTGCACAAGCCGGCCCTCTGGCCCAGGCCGAGGCCCAGCAAGAGGTCGTGAGCAAGCAGACCGAGCTGGCAGTGCTCGAAGCTCAGCGACGGCAGCAGGAGCTGCTGGCGGTGACGATCAAGCCGGCCGAGGCCGATGCGGAGGCCGTCGTGCGGCGCGCGGAAGGCGATCGGGCGGCGCGCATCGCCATCGCCGAGGCCGAGGCGCGGCGCGTGGAGCTGGCCGGCGAGGCCGAGGCGCGCATCGTCATGGTCAAGGGCCAGGCCATCGCCGAAGCCCTGGGCATGAAAGCCGAGGCCTACCAGCGCTTCAATCAGGCGGCCGTCCTAGCCGCCATCCTGGAGAGCATGCCGGCGATCGTGAGCGCGGCCGCCGAGCCGATGGCCAACATCGATTCGCTGACCGTGCTGTCGACCGAAGGCGCCGCGGACGTAGTCAAGACGACTACGGCGACGGTGGCCCAGGCCAACGCCACGATCAAGAGCCTGACCGGGATCGACATGTCCGAACTGATCGGATCCGTCGTGCCGACTCAGGCCTCCAAGCCGAGCGGCCGATCCGGCCTGAGGCGGCATCTCGGCGACGGGATCGGCGCCCAAACCGGGAAGGCGGTTCAAACCGGCAAGGCAGCTCCGGCCGGCAAGCCCGCTCGGGGCGGCAAGCCCGCTCAGGCCGGCAAGGCCGCCGGGAAGGCCGCCGGCCCGGCTCCGGCCGCGGCGGGGAAGGGACAGCCCAAAGCGAAGGCAGCACCTTCGGCCGTAGCCGCTCCCGCCGCGTCCGCCCCCGGGCCGGCCAAAGAGACCGCCAAGGCGCCTGCCGCCAAGGCCCCCGCCGCTCCGGCCCCCGCCGCTCCGGCCCCCGCCGCTTCGGCCTCCGCCGGGACTCCGGTGGCGCCGCCCTCGCAGGCGGTCGATGCCGCCTTGGGCGAGGTTGCGGACCGATTGGCCGGATTGCCGCTCATCAACGACCCGTGGGTAAGGTCGTTGAACCTGGGCGTTCTCGGGACCAAGGCCCCGGCACCGGTTCGGGAGATCTGGATGCGCTACGGCCAGCAGATACCGGACGCCTACCGCGGCCTGACCGTCGGTCAACTGCTGGATCACTACCGGAAGTAGGTTTCCTCGACAGCATGGCGAGTGGCTCCGGCAGATGCCGGGGCCACTCCAATTTCGGCCTCGCTGAAGGCCTCGCGCAGGAAGGGCGAGGGAGACTCCGGGTCGTACAGCAGCGTCAGCGACCGTCGAGCCCGGGTCCAGGCGACGTAGGCCAGCCTCCGCTCCTCCTCGAGGGCGCGGGCGGGCTCGGTGGAGTCGCGAAGCGACCGAGCCGAGGGAAAGCGGCCGGCGTCCATGCCCAGCACGGCCACGTGATCGAACTCCAGGCCTTTGGTCGAGTGGGCCGTGGCCAGCGTCAGGTCCGCGTCGTCGCGACGCAGCGATGCCAGGCGGGCTCGCTGGTCCAGGATGGCTGCCCGAAGTTCGGCCAGATCGCGGCATGGCACAGACCAGCCCACCAGGGCCGAGACCAGATCGCCCGTCTCGAAGGGGAGCTGCTCGTCCGGCTCCGGCCCCTCGACGTCCGCGCCTTCGGCCGGCGGGCCAGGCGCTCGGGAAGCCGCGTCGATCGCCTCCGCCAGTCCATGGCGGGCAAGGGCGACGAGCCGCGGCAGGAAGGGGGTGGAGGATGTGCTCTGAGCCAAACGCTCCGCCGCGATTGCCAGCAGCGTGTCCAACCGCGGGTCCTCGGTCAGCAGGCGCAACCGGGAGGCCGCGAAGGGAAGGTTCATCTCCAGGGCCACCGCGGCGGCCGGGAGCAACTCGGCGTTTGTCCGTGCCAGGATGGCCCGAGTGCCACCGTCGGACGGCCAGGAGGCGATAACCCGGCGAAGCCGGGCCGTCTCGTCGGAGGCATCGGGTGCGAGCACGAGGCGGCCCGTCGCGGCCGGCCCGGACGATATCGCCTTGACGAACCGTTCCTCGTTCCTCGATACGAGCCGGACCGCCCGCTCCACGACCGCCGGGGGACAGCGGTAGTTGACCGTCAGGTCGATGCGACGCAGGCCGGGCAGGGACGAGGCCAGACTCAGCACGCGACGAACGTCGGCCAGCCGCCAGCCGTAGATGGTCTGGTCGTCGTCGCCGACGAGGAAGATGCGATTGCTCGGCGCGGCCAGCAGCAGCGCCAGCCGCAACTGCGACCGATCAACATCCTGGGTTTCGTCCACGAGGAGGTGAGCGCAGCGCTCCCGCCACCGGTCGAGCAGGCTGGGGTCGGCCTCCAGCAGGCGCAGCGCCCGGCCGACGAGATCGTCGAAGTCCAGGCCGCCGGCATCGCGCAGCGCCCGTTCGTAGGCCACGAAGGCCCGAACGATCGGACCGGGTTCGGGGTCGGCGGCGACCTCGGAGGCGGTCACCCCCACTTCCAGCTTGAGGCGGCTGAAGGCGTCGTCCAGGCGACGCAGGGCCCCTCGCGTGATGTCGGGCCACATCTCACGAAGCACAGCTTCGCGGTCCAGCAGGGGCTTCACGGCGGCGCCTCCATCCGCCAGGATCTCGCGGCCGAGGGCGTGGAAGGTGCGAACCCGCACCGAGCCGGGCTCGAGCCCGAGCGGCTTCAGGGCTGCGTCCACGCGTGAGCGCATCTCGTCGGCGGCCCGCTTGTTGAATGTCACAGCCGTGATGCCGGCCGGGTCTGCCCCGATGGCCACCAGCCAGGCGATGCGGGCCACGAGGGTCGTCGTCTTGCCGCTCCCCGCCGGAGCCACGCACAGCACCGGCCCGGGTGGCGCCGTCGCGGCTGCCAGCTGGTCGGGAGCGAGCCGGTCGAGGCGTTCGGAGACCGACGACGGGAGCATGGTGGCAGCATCGCAGCCGTGACTTATCCGGGGCTTATCGGACCCGGGCGGCCTTCCGCGGCCCTGGATGTCCGCTGGAGTCGCCTCTTCCCGCCCGGCACCGAGCTGGCGCTGGCGGAAAGGCAGGCCGACTGGGCGAGAGCGCGGGGGGCCAACGGCTGGACCGGCTGGGTAGACGGCCGGCAGCTGCAGCCCAGGTACGGCGGCCTCGTTTCCGTGGAGACCACCTATCGGCAGCGTCTCTCGCTCACGTCGGACACCGATCAGGTGTCCCGAGCGTAGATCTGGGCGATCGAGTTCGACCAGATCAACCGGTAGCCTGCCGCGACGATCTCGTCGGCCGGTTCGAAGCCGGCCTCCTTCAGCCCATCCGGCTCGAGGACGACGTAGCCGTAGTTCGACCCCAGTTCCGCCGTGAGCGACTCGAACCCGAGCAGGCGCCCGCCTTCGGTGTGGATGCTCAGCTCCGGATCAAGTGAAATGGAGGTTTCCAGCGCGCCGGTGAAGACGCCGATCGGCACCGAGCGCCACTGCTGGAACGAGGCGGCCAGGTGCAGGACCTTCGTCGACGGGCCCAGGCGTCCGGCGTCGATCTCGGCCCTCAGGCGATCGATGACCTGCCGCTGGGCAGGACCGACGATCAAGCGGGAGTCCGGGAAGCCCAGCCAGTAGCCGTGCTCCGCCTCGCGCAGGGCCAGCCCCACCGACTCGGCCCCGCGATGCTCGCCGATCTGGATGCTCGAGATGATCGGGCCCGGGTAGGGGAACGTCACGGCGACGACGAAGGCGGTCAGCCCAAGGGGCCGCAGAAGGCCCAGGCGGCGCGCCCGCAACAGCGCCCCGATCGCCCCCGCCGCCCCAAGCGCCAGCATCACCGGCAGCCAGTACTGGACCGCCTTGGGAACTTCGTAGTGGACGGCCTGGGCGGTCAGGGTCTCGCTCCCCACCAGCGTCGAGGCGGCCCAGGCCGCCAGCCCGGCCGCGATCGCGGTGCCGAGCACCATCCATCCGCGCCGGGCGACCAGCAGGCCGACTGCCGCGCCGACGACGGTAACCTCGGTGAGCGTTTGGAAGTGGTCGACCAGGTATGAGGCCGGGTCGTTGGGGGTCGGGATCCGGTCCCGGGCCACAAGGAGGGCTGTGGCGATGGCGGCCAGGATCAGCGACGCTCGAAGCACGGAGACGGCCAGACGGAGCCCGGCGCGCTGCGCCACGGGAAGCCTCCGCAGGGAGACCGCGACCGCCGGCTCGACGACTCGGCCGAGGGCGGCCCCGATAGGCAGAGCTGCGACGAGCCAGAGGAAGCCCAAGAGCGCGGGCGCCCCAACGCCCAGCGTCGTTGCCGCCTGTGGCGCTGCCAGCAGTGCGGCGGCCACGAGTGCCGGGACGAGGACTCCGGTCAGGCGGCGCGGCTCCAGCACCAGCAGGCCGCAGGCCGTCGCCCCCAGGATGACCCCCATCAGGGGGTGGACGAGGAAGGTGGCGCCCAGGGCGACGGCCAGGCCGATGTCGAGCCCGTGTCCGCCCGGTTGCCGGCCTCGGCCGGGGTCGGGCCCGGCCAGGTGCTCGGCGATGGAGGTCAACGCATAGGCTGCCAGTGGCAGCGCCATCACCGTGCCGCGCGTGTCTGGCAGGCGCATGAAGGCGAAAGTGAGCGGGAAGGTCAGCAGAATCCAGAAGCCCGCGCCGGCCCCAAATAGCCGGGCAGCCAGTTGTCGCATTGAGACGGCCGTGATGACCGTCAACGGCAGGGCGAAGGCCGCCGTCGCCAGCGCCGCCTGGGTTCCGGAGAGCGCGGCCAGCTGGCCCAACGTCGCCACGTAGCCCAGCAGCAGGCGCGACGGACCGTAGATGGGCGAGGGCGAGGTGGTCAGCGTGGCGAAGCTGCCGAAGGTCCGGATGTGCTCCGCCGGGGCGACGTGGTTGGGCAGGACGTCGAAGAAGGGGGCGGCCGGGGAGGCGATCTGGACGATCACCGGGCCCGCCCACACCGCCACGATGAGCGGCCACCAGGCCGCGGGGCGGCGCGGACGCCAGGCCAACCGGCAGGCGAGCAGCGGCCGGCCCCGGGCCACGGCCGGCCACGTCGCCAGCACCCCCAGCTGAACGGCCAGCAGCCACGGCCTGGCGAAAAGGCCGAGTCCCCCGAGAACGAACAGAGCAGCCGAGTCGACGACCACGGCGGCCGCGAATCCGGCCGCTATCAACTCCGACAGGGTCCGGAACGGCGGGGCGCCGAGCAGCCTCAGGGCCACCGCCCCGACGAGCACGTTGAGGGCGGTCGCGGCAGCGATGAGGATGGCCGCCGGAACGGTGACGGGGGCCTGGGAGGCGAGTCCCTCGGCTGCCCCACTGAAGCTGAAGCCGGCCGCCGGCGAGGCCGAGATCTGCGCCAGGCCGGCCCACAACACGGCCGTCCCGAGCAACATGACCCCACCGACCGCGCGAACGCCGGAGGCACGTCCGAGAAGGCGATCCCTGAGTGGCACCGGCACGGCCTACATGCCCGCCACGGCGTCCATCTCCTGCGCGGAGAGGCGCCATCCGGCGGCCGCGACGTTGGCGGCGATCTGCTCGGGAGTGCTGGCGCTGGCGATCACCGGACCCACGACCGGCTGGCTCAGCAGCCATCCGAAAGCCAGGTCGAGCACGTGGCGGCCCCGTTCGGCCGCATACGCCTCCATCCGGCCGAGTCGATCCAGGTTGGCGGCGGTCATGATTTCAGCGGCTCGCGGGCTGCCGACCAGCCGGCCTGTGGCCTCGCCGCCGGGGAGGTACTTGCCGCTCAGGAAGCCCGACTCGAGCGGGAAGTAGGGGATGACGCCCAGGCCGAATGCCTCGCAGGCCGGCATGACCTCGGCCTGTATCGCCCGCGTCAGAAGGCTGTAGTGCATCTGGGCCGAGACCGGGCGGGCCAGGCCGAGCGTCCGGGATGTCCATTCCGCATCGGCGATCTGCCAGGCGGCAAAGTTGCTGTGGCCGACATACCGAACCTTGCCGGCGCGGACGAGATCGTCGAGGGCCCGCAGGGTCTCCTCGATCGGCGTGGCCGGGTCCGGGACGTGCACCTGGTACAGGTCGATCCAGTCGGTCTGCAGGCGACGGAGGCTGCCCTCTGCGGCCTGTTCGATCCACCGTCGAGATGCCCCGCCTTCGTCCGGCGAACTGCTCATCGGATGCCCGAACTTGGTCGCCAGGATCACGTCGCGCCGACGCGAGCCCAGCAACCGGCCCAGCTGGCTCTCGGAAGCGCCCGGGCCGGCCTCCGACCCTCGGCCGTAGATGTCGGCCGTGTCGATGAAGGTGACCCCCAGGTCCAACGCTCGGTCCAGGACACGGCCCGCGGCCGGGTCGTCCAGCCGACTGCCGAAGTTGTTCGTCCCGAGGCCTACCGCCGAGACGAGCGGTCCGGAGCTGCCGAGCCGCCGCGATTCCACCTGCCACCTCCGTCTTCGGCTAAGGCTAGCGCCGGCCGTCGATCGCCGCTGGCGACGCAGGCTGGGGAGATTCGGCCACCCGTCCGGGCGTCTCGATCGCACGCATCGGCTCACTATCCGTAGAATTGCCGCCAACCAGACGCCGGCCTCCAGGCGCGGATCGGCCGGCAGCGCCGGTTGACGGAGCGCAGAGAGGACGGAGGCGAGATGGCGACGACGACGGGGCGGGATCGTCCGGGCGAAACGGCGGGGTCCGGGCTGAGCCAGCCGCTGCTGGGCCTGACTTTCGACGATGTCCTGCTGATTCCCCAGTATTCCGAAATCCTGCCCGGGGACGCCAGCGTGGCCAGCCGTTTCTCGAGGCATATCACGCTGAACACCCCGACGGTGAGCTCGGCGATGGACACGGTGACCGAGGACCGCATGGCGATCGCCATGGCCGTCGAGGGCGGCATAGGCGTCGTGCATCGCAACCAGGCGCCCGAACGCCAGGCGGAGCAGATCGCGGCCGTGAAAGCCGCGGCTGTGCCGTCGGACGCGGGTTTGGCCAACGTGGACGGCAAGGGCCGTCTGCGCGTGGCCGCGGCCGTGGGCGTCGGCCAGGATTCCGTGGCCCGGGCCGAGGGTCTGGTGAAGGCCGGCGTGGACGCGCTGGTCGTGGACACGGCCCACGGTCACACCCGGAACGTGATCGAAGCGCTGCGGCGCTACCGCTCCTCCTATGGCGATGCGGTGGACCTGGTGGCCGGCAATGTGGCCACGGCCGAGGGAACGGCGGCTCTCATCGAGGCCGGCGCGGACGGCGTGAAGGTGGGCATCGGCCCCGGCAGCATCTGCACCACCCGCATCGTGGCCGGAGTCGGCGTGCCGCAGATGACGGCGATCATGCAGTGCGCTTCCGTGGCGGCGCCGGCCGGTGTCCCGATCATCGCCGACGGGGGCATTCGCTACTCGGGCGACATCGTGAAGGCGTTGGCGGCGGGCGCGGATTCGGTGATGCTGGGCCGCCTCCTGGCCGTGGCCGAGGAGAGCCCTGGTGAATCCGAGCGGGTCGGCGGCCGCGTGGTCAAGGAGTACCGCGGCATGGGCTCGCTGGGCGCCATGTCGGCCGGCAGCGACCGATACCCGCAGATCGACCGGCGCAAGCTCGTCCCCGAAGGCGTGGAGGCGCGGCTCTCTGTCGAAGGGCCGCTCTCGGAGATTCTCTATCAGCTGATCGGCGGCACCCGGGCCGGCATGACCTACTGCGGCGCCGGCTCCATCGCCGATCTGCGAGTCAAGGCCCGCTTCGTGCAGGTCACCCATTCGGGCCAGATCGAATCCCACCCCCACGACATCGAGATGGCCCGCTCCGCGCCCAACTACAGGTAGGGCACGCGCCAGGCTGCTTTCGGGCGGCGAGCCGGAACCTTTGGTGGGTCTCACCTCGTCTAGCAAATCGAACCGATCGCGCGATCGGAGCGGCGAGGAGTGCAGCCGATGGAGGAGGAGCTGGCTGTGGCGATGAGGGAGGATCTGCTGGCAGATGCCTCCTATGAATATGTGTGCGCCGCGCGGGCGAAAGTCCATGCCGCCTACCGTCTGGCCGGGTACATCCTCGGCGACGCTGCCGAGGCCCAGGACGCGGTTCAGGACGCCCTGATCAAGGCCTGGCAGAACTGGTCGAGCCTGCGGCAGATCGAGAGCTTCGAACCGTGGTTCCAGCGGATCGTCGTGAACGTCTGCCGGGACCGTATGAGACGGCACCGCGCGCTGCGGATGGTGGACCTGACGGCAGCGCAGGCGATCGCATCCGAAGACACTTTCGCGGCGATGTTCGACCAGGACAGGGTTGCGCGGGCCGTCGCCCGGCTGGGTCCGGACCAGCGCGTCGTCGTCATCCTGCGCTTCTGGATGGACCAGACGCTCGTGCAGGTCGCGGAGACGCTCGACCTGCCGCTCGGAACCGTGAAGTCCCGTCTGCACTATGCGTTGCGGGGACTGCGAGACGAGCTTGGGGGATCGATCGATGAGGACTGACATGAACGGAGCGGAGCAGGCCTTGCTTGAACGTCGGCTTCGGAGGGCCGTAGCTGGTCACCAGCCGAACGCGCCGGACGAGTTGATCCGGCTCATCGAT
Source organism: uncultured Anaerolineaceae bacterium (assembly GCA_964519845.1). Taxonomy (GTDB): domain Bacteria; phylum Chloroflexota; class Limnocylindria; order Limnocylindrales; family CSP1-4; genus Fen-1039. The sequence continues at coordinate 1,351 of CAZFLI010000029.1, read as the reverse complement.
ACTGTGCCGGTCGAGCACCGCGTCTCGCGGACGCTGTTCGGCGGAGTGGCGGGGTTCGGCGGGCTTGCCGGCGGGCGGTTGCGCCACAGCCTGATCGCCGTCGCCACGGCCGCGGCAATCGTCGTGGGCGTTGTCGGCGGAGCGGGCTTGGGCTTCTTCCGTAACTCCCAGCACCCCTCGGCCACACGTGGCGGGCCCGCCCCGTCGCAGGAGGGCTCGCCCTTTGCATCCAGCTCGCCCGTGGTGAAGGAAACCCCCACGGCGACGGTCCCCATGGAGACTCCGACGGCCCCGGGAACGACTGCCACCGACGCTCCGATCCCTTCGATACGCCCGTCGCCTACCCCGACGCTTTCATCTGCGCTCACGCCGCCAGATTCCAGGTACTTCGTCTGCTCGACGCCTCCGACCCTGAGGCTGGCGTCCGGTCTGGACGGCGTCGGAAACTGGAGCATGGAGGCGTTCGCATACGCGGCCGAGAACCACCTCGGCCACGGCATGTGCCGCTCCGCTGGGGTCGCCACCGGCCCGCACGTGGCCGTTCTGGCCATGTGCGACACCGCGCAGACGCTGGCCATCGGCATCCACGCGCCGAGGGACCCCTACGACATGGACCCGCCGCAGGTGGCCTCCTTCAACGTTTCGTGTCCCGTTGGTCCGTCGGCGGTCGTCTACGATGCGACGATCTCAGGTCTGGCGGGCCAACATCTGGAGGTCCACGTCTCGGGCCCAACCGTGGATGGCGGCGGCATGGCCCTTGGCCGCTACGAGTTGCTCGTCCAGACCACGGACTCCTAGTCCGCCTCGCCGCACGCACGCCTCGCTTGGGCGCGGTCGGCCTCGTCGGCAGGCCAGACACTGAGTCGCCCTAGAATGGCCTCGTGACCCCCGAGCTCGAAGCCACCCTCAAGCGGCTGCCAGATCGTCCGGGCGTGTACCTGATGAAGGACGCGCGCGGGACGGTCCTGTACGTCGGCAAGGCCCAGAGCCTGCGCAGCCGCGTCCGCAGCTACTGGCAGAAGCAGGCTATCGGACCGGAAGGCCAGCTGATCCGCAGCGTCATCGACCGAATCGCCGACATCGACTACACCCTGACCGATTCGGTGAGCGAGGCGCTGCTGCTCGAGATCAACCTGGTCAAGCGCTACCGGCCGCGCTACAACGTCCGGCTCAAGGACGACAAGAGCTACCCGTTCATCAAGATCACGCTGGCCGAGGACTTTCCGCGGATCGAGCGCACGCGCAAGCTGCCGGCCGACGGCAGCCGCTACTTCGGCCCGTATGCCTCGGCGACCAGCGTGGACGAGGCGATGAACCTGATCCGGCGCCTCTTCCCGTTCCGGACCTGCAC
>CAZFLI010000028.1:0-17640 GCA_964519845.1 uncultured Anaerolineaceae bacterium | reverse complement strand
TAGAGCCGGAAGAAGGCGCTGACCGGGTTCGTGCCTGACAGCCAGTAGTCGCCGGCGCCGTCCCGCCCGTCCGTGCCGACGAACACCGGATCGAAGATGTGGACGTGACCGTTGGTGGAGCCGGCCGGCATCCAGATGCCGTAGTCGTAGTAGTCCTGCGTGTCCCGTTGCGGGTTGGTGCCGGTTGCAGGGTACTTGAGCCTCTTGGGCAGGTAGGCGTCCCCGCTCGAAGTTGCGGCGCCCTGCGTCAGCATGGTGGCCCAGAACCCGCGCGGCGCCATGTACTCGCCGTTAGGACCCGAAAGGGGGACCAGGGTCGGACTGTCCTCCATCTTATAGGGGCCTCGGGCCCCGTAGTAGGCATCCGGGCTGCCCATCGGGACCGGCAGGACGTAGACCGCGTGGGCGTGGCGGCTGACGTCAAAGTGGTCCCAGCCCAGGGCTCGCAGGAAGAAGGTGGAGACGCGGGCGCTGACGGTGACGTCCATCTGCCGTGGGTTGCCGGGGCTCTGCTGCGCGCTGACGGTGGCGAAGCCGTTCTTGCCGGCCTCCGCCTGCGCCGCGGTCACGCCGCCCGTGACGTCGCCCGGCAGATAGACCACGCCGGCCAGAGCCGCCGCGTCTGCGGCGCGCTGGACGCGCAGCTCCTCGCGCCAGGCGTACGTGACGTCGACGGCGATGCCTACGAGACCCAGGAGCACCACCAGCATCAGGGCAAAGATGGCGATGATCTGGCCGGCCTCCTTGAGGCGTTCGGCCCCGGCCTTCTCCTCCGCGGTCGGGGCCTTGCGCCCGGAAGTCGTGTCGTCGGCGGTGCGCCGGAAGCGCAGCCTGCGAATAGTCATGGTGGCGGCTCCTTACTGGCCTGGCTCTAGAGCCATGATCGTCCGATCTGTCATGACGATCTCGTGCGTCCCGAAGAGGCCGGTGATGGCCGCCAGGGGAGTAAACAGCTGGTGTCTGTAGCGGATCGAGACGCCGATCGAGTCCGCCGGCAGGCTGCTGGTGCGAGAGCAGGCCTGCCAGCTCGTGCCGCCCGGCGCAAAGTGGAGGGCTACCCCGCCGACGACCGGACCGGAGCCCGGGTACCAGGCGTTGACCAGCGACTCCCCGCCGCTGGAGGTGGCCCTGTAGATGTGGATCCAGTCCACCTTGCTGATGTCGATGCCGGAGCCTTGCGAGGTGAGGGCTCGTTCCACCGAAGCGATGATCATGGGATCGACCAGCGCCGCGTTGGGCGACTGGCCGGCGCCGCAGCCGGGCGCGCCGCCGCCGTTGACCAGCGAGGCGCCCACGCGTGCGCCTTCGCGGGTGGCCAGGACCAGGCTCATGTTGGTGCCTATGGCCACTCCGATCTCCGCGACCGAGAGGACCAGGGTGAGGATGATCGGCAGGATCAGGGCGAACTCGACGAGGGCCTGGCCGGCCCCTCGGCGGCGCCCCGACCGGCGGTGGAACATCATTTGATAGGCTCCATGCGCATGACGTTCGTCTGGACGATCTCCATGCCCGACCCGGAGATGCCTACCAACCCGGGCAGAGGCGTCACCCAGCCGTACTGGTAGGTGATCGTCACGCCGATCGTGTCGATGTCGCTGTGGCCGGGCTGGCAGTCAGTGGCCAGCAGGGTGCTGCAGCGATCTTCGAGCGGGTACCCGGACGAGGTCAACTGGTAGGGCACCGATACCACGGTCGTGTCCGGCAGAGTGCAGGAGGTGGTGATGCCGCTCCGGGTCCAGGTGTTGACCGCCCCCCCCTGGATGTTGCCGGTGCCGTCTGACCAGAAGATGTCGACCGTCTTGATGTTGTTGGAGTTGGCCGGCCCGGTGAGGTCCTGCTCGACGCGGGTCAGGATGACCTCGTCCGAGCAAGGCGAGTTGCCCATCTCGGCCGCGACCTGAACCGCGTCGCGGCTGGTGAACGAGGCCGAGAGATACGTCGTGAACAGGAACGCGAACTCGGCGATCGCGACGACGACGGTGAGGAAGATCGGGATGACCAGGGCGAACTCGACAAGAGACTGACCGCGAGACGGCCTGCCATCAGCCATGTCGGCCCTGCGCTGACGGATGCGCATGAACTTACCCTCGGACGGCTTGCATGTTCGTAGCAAGGAAGCCGAAGGTTACGGGCCCGGCCTTGCACCCGCCATAACTGCGACGGCCGCGAGGCGCGCAAAGGGCTCCAAAGCGTTGCGTTTGGGCACGCAGGTACGAATGCCCGCGGCGGGGGGGCTTCAACGTCCGGGGATCTATGGGAGCTTCGGCTGTCGGCCTACCTACGTCACCTCTCGGCGCTGGCGGCGAGGCGGTAGCCGCCTGAGGGGTCCGTGAGAAGGTGAAGCGGATGGTCCGGGTCGCGCTCCAGCTTCTGGCGCAGCCTTCGGACGGTGACCCAGACGTAGGCCGGATCGGCGGCATCGGCGTCCGACCAGACCTTGTGCAACAGCTGCTCCGTTCCCACCGCGGCGGGCATGCCGGCGGCGAGCGTGGCCAGGAACCGCGATTCGACCGGCGATAGCCGGATGTGGCGGCCGTCGGCCACGGCCTCTCTCTTGCGCGGGATGAGAACGAGGTCGCCCAGGTCCACCTCGGCCGGCGGAATCTGGTCGGCCAGGCGCCGCAGGACGCGCCTGATTCGAGCCACCAGCTCGGCGTAGTCGTAGGGCTTGGTGACGTAGTCCTCGGCGAAGCGAGCGATCAGGTCCGCCTTGCTGTCGGCTTCGGCGATGGCCGAAAGGACGAGGATCGGCAGGTCGGCACGGCTCTTGATGCGCGCGGCCACAGCCTGGCCGTCCATCTCGGGCATGAGCAGGTCCAGGATGACCAGATCCGGCCAGGCGGCCTCCAACTGCTCGAGGGCCTCGCGGCCGCCGCTCGCCCGCGCGACCTCGAAGCCCTCGCCGGCCAGCCTCTCGGCCAGGGCCGCCAGGTGAGTGGCGTCGTCGTCGACGAGCAGCAGTCGGGCCTCGCTCACGCTCCAAGTCTACGCCGCCCCGCCACCCGCCGACCGCCGGATGCGGCCGAAGGGCGGAGGGCGGCGACGAGCCCTCCTGCATCGCCGCCTGCTAGGCCGGATCGGCCAGCTCGCGCGCCCGGGCGATCACCCGGTCCAGCATCTCCGGAGTCAGGCGGCCGGTGAAGGTGTTCTGCTGGCTGGGGTGGTAGGTGCCGAGCAGGGTCAGGTGCCCGACCGGGACTTCGGCGCCGTGACCGAAGGCCGGCTTGCCGGTCGCCCGCCCGCCCGAGACCGCGAGCGCCCGGAGCGTCCCGCCCCAGGCGTAGGCCCCCAGGGCGACGACGATCCGTAGCTCCGCCAGCAGCTCGATCTCCCGCGCCAGGTACCCCAGGCACGAGTCCCGTTCATCGGGGAGCGGCTTGTTGGCCGGCGGCGCGCAGCGGACCGCCGCGGCGATGTAGACGCCCCTCGCCGTCAGGCCGTCGTCGCGGTGCCTGGACGTGGGCTGGTTCACCAGGCCCGCCCGATGCAGGGCCGCGAACAGGAAATCGCCCGAGCGATCGCCGGTGAAGAGGCGGCCGGTGCGGTTGCCGCCGTGGGCGGCCGGCGCCAGGCCGACCAGCAGGATGCGCGCCCGCGGGTCGCCCCAGCCGGGGAGCGGCCTGCCCCAGTACTCCTGTCCGCGGTAGCGGGCCGGCGGGGTGGCAGCCGCGGCCTCGCGCCACTCCACCAGCCGGGGGCAGCGCCGGCAGGCGACGACCTCGGCGGAGAGCGCGGTGAGCGAGTGGGGAGCCATGCCGCGGACTCTAGCGCGCCGGAAGAGTGCCGCTCGACCGCCGCCTGAACGCGTCCCAGGCGGCGCGCGCCGGCGGCCAGAGCAGGAAGACAAGGATCGCGCCGGTGGCGTTCATGATGGCGTCGTCCACGTCGGTGACCCGATACGTGAAGCCTTCGATCAGCGAGCCCGCATACTGCGCCGCCTCGATGGCCACCGCGGCCGCGACGGCCACGCCGACGAAGCGGCGCCGGTCGCGCAACGCCGGCCAGAGGTAGGGGCCGTAGATGCCCAGCGGCGTAAGCGCCAGCATGTTGCCGCCCAGCTGGCGCACGGTGTTTAGGCTCAGGTTCTGGAGTTGCCAGGCGATCGTGGCGAACGGGACGACGTTGTCCTGGCTCATCCCCCGGGTCTGGCGATAGTAGTCCTGGCCGCCTATCGGGATGGGGAATATGGTGAAGCCGATGGCCAGCGTGATGTGGCAGAGGGCGAGCAACGCCATCAGCGTCCATTCGCGGTCGGCGCGGCGGCGCCAGATCCAGAGGGCAATCGGCAGAGCCGGGATCAGGACGACCAGGCCGGGTATCAGGATCAGATGGCCGTCGGTGAACTTGAGCACGCTCCCCTCCCGCTGCAGGCCCGATGAGAATGCCACCAAACGCGCCCGACCGGGCGAACCGGGCCGACCGGACCTCACGCGTATAATCGGAGCGCGAGGGCCCGGACAGCGTGCCGCCGAGACTCACGCCCCGCTCCCCGCCGCGGAAGGAACTGGATCGAATGACCGCCGAGACCTCCACCTGGGCCACCAAAGTCGGCCTGGCCCAGATGCTCAAAGGCGGCGTCATCATGGACGTCGTCACGCCCGAGCACGCCAAGATCGCCGAGGACGCAGGGGCCTGCGCCGTCATGGCCCTGGAGCGCGTACCGTCGGACATTCGCGCCGCCGGCGGGGTGGCCCGCATGAGCGACCCGGTCATGATCGAGGGGATCATGAAGGCGGTCAGCATCCCGGTCATGGCCAAGGCCCGGATCGGCCACTTCGTCGAGGCCCAGGTGCTCGAGGCGCTGGGCGTGGACTACATCGACGAGTCGGAAGTGCTGACCCCGGCGGACGAGACGAACCACATCGACAAGCACGCCTTCAAGGTGCCCTTCGTGTGCGGCTGCCGGAACCTGGGCGAGGCCCTGCGGCGCATCAACGAGGGCGCGGCCATGATTCGGACCAAGGGCGAGGCCGGCACCGGCGACATCGTCGAGGCAGTCCGCCACATCCGGACTCTCATGGCGGACATCCACCGCCTGCAGTCGATGCGCGAGGACGAGCTGTTCGTGGCTGCCAAGGAGATGGAGGCCCCCTACGACCTGGTCAAGAAGGTCCACGACGACGGCAAGCTGCCGGTCGTCAACTTCGTGGCCGGCGGGATCGCCATCCCGGCGGACGCGGCCCTGGCCATGCAGCTGGGCGCCGAAGGAGTCTTCGTGGGCTCCGGCATCTTCAAGAGCGAGAACCCGGCCAAGACGGCCAACGCCATCGTCCAGGCCACCCTCCACTTCGAGGATCCGAAGATCATCGCCGAGGTCTCCAAGGGTCTGGGCGCCCCGATGCGCGGCATCGCCGCCGCCGGAGTGCCGCAAGAGGAGCGACTGGCGGTTCGGGGCTGGTAGCCCCGCGTAGCGGGACGCGCGGCTCGACTGATGCCGACGCGAACCCGGAGCGCGTGATGAGAATTGGTGTCCTGGCGCTGCACGGCGCCTATATCGAGCATATGAGGGTGCTGGAAGGGATCGGCGTCGAGCCGGTCGCGATCCGGCTGCCCGAGCACCTGCGCGGCGTCGCCGGCCTGATCATCCCCGGCGGCGAGAGCACCACCATGCGCATCCTGGCCGCGCGCTGGGGCCTGCGCGAGCCCGTCATGGAGCTGGCCCGCTCCGGAGCTCCGATCCTCGGCACCTGCGCCGGGATGATCGTCCTGGCGACCGAGATCGCCGGCGGCGAAGAGCCCGTCTTTCCGCTGCTGGACATCACCGTCCGGCGGAACGCCTTCGGCCGCCAGCTCGACTCGTTCGAGACGGATCTGGCCGTGCCGATCGTCGGCGACCGGCCGGTCCACGCCATCTTCATCCGCGCCCCGATAGTGGAGCGCACCGGCGCCGGAGTGGAGGTCCTGGCCGCGCTGCCAGACGGCCGAGTCGTCGCCGTTCGCCAGCGCAACGTCGTCGCCCTGGCGTTCCATCCGGAGTTGGCCGGGGAGACGCGCATCCACCGCCTGGTGGCCACGATGGCCGCCGAGCACGCTGAGCCGGGCGAGGGTTCGGCGGCCCAGGGGACCGAGCCCTGGCTGCTGGAGGAGACCTCGTGAGCGGCCGGGTCCGCCTGGCCCGCATCACCGATCTGGCCGCTCTTGGCGAGCTGTCCCAGCTCTCCCAGCAGGAGCACCGCGACGCCCGCTCGCTCGGCCTGCCGGTCAGCGGGCCGCGCATCGGCGTCTTCAGCCTCTTCCGCCTGCCGCTGGGCGCCTTTCGGCCCAACGATCTGCTGTTCGTCTACGAGGCCGACCGCCGGCTCTCGGGCCTGCTTCGGGTGGAGCGGGACGCTTCTCGGGACGAGATGACGATCGTGGAGCTGGACGCCATCGGCTCCGGAGACAGCGGCGACACTCGCTTCCGCCTGGTGCAGCACCTGCTGCGCGACGCGCCCAGGCGGGGCGCGTTCCGCATTCACGTGGCCTGCGCCGAGGTCCAGGGCAACGTGGAGCTGTTCATGCAGGCCGGCTTCGCCCGCTACGGCCAGGAGAACCTGCTGTTCCGCCATCCTCGCGTCGAGCTGCCGCGCGCCTGGACCGAGCGGGCCACCCGCGAGGCGGGGATCCGCATCTGCCAGCCCCAGGACGCACTGTCTCTGGCGCAGCTGTACGCGGCCCTGACGCCGCAGCCTGTCGCGCGCCTGGAGGCCTACCGCCTGCCCGATTGGGAGCGCCAGGGCTCGAGTGCCCGCGTGCCGCGGTCCAGTCTGGCGCCGATCCTGCGCTTCGCCGACGTGGAGGCCTACGTACAGGAGGATGCGAGCGGCGGCCTGCGCGCGCTCCTGCAGGTGGGGGTGGCGCGCGAGGATCAACCCCACTACCTTCGCGTCATGGCTGTGCCCGGCTCGGACGCGGCGCCCATCGTCGATTTCGGCCTGGGGCTCATCGGAGCTCATGTCGAGAAGAGCGGCAGCTGCCCCAACAACGGAGTGCTCGCCCCGGTCCGGACCTACGAGTCGCCGATCGACCGCCGCCTCGAGGAAGCCGGCTTCGAGAACCTGGCCACGGTGACGTTGCTCATGAAGGAGGCCCTGGTTCGGGTGGAGGAACCGGCTCTCGTCCCGGCTGTACGCTAGTCGCAATGGAGGAACGCAGTTGACCGAGCAGGGAGCGTTGCGCCGCCGGGAATCGATCGACGACCTCGGCCTGCTCCTGGCCGCGCTGCCCCCGGACATCGTTGCCGCCGTCCAGGAGCTGACTGATCCGGCCGACCTGATCGAGGTCGTGATGGACCTTGGTCGTCGCCCGGAGGCCCGCTCGGCCAACAGCGAGGTGACTCTGCTCGATCGAGAGGTCTGCGAAGCGGACATCCGCTACGTCGTGGACCACATCGGTGCCTTCGGCGACGACAACCGGGCCGGTATCGAGCGAACCCTCCACCGCATCAGCGCCATCCGCAACCGGACCGGCAAGATCGTCGGCCTGACCTGCCGCATCGGCCGCGCGGTCTACGGCACGATCGAGATCATCAACGACTTTGTCGAGACCGGGAAGTCGATCCTGATCATGGGCCGACCGGGCATCGGCAAGACCACCATGCTGCGCGAGGCCGCCCGCGTCCTGGCCGAGGATCACGGCAAGCGGGTCGTGGTGGTCGACACATCCAACGAGATCGCCGGCGACGGCGACATACCCCACCCGGCCATCGGGCGGGCGCGGCGGATGCAGGTCAGGACACCCTCGCTGCAGCATGAGGTCATGATCGAGGCGGTCGAGAACCACATGCCCGAGATCATCGTCATCGACGAGATCGGGACGGAGCTGGAAGCGCAGGCAGCCCGAACCATCGCCGAGCGCGGGGTGCAGCTGATCGGCACCGCGCACGGCAACAACCTGGACAACCTGATGCTCAACCCAACCCTCACCGACCTGATCGGCGGCATCCAGACCGTCACCCTGGGCGATGAGGAAGCGCGGCGCCGCCGCTCGCAGAAGAGCGTCCTGGAGCGTAAGGCTCCGCCCACCTTCGACGTCATCGTCGAGATCCTCGACCGCGAGAGAGTGGTGGTCCACTCCGACGTCGCCGACACCGTGGACGCGCTCCTGCGCGGAGACCCCGTCTCGGCCGAGCTGCGCTGGCGGGACGAAGCGGGCGTGCATCGCTCGCAGTCGCGACCCAAGCCCTCCCCGCGTGAGGCGCTCGGCAGCGACCGCTTTGCCGGTCTGGTGGGCTCATTCCCCGGCTGGCGCCAGGAGCCGTCGTGGCGCGGGCCGGGATCCTACCGGCCGCCCTCGGACTGGCGGGATGTGGATCGCGGGCCGCGGTCCGGGTATCGGCCGGGCGCCGGCGGCGGGTGGCGGGCCCCCGGCCAGGGTGCGCGTGAGACTCGCGACACTGGGCGACGGTCGCGCGCCGGAGAGGCCGGCCCGGCCGGCGGTGCGTCCGGCCCAAGGGCCATGCCCGGGGAGAAGCTTGCCGCCGCGGGGCCGCCGCCCGGCCCCGCTCGAGCGGAGCGCCTCTTCACGGCGGGCGGCATCGCCGATCACGGCGCCGCGGAACACGGGGCGCCGCCTCCCGAGCCGCGGGCCCGCGAAGCGCGCGAGCTGGAACGGCAGCAGCGCTGGGCGGTGCAGGCGAACCGGGCTCTCAACGAATTCCGCGCTGAGGGCGTTGAGGAGGAGCCCGCAGGCCCCGCGCCGGCTCCGGCCGCAGCCTCCCCAGCCGCTCGCCTGGAAGTCGCGGCCTGGCTCGAGGACGACGAGGCCGTGGCGGACGATGTCCGCGACCGAGCCGGGGAAGAGGCCGAGGACGAAGAGGGCGGCCCGGTGCTGCGAGTCCGCGACGACGGCGCCATCCTGCCCACGCTGCGGGTCCTGCCGCACGGCATCAGCCGCAAGCGCCTGGAGCAGGCCGTCAAGGAGCTGCAGCTGCCGGTGATCGTGGCCCGCGATCCGGATGAGGCCGACGTGGTCATGACCCTCAAGAGCGAGTACCGCCAGAAGACGGCTGCCCTCCGCGAGGCCGAAGAGCGCGGCCTGCCGATCTACGTTCTCAAGAGCAACACCATCGTCCAGATGGAGGCCAGCCTGACCTCGATCTTCTCGCTCGAGGTGGACCCGCGCGAGGCCGCCCTGCACGAGGCGGAAGAGGCGATCGGCCTCGTCATGCAGCAGGCCGAGCCGGTCGAACTGTCGCCCCAGAACGCCTATATCCGCCGCCTGCAGCACCAGATGGCCGAGCGGGCCAACCTCGTCTCGCGCTCGCGCGGCCGTGAGCCCTACCGCCGGGTTCGCCTGTACCCGTAGCCCTCCCGGTCGCTCCAGGCGCCCCGCCTCAGCGCAGAAGTTCGACTGCCTCGGATATCTGGTCGCTCAGGACCTCGGCTTCCTTCCTCTGACTCAGCTGAGCGTCCGATCCCGCGAAAGCGAGCAGGCACGCCGATGATTCGGTGGCCGCCAGAGTCGGGATCGCGAACAACTTGCCGGGGTAGCCCAGCGCCGACTCTCCACTCTGCCCGCCCCGGGGGCCCGGCTGGGCTAGACTCGTCGAATGCACCCCGAAGGCGATCGCCCTCGCGGCTTCCTCCTGACCCTCGAAGGGCCTGAAGGCTCCGGCAAGTCGACCCAGGCCCAGCGCCTGGCGGATCGGCTGACGGCCGCCGGGCGGAGCTGCGTGGTGACCCGTGAGCCGGGCGGGACCGCTGTGGGCGAGGAGATACGGCGCCTCCTGCTCCACTCCGCCCAGCTAGAGCCGGTGGCGGCCGCGGACGCCCTGCTGTTCAATGCCGCCCGGGCCCAGCTGGTGGCGGAGGTCATCAAGCCGGCCCTGGAGCGGGGCGACGTCGTGATCTGCGATCGCTTCACCGACTCGACCCTGGCCTACCAGGGCTACGGCTCCGGGCAGCCGGCGGCCGAACTGAGGGAGCTGGCGCGTTTCGCGACCGGCGGCCTGGAGCCCGACCTGACGGTCCTGATCGACCTGCCCGAGGAGGAGGGGCTGGGGCGCAAGGGCGCGGGCGAGACGACGCGTTTCGAGGAGCGCGAGGATCTGGCCTTCCACCATCGGGTCCGGCACGGCTTCCTGGACCTGGCGGCCGCGGAGCCGGACAGGTTCATGGTTCTCGACGGCCGCTTGTCCGCCGACGAGATCGAGCAGGCCGTAGCGGCGGCCCTCGGGCCTCGTTTGAGCCCGGCCCTGGAGTTGACGGCAGGCAACGCAGAGCGCCGCTTCGAGGCTGCCGGGGCGCCGGCGAGTGAACCGCGAGCCGGTTCGCTGCGAATGGACAGATGAGGGACAGAGTGGCCAGGCTCCAGCCGGTTCCAATGTCCCCTGTCGCCCGGGAGGGCGAATCGGAGGCTGAGTTGATGCGGCAGGTCGCCGCCGGCCAGGTCGGCGGACTCGAGACGCTGTACGACCGCTACCACGCGGTCGCGTATGCGCTCGCCCTGCGCATCACCGCCGAGACCGGTCTGGCGGAGGATGTCGTCCAGGATTCGTTCCTGGGCCTGTGGCGCAACGCCGGCCGTTATGCCGAGGAGAAGGGGAGCGTCAAGGGCTGGCTGCTGGCCATCGTCCGGCACCGCGCCATCGATTCGATGCGCCGGCGCCGCAACGGCGTGGCCATCGCGGACGAGTCGCAGGAGCCGCTTCCGGCGGCCCTGACTCTGCCGGACGTCTGGCCGGAGGTCGCCGGCCGCCTTGACGCGGAGGGGATCCGGCAGGCCATGGGCAAGCTGCCGGAGGCCCAGCGCCAGGTCATCGAGCTGGCTTACTTCGAAGGGCTGACGCAGACGGAGATCGCCCTCAAGACGCAAGCGCCGCTGGGGACGGTCAAGAGCCGCATGCGGCTGGGCCTGGTCGCCCTGCGCCGCGACCTGGCCGAACGCGGCTCGTCCGGCGCGGGAGGGAGGATCCAGTGATCGCCCTCTCCTGCAGCGGCGTCCGCCGGCTGGCCTCGGGCTTCGTCCTGGGGGCCCTGGATCGGGCCGAGATGGCGGCCGTCCGAGAGCATCTCCGCACCTGCTCCCAGCCGCACCCCGAGATCACCGAGCTGGGCGGAGTGGTGCCGTACCTCGGCCAGTCGGTCGCCCCGATTGAGCCTGCCGTCGGCCTCAAGACGGCCGTCATGGCTGCCGTCCAGGCGGACCTGGCAGCTCGCCGGGCGGCCCCGCAGCTTTCACCGGATCGCGCCCCCGAGCTGAGGGTCGTGAGATCCGAGCCGCATCGCCGGAGTATCGGCGGCGGGGTCACGGCGGCCCTGCGCAGCCGGCGTGTCGCGTCCTGGGCGACCCGGGCCGCAGCCGCGATCGTCATCGTCGGTCTGCTGGGGACGGTGGTCAGCCTGCGCGGCGCCCTGGACAAGGCCCAGACGGGCGACGATATCTGGGGCTACATCGGGACCGCCGGGAATCGCTCCACGGTGCTGGCGCCCGTCGGCGACGGCACAGGCGCCGGAGCGGCCGCGCTCCTGCCGAGCCGCAATCTCCGCGTCTACGTCAGCGGCCTGGAGGCCACACACGGCGACGAGGTCTACATCGTCTGGATCAGCGTGGACGGCGACGCGGTTCGCTCTGCCGGCTGGTTCACCGTCGACGGCAGCGGAACCGGCGAAGTGGTGGCGGAGGGCCTGAGCCCGTCGTCGACCATCCGCATCTACGTCTGCCACGAGGCCGACCGGAACGTGGCCAGGCCTACCGGACCGGTCGTGCTGAGCGGCACGATCGTCATGTGGGCGCCGGCGTCCACGCCCACGTTCTGACGGCCGGCCGACGGCCGCCGGCCTGCCCCTCGGTCCCGCTACTTCGCCGGCGGCTTGGCTACGACTCTGCCGCCCCCGGCCGCGCGCGCTTCCTGAGTGGCCGCCTCGGCTACCGCCAGCAACTCGTCGGGAGTGCGGCCGTCCAACGGGAAGGTCGCGATCCCGGCCGAGACTGAGACGGCGCGGCCCTCGACGCTGGGCAGCGCCCCGATGGCCTTGACCAGCCGCTCCACCACCTTCTCGCCGTCCGGCCCGGGGGCCAGCAGGGCGAGCCGGGTGGGCTCGTAGCGGGCGATCGAATCGACCAGCCTGACCGAGCCGGACAGGACCTGGGCCACGCGCCGCAGGACGAGGTCGACGGCCGTGTTGCTGCCGTCGCGCTGGATCTCGTCCAGGCCGTCCACCTCGAACAGGGCTACGGACATGGGCACTCCCTGGCGGCCGGCCCGGGCCACTTCCATCTCCAGCATTCGATCCAGGACACGGCGGTTGGCCAGGCCGGTCAGCGGGTCCGTGTGTGCCAGGCGGTCGTACCACTCCGATCGCTCCGACTCCATCGTCAGCGTCAGCGACCGCTCCACGGCCACGGCCGCCAGATCGGCCAGCGGCTCGGCCGCGGCCAGCGCGGTCTCGTCAGGCAACTCACCCGCGAAGCCGAGGGCGAGCGCGCCCAGGCACACTTCGACGCCGTCGCGACGCACCACCAGCGGCAGCAGGTGGGCCGCACCGGACCCTCGCAGGACGGCGATCCGATCCGTGTCATCGGTCGGCAGCGGGACGCGCGACCGGATGGCAACGGACAACGGCCCTTCGCCTTCGTCGACCGAGGTGATCTCGGCGGCCCCTTCCGGCATTTCGCCCTTGATGCCGAAGCTGAGCGCCAGCTCAAGCCTGTCGGCGTCAACGTCGAGGATGTACAGGGCCCCCGTACTGGCACCTGTGATCTCGGCCGCCAGGCCGAGCATCTCGGCCAGGGCATCGTCCAGATCGTCTCCTCGGGCGACCGCCGCCGCCGCCACGGCGAAGGTCTCGCTGATGGTCCGTCCCTTGCGCGACCCGCTCGCCACGGCTCCTCCTTTGCGTCTACGCCGGTCGCCGAGATTGTAGGCGTGTCCCATCCGGCGCGATAGGGCCGTCCCATCGACCCTATACTCGGATGGTGAAACTGATCGTCGCGGTCGTCCACAACGAGGACGCCAAGCTCTTCATCGACGCCCTCCTCGCTCGCGAGTTCCGGGCGACCTGGCTGCACAGTTCGGGCGGCTTCCTGAAGCAGTCGAACGCGACCATTTTGATCGGCGTCGAGGACGGCAAGGTCGAGGATGTCGTGGGGCTCATCCGGGAGCATTGCCACTCCCGCACCCAGACCGTCAGCCCCATCCCGCCGATCATGGAGCCGGGCGAGTTCTTCCTGCCCTACCCGCTGGAAGTCGAGATCGGTGGGGCCGTGATCTTCGTCCTGCCGGTCGATCGGTTCGAGCGACTCTAGCCGCCGCCCGCCGTGATCGTTCGGCCGTGAGCCCGTTTCGACCGGACCTGGTCGACGTCTGGGTCTTTCGCGCGCCTGCCGCCGAAGGCGCGGCTGCCTTCGAGCTGCTGCTCATGCGCCGCTCTCCCGGGCGCATCCTGCCCGGCCTGTGGCAGTCCGTCTCGGGATCGCTCGAGGCCGGCGAATCGGTGGTCGCCGGAGCGCTGCGCGAGCTGAGCGAGGAGACCGGCCTGGAGGCGGGCGGGATCGAGGGCCTGTTCGACATGGACCAGGTGAACCAGTTCCACGAGCCGTCGGTGGGGGCCATCGTCAGCAGCGCCGTCTTCGCGGTCCGAGCCGCCCCCGGCTGGGAGCCGCGCCTCTCGATCGAACATGACGCCATGCGCTGGGTCTCGCCCGGGCAGGCACTCGAACTGGCGATCTGGCCGGCCTATCGCGAGTCGATCCGGCGCATCGAGGAGAACCTGCTCGATCCCGAGCGGGCCGTCTGGTTCGAGCTCACCCTGGACGGGCAGCGGGCCCGGCGGTAGACGGCGGATTCCGCGCCGCGTATCTCGCGCCGCGCGCGCAATCGGTCCAGACTCTGGGCGGCGACTACCCGTTTCGGCTCCCTGGAGCCTCTTAAGTGATGTGAGGGCCATCACGGAACCACTCGATCGGAACAAGGACGCAGCCATCGCGCATCAGCGGGCGCGCGAAGTGCCGGCCGCAGCCGCCCCGGATTGGGTCGGCACGCTGCACGAGCACGGACCGCTGCTGCTGGCCACGGCTCGGGCCATCGCCCGGGACGAGGCCGAGGCGCAGGACCTGGTCCAGACGACCTTCGAGCGGGCGCTCCGGGCGGCACCGGCGATTCGAAACGGCCGGGCGATTCGAGCCTGGCTCCTGACCGTCGAGACGCGCGAAGCGCTCAGGGTCGCGCGGCGGCTGCGCCGGACGATCCGGTTCGACCCGACCGTCCACGAGCTGCCGGTGAGCGGCCCGGACTCGTCCGAATCGGTCGAACTCGACGAGGCGTTGGGCCGGCTCTCCCGGCCCGTTCGGGCGGCCGTGGTCCTCCACCACATGGTCGGACTGTCCGTGCGCGAGACGGCGGAAGCCCTCGCGGTCACGGAGAACACCGCCAAGGCCCGGCTCAAGAGCGGGCTGGCGCGGCTCCGGGAGTTGCTCGATGAAGACTGACAAGCGCGGCGCCTCCGCCGATTCAAACCTGGAGAAGCGGCTGGCTACGCATTTCTCGGCTGAGCTGGCCCGGGCCGAGGCCGACTACCCGGCCCTGGCGCCGGCGCCGGCCGGGTCGGACGGGGCAGCCGGCCGTCGCGGGCGATCCGCCGGCATCTGGCCGCGCCTGATGGTCCTGCCGGTTGGGCTGGCCGCCGCGGCCATCGCGCTGCTGGCCGTCTCCCCGCTGCTCGCGCCATCGGCGACGGCGCTGCCGCTCCCCGCGGGGGGCGGCATCCCGACCGAGATCGCCGGGGAGCGGGTGTATAGGGCCGCGGATAGGGACTCGTTCCCCGCCTCGGGCCCGTTCCTGCTGGGCGGCGTGGTGACGGTGCCGGAATTCATCCTGCCCTGTCCGATGCCGGTTACGTCCGGCGTGCAGGACGAGCTGATCCCGTACTGCTGGTGGGTGAGCATCGACGGCATCCGGGTCGCGCCCAGGACGGCCGATCTGGTGTCGGATCTGAGCGGCTGGTCGGTCGTCGCCAGGGTTCACGTCAACGACTCCCAGGCCGCGCTTTGCCCGGTCGCGCTGCGGGCGGAATGCCAGCTGGCCGTGGTCGTGGAGGAGGTCGTCTGGCGGGCCGAGCTTGTCGAAAGCCCAGGCCCCCCGACGCAGCCGGTGCCCACGCTCTCGGTCGCGCCGGGAGGCTCGCTTGAGACTGGCGTGACTCCCCCACCCACCTATACGCCGTCCGCCCTTCCCCTCAGTCCTGACGGGATCCCAACGTCCATCGACGGCCAGACGGTGTATCGGGCCGCGAATCTGCCGTCGCAACCGGCCTCGTTCTACCTCGGTGGAATGCTGACGCGCGACCCGAGCTGCCCGGCGCCCACGTCTCCTCTGGCCAAGCCGCCGGTATGCGGCTACTGGATGATCGACGGTTTGCGGGTCGGCACGCAGGTCACGGTCGACGAAGCCCTGCTCGGCCGGCCGGTCGTGGCCGCCATCTCGGTCTCGCGCAGCCTGGCCGTCTGCCCCGGCGGCTCTTGCACCCAGACGACGCTGGTCGTCCTGTCGTTTGTCTGGCCGGTCGGGATCCTCCCGCCGATCGAGGATCAGCCCCCGTCGCCTCCGGCGACCGTACCTCCGGCAACCTAGCCGGGCCGCCCCCTTCGGCCTCCCTTCCTGCCGCCCGATAGCGGATGATTGGCGGCGACAGGAGGAAGCGATGTACGTGACCCTGGTCCACGTCCACGTCAAGCCGGACAAGGTGGCGCAGTTCGTCGAGATCATGCGCGCCAACCACGAGGGCTCGGTGCGCGAGCCGGACAACCTGCGCTTCGACGTCCTGCAGTCCGTGGACGATCCAACCCGCTTCGTCATCTACGAGGCCTACCGAGACGAGGCAGGCGCGAAGGCTCACAAGGAGACGGCCCACTACGCTGCCTTCCGCGCAGCCGCCGAGGATCTGATGGCCGAGCCGCGGCAGGGCGTCCGCTACGACGGCTTGCTGCCGGGCCAGCCCGAGTCGGGCTTGTAGCGGTCATGACGCGCGGTCCGCAATTCGCCTCCACGCTGCGGCTGCCCGAGATCCTGCTGGGGCGCGGCAGAACGGCCGAACTGCCTGCCGTCATCCGCCGATTCGGGCAGCGAGCCGTTTTCGTCGTGCGCGGGCCCGGGCTCACCGAGAGCGACGATTGGGTGGCCGTCAAGGCCGGCCTGCACGCGGCGGGGATCAGCTACGACGTCGAGAGCGTGCACGGCGAGCCCTCGCCGGAGCTCGTCGACTCGCTGGTGGCCCGCTTCCGTGAGCAGGGGTTGCCGGACGTGGTCGTGGGCATCGGCGGCGGCAGCGTCCTGGACACGGCCAAGGCCGTGGCCGGTCTGCTGGTCCCCGGCAACTCCGTGATGGATCACCTGGAGGGAGTGGGCCCGGAGCTGCCGTACCGCGGCCCCGCCCTGCCGCTGATCGCCCTTCCCACGACCGCCGGCACCGGCAGCGAGGCAACCAAGAACTCCGTCCTGAGCGTGCGCGGCCCGGGCGGCTTCAAGCGCTCGTTCCGCGACGACCGGCTCATCGCCCGGGTGGCGATCGTGGACCCGGACCTGCTGCGCACCTGCCCGCCGGAGCTAGTGGCCACCGACGGCATGGATGCGGTCACCCAGCTGACGGAGTCGTATCTCTCGCTGCGGGCCAATCCACTCTCCGACGGCATGGCGCTACGGGCCCTGGCGAAGGCCCGGGATGGGCTGCTGCCCTGGTACGAGCTGGCGGCGGCCGGCGGCGGGGGGACCGAGGAGGCGGCGCCGGCGCGCCTGGCCATGGCCGAGGCCGCACTCTGCTCGGGGATCTGCCTGGCCCAGACGGGTTTGGGCGCCGTGCACGGCATCGCCTCGCCGCTGGGGGCTATCTTCCCGATTCCGCACGGGGCGGCCTGCGGGGCGACCCTCGCGGCCGCGACGCGGGTCAACATCGCCGCCCTCGAGGCCCGGGAGCCGGAAAGCGCGACCCTGGGCCGCTACGCGAAGCTGGGGCGGCTGCTCACCGGCTCCGAGGCTCGCGGGGGGGCCGAGCTCGGCGACGAGGAGGCACGTCCGGTGCTGGCCGCGCTGCTGGCCGACTGGTGCGACCGCCTCGCCATCCCCGGCCTCTCGGCCTACGGCATCCGCGAGTCGGACATCCCGGCCATCGTCGCCGGCTCCCGCGGCTCCAGCATGCAAACCAACCCCATCGTCCTCACGGACGAGGAGATCGCGGTGATCCTGCGCGAGTCGCTGTAGCGGCTGGAGGGGCGGAGGCCGGGGCGGGCTGCGCAGGCTGCCCCTGGCGACCCCTGCGGCCCGAGGTGCGCTCTTCCCCCGCTCGGTTGTCTCCAACACGCCTGCAGGTAGTACTAGGCGGCGGACGCCCGGCCAGGGCCCTGGGCGCGGGGGCGGAGTCGCCCGGACCCACGCCGGTTAGCCTTGAGAGAGCGTTCGACGAATGCGTCAGGCGCCGCTCAGGGCGCCCAGCGGGCTGCTGCCCGTGCTGCAGAAGCTCGGCCGGGGCTCGCAGAGGCCCAATGGCCGCGGACAGGCGCCGGGCTGGTGTTCAGTACTCTGCTCATGCGTATTGGGAAGTTGCCGCCCTTCCGCCACCTTGTCGGTCGGCAGCGACAGTCCCGCCGCGCTACTCTTGAGCAGTCAATCGAATAGGGCCGCTCGTATCAGGGAAGCCGGTGCGAAACCGGCGCTGTCGCGCAACTGTG
>CAZFLI010000027.1:11230-18490 GCA_964519845.1 uncultured Anaerolineaceae bacterium | reverse complement strand
TCTACGTCACGCTGGACGCCGCCATCGGCCGGGTCTTTGCCCAGGTGCCGGCGCGCGGTTGGTTCCACCGGGTCGGCCGAGGCATGGTTTCGCTGCTGCTGCTGGTGGGAGGCCTGCTCTCGACGATCGTGCTGGCCGCGATCGAAAATGTCGTCACCGAGCCGGTCGCAGGCGCCAACACCGGACGCCTGCTGGCCACCGTCGGCTTCCCACTGCTCACCGCGGTCATCGTCGTCGCCGCCGTCGGGGCCGTCTACCGTTTCGTCCCAAACGCCCACGTCCCCTTCCGCGTCCTGGCTCCGCCGGCCCTGGTGGCCGGCCTGACCCTGACCGTGCTGACCCGTTTCTTCGTCTTCCTGGCTCCCCGACTGGTCGGCGCGCTGGCCGTCTTCGGCGGCTTCGCCGCGGTCTTCGCCGCCCTGGCCTGGCTCTCGCTGGCTTTCCAGATCCTGCTGCTCGGGGCCGCCTGGGCCCACCTCCGCCTCGAGGAATCGGCCGCGGGCTGATCGCCCCGCCCCGGCCGCGACCGCTCGACCTTGCCCTCTTGACATCTCGTGCATCCCGATATATCGTGATGTGGCGTCACAGTGGCGCGACATAGCACAAGGAAGAACAAGGTGTTCAACGAAAACGAGAGGGGCGGGCGCGGCAGATACCACGGCCGGCCCAACACACTAACCGGGGGCCGCGGTTGCGGCAGCCGACACTATCGCGGCCGCGGCGAGGGCCGGGGTCCACGGCCCGGACCCGGGTCGTGGGGCATGGAAGGCCCCCATGGGCCTCGCGGCGGCCGTGACTGGCGCGGCTTCGAGCGGCACATGGGCCGCGGCCCAATGGTTCGCCGCGGTGACGTCCGGGCGGCCATTCTGGTCCTGCTGGCCGAGCAGCCGATGCACGGCTACGAGATCATCAGCCAGCTCAGCGAGCGCAGCGGCGGCCTGTGGCGGCCGAGCGCCGGGTCGGTCTACCCCACCCTGCAGCAACTCGAGGACGAGGGCCTGGTCAAGGGCGAGGAGCGCGACGGTCGCAATGTCTACGCTCTGACGGACGCAGGCAAGGCGCCCGCGGCAGAAGCCGCCAAGAACCCGGCGCCGTGGAAGATCCCCGGCGCGTCGGAGGCGGCCGATCTTCGCGACCTGATCCTCCAGGTCGGCCTGGCGGCCTCGCAGGTCTCTCATGTCGGCAGCGCCGGGTCTATCGAGCAGGCGAGGACGGTCCTCGTCGAAGCTCGCCGGTCGCTCTACCGGCTTCTGGCCGAAGACGACCAGGCCAAGACGCCGCCGGCCGAATAGCCGGCTCGCGCAACCCGATCCAGCAAAGGGGCGGCTAAGGCCGCCCCTTTGGCTTGCCTATCGCCGCCTGCCGCGCCGCGCTTCGGCCATCGCCAGGCCTCTGACCGCCTTGTAGCGCGAGGCGCTGACATCCGGCGGGCGTCGCAGCCAGTCGAGGAGCGAATCCCGCCTGGTCTCGGCTCCGCCGTCCGCGCGCAGGACGACCTTGCCGCTGGCGCGATCG
Source organism: uncultured Anaerolineaceae bacterium (assembly GCA_964519845.1). Taxonomy (GTDB): domain Bacteria; phylum Chloroflexota; class Limnocylindria; order Limnocylindrales; family CSP1-4; genus Fen-1039. Next base: position 16,975 of record CAZFLI010000027.1, on the reverse strand, counting down.
AAGCCGTAGCTCTCGCCGTATCCGTCGCAACCGAACCAGACCACGCCCGTGCCCGCCCGGCCCCGCGGCCCGGTGTTGTGCTCGACCAGCTTGCCGGCCGGATACAACAGGATCGGCCAGCCGTCGATCTCGCCCGTGCCGCCGTCGCGCGCCGCCATGACGACCCCGTAGTCGAGCGGCCAGGTGATGCCCAGCGCCCTACCGGCCGTGCCCAGCGCGTCTGGATCACCGGGCACCGCCGGCGCCAGCGTCTCGATGAACTCGCTCAGCCTGGGATCGAGCTTGGGGTCGGGTGTCCCTCGTGCCATGCGCACACGATAATGCGCCCACAGCCCGGTTCGGAGGGTCACTTTGAAGCGAGGGGCGTTCTTCCTCTGCCTGGTGGTGCTTGCAGTCGCCACTTGCGGCTCGCCGGCGCCCAGTCCGACGGCCTCCACCGCGTCGCCGGTCGCGACGGCGGCTCCCACCCCATCCCCGCTGCCGGTCGCATCGGCTCCGCCTACGTTCTTGCCCGAACCAACGGCCGCCTACACCGCGGCAGCCCGCAAGCACATCGATGCCCTGACCGCCATCGGCCCGAGAGTGGCCGGCGATCAGGCCGAGCGGCAGGCGGCCTCGTACATCGCTTCCCAGCTGGCAGGGGCCGGCTACGAGCCGGAGATCCGCCCGTTCACCGGCACCGGCTGGGACCACCGCAAGTACAGTTCGGCCAACGTAGTCGCCGTCAAGGCCGGGGCATCGCCCCGCCTGATCGTGGTCGGCGCCCACTACGACTCGGTCGCGAAGGGCCTCGGCGCGGACGACAACGCTTCGGGCGTGGCGGTGCTGCTGGAGCTGGCCGAGTTGCTGGCCCACCGGCCGACGCCGTACACCATCTTCTTCGTCGCCTTCGGCGCCGAAGAAGTCGGCTCTCTCGGATCGCGTGCGTTCGTGGCCGGCATGACCGAGCAGGAGCGAGCCGGCACCGTAGCGATGGTCAACCTCGATTCGGTGATCGCCGGCAACTTCCTGTACGTCTACGGCGAGGAGGGCCCGCCGGCCGCAGCCCGTGACTGGGTCCTGGCCTGGGCGTCGGCCCGCAGCCTCGACCTGCGGACGATCCACGACGTCGAATTCATCGACTCACAGGGCCACGGATTCTCGGATTACGCACCGTTCCTGACGGCCGGCATCCCCTTCATCTATCTCGAGGCCACCGACTGGACGCTCGGCGACAAGGACGGCTGGACTCAGGTCGATGCCGGGTACGCCGACGATGGCGTGATCCGGCATACCCGCTTCGACACGACGGCCTGGCTGGACGCCACCTTCCCGGGGCGGGTGGATGCCCGCCTGAGCCTGTCCGTCGAGGTGCTCCTGGCCTTCCTCACGGAGTACGAAGCCGTCGAGCCGGGCGACGCAACCCCGGCCTGAGCGCGGCTCCGGCCGGGCTCAGCGGCGAGCGGCGCGATCCCGACCGCGGGTTAGGGCCAGGATTTCGTCCAGCTGGCGCTCGGCGGCCTGGGCGTCGGACGCAGCCTGAGCGCGAGCGCGCTCGGCCACCTTCTCGGCCGCGTCGCGCAGCATTGCCTGGATCTGGTCGTTCAGGGCGTCGTCCGGCCTGTCTATCTGCGGCGCCTTGGCACGGCCCATCACGCAGCCCTCAGCCCGCGCGGGTCTTGACGGCCGGGCAGTAGGTCTGGCTGGCGGCCTTGCGCTGGGCCCACGTCAATCCCGCCCGCCGGCGGCGCTTGAGCCAGGCCTTGCGGTCGCGCAGGTGGCTGCGCTGGACTCCGGATCCGCCGGTGTTACGGCTGTCGACCGTCACCGGAGTGCTGGCTCGGTAGCCGGAACGGCCGGTGCGGTCCGAGTCCGACTTCTGGGGGGCGGTGGTCTCTTCGGTCATCAGGACATCCTTTCGATCGCGATCGTCGGCGCGGCAAGGAGCGACTAGCCCTTGCCGGCGTTGCGACCCCATCCGAGCTCGCCGCGCACCGCGGCCGCACCGTGATCGCGCGACCAGGTGGACACGGCGGCCGCGAGAGCGGGCGACGCGGGGCGGACGGACAGCCTGTCGTCCTGGCCCCGAACGGAGGGCCCCAGCTCGGCCAGCACGCCGCGATAGTTGGGCTTGTCGTTGGGGGTTCGACTGCCGGGCGGGAAGACGTCGAAGTAGCCGTCCGTGCTCACGACGATGAGCGCATCGGCAGTGGGAAATGCTCTGCGGGCCACGCGGGCCATCCGATCTGCCGTGCGCTGCGGGCGACTGAATGGCGACCCGGCACCTTCGGCTGGCATTCACGATGGGGCCGCGGCTTCGTTTGGTCAAGCCGACCCCCGCGCCGGAACCGCGCCATCGGACGTTTGTGCGAATGGGCGAAAAAGAGTAACGTGGATGCGTAGCTGCAACTCGTGGCTACGTCGTGTGGTCGATTCCTTCTCGAACGGACCGTGCGTCTGCAACCCAGTTCGGGAAGAGGAGAAGGTCAAAGTGACCACCGGTACCATCAAGAAGGTCATTGCCGATCGCGGCTTTGGCTTCATCGCCGCCGAAGACGGGAAGGAATACTTCTTCCATCGCGGCGGTCTGGTTGCCCCCCTCGATTTCGATAGCCTCAAAGGCGGCGAGCGCGTCTCGTTCGAAGTCGAGCAGAGCCCCAAGGGCCCGCGCGCCGTCCAGGTGACCGCGGCCTAGCGCCCAAAGTCCGGCATCCGCGGCCTGGGCACCCAGTTCGGGCCGCGGCACGCCGAACGGCATCAAGCTCGACAGGAGCAATTCATCTCGAGAACTGCCTTCGTATCCACCTACCCGCCGCGCCAGAGCGCGCTTGCGACCTTCACCTACGACCTGGCCACCACGGTCGGCGAGCGGGAGATCGTGGCGCTCCACCCGGCCGACGAAACCGGCCCCTACCCGGCCGAGGTGCGCCACCGCATACGGCGCGACATCCAGCCCGACTACGCCCGCGCGGCTCTCGGCCTCAACGACCGCGGAGTCAGCGTCGTCTCGCTGCAGCATGACTTCCGCAGCTGGGGCGGCGACGACGGGGCCTACGTCCTGGACTTCGTGAGGGCGCTCCGCATCCCCTCGGTGGTGACACTCCACAGCGTGTTGCGCAACCCGACGGCCTCGCAGCGCCAGGTCGTCAAGGGCCTCGTTGAGACTGCCAGCGCCACGGTCGTGATGTCCCGAGCCGCCGCGACGACGCTTCATACAGCCTACGGAGTGCCTTCGGCGCGCGCCGAGGTCGTCCCGCACGGGGTCCCGGACCTGCCGCTCGTCTCGCCCGATGCGGTCAAGCCGCGCCTGGGCCTGGCCGGCCAGACGGTGATCCTCAGCTTCGGCCTGCTGGACGCGGACAAGGGGTACGACCGAGCGATCGCGGCCATGCCGGCCATCATCAAGGCCAATCCGTCCGCCTGCTACGTGATCCTGGGAGCCACCCATCCCGGCCATCGCAGCGAGGAGAGTGCGGCGTACCGGGCCGCTCTCCAGGCGCAGGCGGCCTCGCTGGGTCTGGCGGGGAGCGTCAAGTTCGTCGACCGCTTCGTCGGCCGGGTCGAGCTGGCGACGTGGCTCGAGGCTGCGGACCTGATCCTGACGCCGTGCTCCAACCTGGAACGCACCGTCTCCGGCGCACTGGCCTACGCCATGGCCGCCGGCAGGCCTATCGTCTCCACCCCCTTTGCCTACGCAGCCGAGATGCTCGGCGACGGGCGCGGCAGCCTGGTGACACCCGAGTCGCCGGGCGCGCTCGCCAAGGCCGTCGTCGGCCTGCTGGCCGATGCGGAACTGCGGGCCTCGATGGGACGGCGCGCCCATCAGCACAGTCGGGCCATGGTGTGGTGGAAGGTGGGCCATCAGTACCGGCGCATCTTCGATCGGGTGGCCCAGGCGGCCGCCGGCAGGACGGCCAAGCCGGACCGGCCGCTGGCATCGATCGTTGCCTAGATCAGAACTCGCGCTGCCGGCGGGACGCCAGTCTCGCCCGCGCGCTCACGTTACCAAGCGTCGGATGACGCGATCAGGAGAAACCTTTTGACGTTTGACAACCTCGGCCTATCGGCCGACCTCCTCGCCAACGTGGCCCGGGAGGGATACACCGACCCGACGCCCGTCCAGGGCGCAGCCATTCCACTCATCATCAACGGCCGCGACGTCCTCGCCGCGGCTCAGACCGGGACCGGCAAGACGGCCGCATTCGTCCTGCCGATCCTCGAGAGACTCCGCCATCAGGCCAACACCGGCCACTCGCCGGCCCGCCATCCGGTTCGAGCCCTGATCCTGACCCCCACCCGTGAGCTGGCCGTCCAGATCGCCGAGGCGGTCAAGACCTACGGCCGGGGCGTCCCGCTTCGGTCGACCGTCGTCTACGGCGGTACCCGCATCGACCCCGAGATCAAGACCCTCTGGAACGGCGTCGAGATCCTGGTGGCCACGCCCGGCCGCCTGCTGGATCACATCGGCCAGCGCAGCGTGAACCTGTCGCAGGTCGAGGTCCTCGTCCTTGACGAGGCGGATCGCATGCTCGACATGGGCTTCATCCCCGACGTCCGCCGGATCGTGGGCAGCATCCCTGCCAGGCGCCAGACGCTGCTCTTCTCGGCCACATTCTCCGATCAGGTGCGCCGCCTGGCCGGCGAGTTCCTGACCAACGCCGAAACGGTCGAGGTGGCGGCCCGCAACAGCATCGCCGACAACCTGACCCAGGTCCTCTACCCCGTCGACCAGGCGGACAAGGCCGATCTGCTGATCCACCTCATCCGGCGAGATGCGATGGACCAGGTGCTGGTCTTCACCCGCAGCAAGGTCGGCGCCGGGCGCCTGGCCTCCTATCTTGATCGTCGGGGCGTGAGCGCCACGGCCATTCACGGCGACCGCAGCCAGACGGAGCGGACCCGAGCGCTGGCCGCGTTCAAGGGAGGCTTCGTCAAGGTGCTGGTGGCCACCGACGTGGCCTCGCGCGGCCTCGACATCGAGGACCTGCCCTACGTCGTCAACTTCGAACTGCCGCACGATCCGCAGGACTACGTCCACCGCATCGGCCGAACTGGCCGGGCCGGCGCCAGCGGCACGGCCATCTCGCTGGTCTCTCCGGACGAGGTGGGCGAGTTGCGCGACGTGCAGCGGCTGCTGCGCAAGGCCATCCCGTGCGCGGTCGTGGAGGAGTTCCTGCCCGATCCGGATCGCGAGCCCGCCCCGACGGCACGGCGCGGCTCCCGCGGTGGGGCACCGGGTTCCTCCCATGGCTCCGCCCGCCGGTCGTTCGACCGGCCTCGTCCCAATCTCGCAACCGCCGCCCGCTAGGAGGTACCCGTATGCGAAAGCGCAAGGTGACCTACCCGACTGCCAAGACGGCCACTCGCAAGCCGCGCACCGCCGGACTGCCGGGCGATCCGGGCTACGTCCGCTCCACAGTCGCCGAGATCGATCTGACCGCCCTGGCCGGGCGCGACGACATCGTCGTCGGACATCGCGTCCGGATCGGCGGCGACGGGCTCTATTCCGGCGAGACGGCAGTCGTGGAATCGCTCGTGGGCGGCCTGATCCCGGCAGCCATGGTGCGCACCGAAGCGGGCAAGACCAGGCGCGTCCGCGCCGTGGACCTGCAGCGCCTGCCGGCCGCCAGCGCCACGCCCGCTCCCGCGCCGGCCGCCACGGCGCCTGCCGCTCCTGCGCCTGCCGCTCCCGCGCCGGCGGCCGAGGTTCCGCCCCAGCCGGCCGCAAGCGCCACGCCCGCTCCCGCGTCGGCCGCTCCCGCGTCG
>CAZFLI010000027.1:0-11130 GCA_964519845.1 uncultured Anaerolineaceae bacterium | reverse complement strand
GCCCCAGCCGGCCGCAAGCGCCACGCCCGCTCCCGCGTCGGCCGCTCCCGCGTCGCCCGCTCCCGCGTCGCCCGCTCCCGCGTCGGCGGCCGAGGTTCCGCCCCAGCCAGCCGCGGAGTAGCCGCTACTCGCGCCCTCGGCGCCGCTCTTCTGCGAGGGACAACGCCCGCACGGCCTCCAGGCGCGAGTCGCTGAAGTCGGGCGGGTGACGCAGCCAGTCCGCCAGCGACTCGCGAGTCACTTCCACCTCGCCGCCGTCGGCCCGCAGGACCACCTTGCCGGTGGCTCGGTCGAAGCCATAGTCCTCGCCCAGACCGTCCCAGCCGAACCAGACCACGCCCTCGCCGCCCCGCGCCTGGGGACCAACGTTGGCCGTGAGCAGCTGACCGGCGGAGTAGAGCCGAACTGGCCAGCCGGCGATCTCGCCCGTGCCACCGTCTCGCTGGGCCATCACGGCCGTGTAGTCCCGAGGCCACTCGATCCCCAGCGCCCGACCAGCCGTCCCCAGTGCGTCGGGATCGCCCGGCAGCGCAGGCGTCAGGCCGGCGATGAACTGGGCCAGCTCAGGGTCCAGGCGGTGGCTGCGCACGGCGCCCGTCAGGGCCTCCAGATACCGGCCACGACGATCGCCAGCAGCACGGCGTTGATGATCATGCCTAGGATCAGCTGGCGGCTGTAGTAGAAGGCCAGCAGCGCCAGCGAAACCAGACTCGAGATCAGGATCAGGGTTGCCCACCAACCGGAGCCCATCACCGTGGCCAGCCCGGCGAGCATGAAACCTATGGCCGCGACCGCGACCAGCGGCAGCGTCACCATCCGCGTCTCCCCTGCCGTCAGCCCGATCCTGCGGCCGGCCGCTCCCGCCTGGGCCTCGTTTGGCACGACAACGAAGAAGTGCACCCAGCCATGGCAGAAGATGAAGCCGCCGAGCAGCCACCAACCGAGCTGCCACCCCGCGGCCAGCAGCAACGAGGTCACAACGGCAATGCCGGCCAGAACGACGGCGAACCAGGCCAGCGGGCTGATCGACCTGCCGAACATCTCTCGACCTCCCTTCCGACGTGGCGCTCGAGCCGGCAATCCGCCCGGCGCCCGGCCGTGGGCGCCCCCGGCTCGAAGGCCAGGCCGGCCCGCACACGTCGCACATGGTAGACCCGCTCCCCGCTTCGATGCGCCGGTCGGCGGTCCTCCCCGGCGGCCGTCCCGTTCGCCGCTCCTGGCGTCGTCTCGCCCGCGGGCGTAACCTGACTCCGATCGGGGGCGTCTCCTCAGCCTGTCGCCGCCTCCAGGAGAGCGAAGGAGAGAGCATGTTGCACAGGGGATTCACGACGTCCGGCAGTGCGGGCGGTCTGAGAGCCGCTCTCACCGTGGCCGCTGCGGCAATCATCGTCGCAGGGTGCGGCGGCGCGGCAGCCACGCCCGAGACAATCTACGTCACGCCGGCACCCGCGGCAGACACACCCACCCCCGAAGCCTCGGGTACGCCCTGGCCCTCCGGCCAGGTAATGGAATACGACATCGTCAAGGGCAAGGCCCCCCTCGTGGCGCCCGCCGCGGACGACGGCGCCGCGGCCGGGGCGCGAATCAACAGCTTCGGGCTCGCCCTGCTGCAGCGCCTCGACGCGAACAGCAACCTGTGCGCGTCACCGCTCAGCATCGTTCTGGCCCTGGCGATGGTCCGCTCGGGCGCCGGGGGGCAGACGGCGACTCAGATGGATGCCGTGCTGAGCCAGTTCGGCGCGAGCGGCCAGGAGGCCGAGATCGTGGCCCTGCTGAAGCAGCTGCGCAGCGAGGCCATCTACGTGGACAAGGACGGGATGCCGCTGGGGCCGGGCGCCACGCCGGACCCGGCCAGCCCGGACCCGGTGTTCCAGCTGACGGTCGCCAACCAGCTGTTCTCGCAGAAGGGCCTGTCCATCGAGCAGGCGTATCTCGATGCGCTCAGCTCCACCTACGACGCGGGCGTCGGCCAGCTCGACTTCATGAACGACCCCGACTCGGCCCGGCTGACCATCAACAAGTGGGCCAGCGACAACACCCGGGGTCGAATCCCTAACGTCCTCCAGCCCGGTGACATCACTCCAGCCGTCAGGATCGCCCTGGCCAACGCCATCTACCTAAAGGCCAACTGGTTCACCAAGTTCGATCCGACGAAGACGGCACCCGCGCCCTTCACGACCGCGGCCGGCACGAAGGTCAGCGTCCCCACGATGGCCATCCGGATGCCGTTCCAGTACGGATCCGGGGCGGGCTACCGGATGGTCGATGTGCCGCTGGAGATGATGTCCTCGCTGACGATGACGTTCATCGTGCCGGACGACATGGCCGCCTACTCGGCCGGACTCGATGCGGCCAAGTTGAACGCCGCCATCAAGGCTATGACCACCTACGACGTCAACCTCTGGCTGCCCAAGTACTCCGTCGAGTCCCGCTTCGATGTGGCGGGCCTGCTGGCGGCGATGGGCATGCTCGATCTCTTCGATCCGAACAAGGCGGATCTCTCGGGCATCACCAAGGAAGAGACGCTCTTCATCCAGAAGGTCATCCACCAGGCCAACATCGACGTCACTGAGGAAGGCGTGACCGCGGCCGCCGTGACCGTGGCCCTCGGCCTGGGCGGCGCCGGCGAGCCCCCGCCCCATGTCGACTTCCGGGTGGACAAGCCGTTCCTGTACTTCATCCGCGACAAGAAGAGCGGCGCGATTCTCTTCATGGGCCGCGTCAACGACCCGACCACCAAGAGCTAGCGCTCAGCGCCCAGACGCCAGTCGCACCTGCCGGCTCGTAACCGCGAGCCGGCAGGACGCGTCTGACCCCCGACGAGGCAAGTCCCAGAGGGAGGTACGAAGTGTTGGGCCTGACGCTGAAGCGCAGAGCGGCGGCGCTGCTGGCCGTCGGATTGTCATTGGCGGCGTGCGCGGGCACCGCAGTCACGCCGTCGGGAGTGTCGCCCAGCACGGCGTCCGCGTCTCCGACAGACACGCCATCACTTGAGCCGTCGGTCTATCTGTGGCCGACCGAGCCGGCATCGGACTGGACGCCGTGGCCGACGGACGAGCCCTGGATCGAAGACGGCCCCACGCCGGTTCCGACACCGTGGCCGAAGCTCGAACAAGCGAAGTTCGCGCTGCTGAAGGGCACCGCGCCGCTGGCCAGCCCGGCCGCCGATCACGGTGCGGCCGCGGGAGGCAGGATCAACGACTTCGGTCTAGACCTGCTGCGCCACCTCAGCGTTGAGGGGAACCTCTGCTTCTCGCCGGCCAGCATTGCCATCGCTTCGGCGATGGTCAGGCCGGGCGCGAACGGCATCACCGCGGCCGAGATGGACGCCGTCATGCACGAGTTCGGCGCGCCCGGTCAGAGCAGCCAGATGGTCGCGCTGATCAAGCAGCTGGGCCTTCAGACGATCTACGCGGATGAGTACGGCTCCCCGGCAGATCCGGGCGCCACTCCTGTCCCGGGCGGCAACCAGAATCCCCTGATCGAGTTGCGGATCGCCAACCAGGCCTTCGCCCAGCCGGGCATGACGATCAAACAGCCCTATCTCGACTCGCTCAGCTCGTCCTTCGGCGCGGGCGTGGGCCAGCTCGATTTCATGAACGATCCGGAGGCGGCGCGTCTGCTGATCAACAAGTGGGCCAACTACGCCACCCGAGGCCGGATCCCCGAGATCCTCCACCCGGGCGACCTTGCCGCAACCGCCCGCCTCGTTCTGGCAAACGCGATCTACATGAACGCACCCTGGCAGACGCCGTTCTGGTCCGATCTCACCAAGTCGAGGCCCTTCACCACCAACACGGGCGTCAAGGTCAACGTCCCCACCATGGAGGGCGAAGGCAGCTACATGGACTACGCGTCCGGACCGGGCTACCGGGCCGTCGAAATACCACTGTCGGGCCCGTCAACGCTCTCGATGACGGTCATCTTGCCCGACGACATGTCCGCCTTCACGGGCAGCCTCACGACTGCGGGGCTGGCCGGCATCAGCACGAAGCTGACCGCCTCCCAGTACATCGTCACTCTGTGGTTGCCGAAGTTCTCGGTCGACACCAGGTTCGAGTTGTCCGACACGCTGCAGTCGATGGGCATGAACGCTCTCTTCAGTCCTGTCGCGGCCGATCTGACGGGCATCACCACGGACCCGATCGCCTCGCCTCTCTACATCCAGCACGTCATCCACCAGGCCAACATCGACGTCAACGAAGATGGCGTGATAGCAGCCGCGGTGACCATCGAGGTCGGCGGTAAGGGTTCGGCGGGGGGCGACACGCCGCCTCCGAAGGTCGACTTCCACGTCGACAAGCCCTTCATCTATCTCATTCGCGAGAAGGTGAGCGGCACGATCCTCTTCATGGGCCGCGTCAACGACCCGACAACCAAGAGCTAGCGCTCAGCCGAGCAGGCCCCGGGCTCGCAGGTCGTCCTGCAGGGCCGGCAGGCCATCCAGTACCACCGAGGCGCCGGCGGCCGTGAGGTCGCCGGCGTCGGCTACTCCGGTCCGGACGCCCACGCCGACAATGCCGGCACGCACGGCGGCCATCATGTCCCAGGTCGAATCGCCAACGTACCAGCAGCCCTGGGGCGCCACGCCGAGTTGAGCCGCGGCTGCCAGCAGCAGATCCGGCTCCGGCTTGGCGTGCTCGACGTGCCCGGCGTCGGTGATCGGCGGCGGGTTCGGCAGTCGCAGGGCGGCCACCGACACGGCCACCTGACCGGGCTGGCTGGCGGTGGCGATGGCAAACGGCAGAGGGCCCCGCTCCAGCGCCGTAAGCAGTTCGTGGGCGCCGCGCAGCGGCTCCGGGGCAGTGTTCAACTCGTCGAAGAGCGAGCCGCTCAGCCGATCGATCGCGTCGCTCTCGGCCCAGTCCATCTCGCGCCCGGCGGCTCGGCCCATCTCGCGCGCCAGCCAGCGCCCATCGGCCCCGACGTGGGCGCCGATCAACCCCGGAGCCACCTCGATCCCGCTGCCGCGAAGCGCCTCCTCCCAGGCCGCGATGCGCAGGTGCACGGTGTCGACCAGCGTTCCGTCCAGGTCGAACAGGATGGCGGAGGGCGCGGACAATCGGGCCAGAGGGTTCGGGTTCATGCCGGAAGCGTGACACAAGACGGCGTTTCGGGCGCCTACACTCGCCGTGTCATGTCCACCCGGAAGTTGAGCCTGGCCATGTCGCAGTCGTGGGCCGCCGCCTGCCCAGGAGCGCGGGTCGGCCTGCTGTGCGTGGCCGGGGTCCTCAATCCGGACGGCCACCCTGCCCTCGACGCGCTGCTCGACGAGACGGCCACCGGCCTGCGGGCTCGTTACGCCGGCGCCGCCCGAGCCGATCTGCTGGCCCGGCCCGAGCTGGCGGCCTACGCCTCCTACTACCGGCGCTTCGACAAGACCTACCACGTTCTGCTGCAGCTCGAATCGGTCGTCTTCAAGGACAAGCCGCTGCGCGCCCGGGGCACCCTGGTGGCGGCCATGTTCCGGGCCGAGCTGGAGACGGGGCTTCTCACGGCCGGCCACGACGCCGACCGCCTGGCCGGCGAGCTGACCGTCGACCTGGTTGCCGCCGGCGATCGCTACACCGGCATCGGGGGTCGGGAGATCCAGGCCGCGGCGGGCGACATGTGCATTCGCGACGGCGACGGCATCGTCTCGAGCATCGTCTACGGCCCCGACGACCGGACCCGCCTCGCGCCCGACACTCGGACGGCCGTGTTCACCACCTACGCCCCGCCCGGCATCTCCGACGAACTGCTGGCTCGCCATATGGACGCCATCGTCGAGGGCGTGAAGCTGGCCTCACCGGACTCGCTGGTGACGGCCAGGGAGATCGTCCCGGGCTAGGGCGCCTGCTTGCGGTAGGCCACGTATATGTCGGCCTCGATCATGTTCTCGTCGGCGTCGAAGTAGTGATGGGCGAAGTAGACGTTGCCGGCCGAATCGAGCGAGGCCTCGCCGGCCAGCGGCCCGAACATCTTCACCGGCGTCTGCCACTTGCCGTCTACGAGCTTCGAGCGCCACAGAGCGTAGTCTCGGTAGATCCACAACTCCTGCTCGTCCTGCGACAGAGCGGGCCAGCCATCGTCGCGAGCGCTGTTGACGGCGGCCACGTTGACCGGCTCGCCCCAGCTGCCGTCGGCCAATTTGGACGAAGTCCACACGTCCATGCCGCCCATGCCGCCGGCGCGGTAGGAATGGAAGTAGACCGTGTTGCCGTCGGCGGTGAAGTGCAGTTCGCCCACCTCGTAGCTGGCCGGGAAGTCGGCCAGCTGCCAGTCGCCCCAACGGCCATCGGCAAATCGGGCGGTGAACCAGTGGAGGCCCTCGTAGCCCTCGCGCGCGGAGCAGACCCAGATCACGTCTCCGCTCACGAACTCGCACCCATCCAGGGCGAGCTTGCCCGGATCCTGAAGGACGATCCTCTCGGCCGGAGTCCACTCGTCGTTGATCTGGTGCGAGACCCAGATGCCGGTGACGCCGTCGAGGATCTGCTTCTCGACGGGGACCTTCACGTCCGGGGTGAAGAAGAAGTAGAGGGTCTTGCCGTCCGGCAGCACGAAGGGAGAATCCTCGGCGCCGGCAGTGTTGACCCCGGGGCCCAGCGGCACCGGCTGCTCGAACTCGTCGGAGAGGGACTCGACGGGGCTGCGGTCCGTCTGGGGCGTCATCTTTACGGCCCCGCTTGGGATGGTGGCCTCGCGATCCGGCGGCACGGTCGGCGAGGCGGTGGGCGAGGGCGTAAGCGCGGACGAGCTCGTTGAGCCGCAGCCCGCCACGACAAGGGCCAGGATCGCCAGCCGGGCGGACAGCCGCATCTGCCCCTGGGGCCGAATGCCGGATCGAGCCATCGGCGACCTCCTTCGCCGACAGTCTAGGCGATCGGATCGAGCCTCCGGCAGACCGGCTCAGGCACCGACTAACGGCGCAGGTAGGCCAGCACGGCCAGGACGCGCCGGTGGTCGTCCACCGCCGGCAGCAGGTCCAGTTTGGAGAAGATGCTGGCGGTGTGGGCTTCGACGGTCTTGGGGGTGATGAAGAGGCGCTCGCAGATGGCCTGGTTAGAGCGGCCCTCGGCCATCAGCGCCAGGACCTCCCGCTCGCGGCCGGTCAGCTCATCCAGCGGGCCGCGCTCGCGCCGCCGGTTGACCAGGATCGATACCACCTCCGGATCGATCACCGAGCCTCCGCGCGCGACCCGGCGCACTGCGTCTGAGAAGTCCTCCACATCCGAGACGCGATCCTTGAGCAGGTAGCCCACTCCCCCTTCGCCCTCCGTGACCAGGCGCAGGGCGAAGGCCGTCTCCACGTACTGCGACAGGACCAGCACGCCGACGCGGCCGCCGTGCTCCTTGCGGATCGCGTCGGCCGCCACGAGCCCCTCGTCCGTATGGGTGGGCGGCATCTTGATGTCGACGACAGCCACGTCCGGGCGGGTTTCTCGCACCAGCGCGAGGAGCTCCTCGGCGGTGCCGCACTGGGCCACGATCTCGAAGTCCGCTTCGGCGAGGAGCCGGGCCACTCCCTCGCGCAGCAGAACGGAGTCATCGGCGATGACGGCGCGGATCGAATCGCTCATTTCGGCTCCTCCAGCGGCAGGGTGGCGCGGACGGTCGTTCCCTCGCCGGCCGGGCTGATTATCTCGAGGCGGCCGCCGGCCGCTTCCACGCGATCTCGCAGGCCTCGCAACCCGGAGCCGTGCGCCGGGTCGGCGCCGCCGCGTCCATCGTCGCGGATCTCCACGGCCAGCTCGCCGCCGGCGGCCACGAGCGAGACGCGGGCCGAGCTGGCGCCGGCATGCTTGGCCGCGTTGGCCAGCGCCTCGGAGACCACGAAGTAGGCCGTGGCCTCGACCCCGGGCCCGAACCTGTCGGGCACGGCCGATTCCAGGGTGGCCGGCACTGCCGATCTCTCGACCAGCGACCGCACCGCCGCCTCCAGGCCGGCGTCGGTCAGGATCGCCGGGTGGATGCCGCGCGCAAGCTCCCGCAGTTCCGCCAGCGCCGCCCGGACCTCATCCGTGGCCTCGGCCAGCGCGGCCGCCAGCGCCGGTGCCGCCTCGTGGTCCAGCTGCCCGCGCGCCCGGCCCAGGGCCAGCGACAGCGAGACCAGCCGTTGCTGCGCCCCGTCGTGGATGTCGCGCTCGAGGCGGCGCCGCTCCGCGTCGGTCGCCTCCACGATGCGCCGCCGCGATGCCCGAACCTCCGCCAGCTGGGCCCGCACCTGACCCTGGAGCCTGTCGTTTTCGACCGTGAGGCGAACGGCCGTGGCTACCGAGGCGACCAGGCCCGGGTCCTCCAGCAGCGCCGGGTCGTGGAGGATGGCGGCCAGCGGCTCGCCGCCTCGCTCCAACAGCATCACGGCCCGGCCGCCCGCGGCTTCATCCACGTCCGGGATGGGAGTGCCCGTCTCGTCCACGAACGAGCCATCCTCTCCGGACCAGAGGGCCACCTCGAGCGAGGGGTCGTCCAGCGCGCTCGCCAGAGCCTGCCTCAGCTCGGCCGGCTCGGGCGTCTCGCCCAGCTCCACGACCAGGTCGGCGATCAGCGAACGGGCCATCCGGACGCGCAGCACGCCGGCCATGAAGCCCAGTGGGATCGCGGAGAAGCTCAGGGTGTGAAGGAATCGGACTGCGTCGACCGCCTGCTGGTCGAGCCCGGCCGTCTCGACTGCGGCCTGCACGACCGAGGCCACGACGAAGACCAGGCCTCCAGCCATCACCGGCGCGATCGACCGCCGACCGGGCCCCCGCAGGCCGAGCCAGCGGCGCGCCAGCCAGTAGCCGAAGACGAGCAGGAAGCCGATGCCGAAGGCCGTGTAGATGACGGTGTATGCCTCGAGGACTCCCGGGTCGATATCCATGTGGTAGGGGTTGGGCGTCCGCCAGCCGGGCACCGAGGCGGTCGGATCGGCCAGCACGATCTGCTGCAGCCGGTAGACGATGCAGATCGCAACCACCCCGGCCACCGCCCAGGGCGCCCGACCATCGAGCCGCCCGGTCGGGAACGAGATCGCCACGGCCACTCCCAGGCCGGAGGCCGCCACGAAGGCTACCGCGGAGGCGAGCGTCAGCACCGGCGAGTCCGCCCCAACCAGGAAGGCCAATGGACCGGCCAGGCCGGACAGGACCATCCACATGCCGATTGGATTCTCCGGGCGCCGCGATCGGGCGATGAGACCGGCCGCGACCGAAATCCAGCATGAGGCGGCCAGCGCGACCCGGACCGGCATCTGGGCTGCGGTGCCGGGCGAGGTAACGTCGAACCACCAGCCGTCGATGACGATTGGCACCGACGACAGCAACGCGGTGGCGACGAGGATCGCCCCGAGCCCGAGCCAGCGGCGACGTTCAGCCGCCAGGAACGCCTTCACAGGGCAATCCTCGCATCGGTGTCGAGCGCTGCGCCATGGGGATAGCCCCCAGACGAGCACGGTGTTTCCAGGGTTTGCCCGGATGGGCGAGGACGGGCTTGCCCCGATGTAGCCGCCTTCCCTTCGCCCGATCGTGTGAGCACCACCCGCCACAAGGACATGATCGAATGCGAATCCTGCGCAACCTGGCCCGCCGCAAGCTCCGAACGAGCCTGACGATCCTGGGCGTCACCATCGGCATCTGGGCCCTGGTCGTCTTCGGCTCGATGGCCAACCGCATCAACGTCATGGTCGACAACGGCGCCGCCTACTTCGACAGCGGCGTGGTGGCGGTCTGGGGCGGAGGGGGCAGCGCGCCTCAGTCGAACCCGCTCGACATCGCCGTCGGCGACCGCATCGCCGAGATCCCCGGCGTGGACGTAGTCGTCTCGAGCGTGCAGCTCGACCTGACCGAGGATCCGACCGGGATGACGATGAGCCTGCCGCCGATGATCACCGCCGAGCCGGCCGGGGCGGATCAGGGCCGCACGACGCTCCGCCTGGAGCCGGCCGAGGGACGGCTGCTCACGCCGGCGGACGAGGGAGCCGACGTCACCGTCCTGGGCTCGGACATCGCCCTGCAGTACGGGAAGCACGCCGGCGACACATTCACTATGCGAGGCCGGGAATTCCTCGTCGTGGGCGTCCTGAAGCAGACGCTGACCCAGCCCGACATCGCCGCCAAGGTCCCGCTTGCGACCGGGCAACGCCTGTACGTGAGCACCTTGCCGTCGCTGATCCGCGACGACCTTGACGCATCCAGGGTCGTGACCGGCTTCACGGTCTACCCCGAGCCGGGCGCCGATCCGGGCGCCATCGCCGCCGCGATCGAAGCTCTCGACCCCGAACTGGGGACCATGGGCCCCGACGATTTCGATCGCCTGGCCGGCTCGTACGCGGACATGCTCAACGCCGTCCTGGTCGGCGTCGGTCTGATCAGCGTCGTGGTCGGCGGGCTGTCGACAATCAATACCATGGCCATGTCCGTGGCCGAGCGCACACGCGAGATCGGCATCAAGCGGGCCATCGGCGCCAGTCGCACGCGCATCGTCCGTGAGTTCGTCACCGAATCGGCCGCCATCGGGCTCATCGGCGGATCGATAGGCCTGGCCCTCGGCTGGCTGGTTGTGACGATGGCCAACGAGGCGGGCCGATCGTCCGGGACGATCCTCTTTGAGCTGACGGCCGGGACGGCTGCCACTGCCCTTCTCTTCTCCACCTTCCTGGGCGCCCTGGCCGGGTTCGTGCCGGCAGTACATGCCGCGCGGCTGGATCCCGTGGCCGCGCTCCGCTACGAATGACCGCCCACCCGCCGGAAGGAGACTCCACCGTGGCCCTGCTGACAGCCCGCAACCTGCGCAAGACCTACCGCCTGGGCCGCCGCAACACCGTCGAGGCGCTGCGCGGCGCGGCCATCGAGATCGCCGAAGGCGAGATGGTGGCGATCATGGGCCCGTCCGGATCGGGCAAGAGCACGCTCATGCACATCCTGGGCCTGCTCCACGCCCCGGACCTGAACCACGGCCCGCGTCCGGAGCTGACGTTCGGCGGCCGCGACATGATCGTCCTGAGCGACGGCGAGCGGACCCGCATCCGGGCCCGCCGGATGGGCTTCGTGTTCCAGGACTTCAACCTTGTGCCGACCCTGACCGCGTTCGAGAACGTGGTCCTGGCCTGCGAGTACGCCGGCATCCACGGCAAGACCGCCCGCGGTGCCGCCCTCGAGGCTTTGGGCC
>CAZFLI010000026.1:0-18719 GCA_964519845.1 uncultured Anaerolineaceae bacterium | reverse complement strand
CGGCCTGGGGACCTCGATCGTCATCGACCAGAAGCGCCTGGGCCGGACCCTGCGCGTCTTCGCCCGGCAGATCGGCTCGGCGATAGTGGTGGATCAGGCCCCGATCGGACAGAACAGCCGCTCCAACCCGGCCACCTACCTCGGCTTCTTCGACGATGTCCGCTGCCTGTTCGCCGCCGCGACAGGCCAGCCTGCCTCGCTCTTCTCCTTCAATTCGGAGGGCGGCTGCCCCACCTGCAAGGGCGCGGGGTCCATCGGCATCGAGATGAACTTCCTGGACGCGGTTCGGATCGAGTGCTCCGACTGCGAGGGGCGCCGCTACCGGCCCGAGGTGCTGGAGCTGCGCTGGGGTGATCTGGGCATCGCCGACGTGCTGGCTCTCACGGCTCGCGAGGCGCTGGACTTCTTCGGCGACGGGCGCTGCGGCGGGCAGTGCTCCACCGGCGATCGGCGCGCCGGGGCGGGGCGGGGGCGCGTCGCCGCCGCGCTGCGGCTGCTGTGCGAGGTGGGCCTGGACTACGTGACCCTGGGCCAGCCACTCTCCACACTCTCCGGCGGGGAGTGCCAGCGGCTCAAGCTGGCCACCGAGCTCGGCAAGGGCGGCAACGTCTACGTCCTGGACGAACCGACCACGGGCCTGCATCTGTCGGACATCGAACGCTTGATGGGCATCCTGGACCGGCTCGTGCGGGACGGCAATTCGGTCGTCGTCATCGAGCACAACCTGCAGGTGATCGCCCGCGCCGACTGGGTCATCGACCTCGGCCCCGAAGGCGGGCACTCCGGAGGGCGGGTTGTCGCGGCCGGCACTCCCGAGGACGTGGCCCGTTGCCCTGACGGCCACACCGGCCGCTACCTGCGGGCCGCGCTGGGCGAGGCGACCGCAGTGGGGTGACATGGCGCGGCGACGTCCGCTACGCTGGCCGGCGATGCTCGCCTTCACCTCCGCCTCCACCCTCGACTGGCTGCTCGCGAGCGACGAGCCGGCAACCCGCTGGATCACGCTGTCCCAGGTGCTCGAGAGGCCGGCGCACGACCCCGAGGTCGAGGCAGTCCACCGCGACGTCCTGGCGCACCCCGGCACCCGAGAGCTGGTCGCCCGGCTTCCCGACTGGGAGAACCCGCCGCCGGTGAGCGGCCACAACAGCGCCGATTTCATGCCCAACCTGCTCGGACTGCTGGCCGACATGGGCCTGCGGGCCGGCGACGAGCCGCGCGTCGACGCCGCCGTCGAAGCCATGCTCGGCCATCACGACGAATTGGGTCGACTGGCGTCGACCGCCCCCTTCAGCCGCCTCGGTCCGGAGCCGGTGCGGAGCGCTCTGCTCTGCGACAGCCACATGATCGCCGACGTTCTGATCCGCTTCGGGCATGCAGACCACCCTGTCGTCCGGGCCGCCCTGGAGCGCATGGCCTCCGATCTGACGGTCACGGACAACGGACCGGCCTGGCCCTGCGTTCCCAGCAACTCGTTCCGTGGCCCCGGACGCAAGAGTGATGCCTGTCCGCAGGTCACGCTGCAGGCCCTGCGTGCCATCTCGCGCCTGCCGGAGAGCCGCCGCCCGCTCTCAGCAGTCCAGGCCCTGGAAGCGGCCCGTACGATCTTGCGCATCTGGTCCCGCCGCGGGACGGCCAAGCCGTACATGTTCGGGCACGGTCTTGCCTTCAAGACGGTTAAGTGGCCGCCCTATTGGTACAACGTTCTGGGTGTGCTGGACGCGATCGGGCGTTACCCGCAGCTGTGGCAGGAGGACGGCCCAGCATCGGAGCCCGCGGACCGTCGCGCCGTCGCCGAGCTGGCCGCCTGCCTGATCGCCTACAACCTGGATTCCGACGGCCGGGCTACGCCGCGCTCCTGCTATCGCGGCTTCGAGTCATTCTCGTTCGGGCAGAAGAAGACCGCATCGCCGTTCGCGACGGCCAGGATCCTGGCCGTCCTGAGGCCTCTCGGGGGACTCGCCGCCGAGATCGCCGCGGTCGACGTACTGGGCCTCGGCAGCTCCAAGGGCGGCCGCGGCACGGCAATGGGCCCCAAGATCCCCAGATGAGCCGCGCGTCGGCCGAACGTCAGCCCTGCTGCTCCTTCGAGCCGGTCTCGACCGGCTGCACGGGCGGGCTGGGTGCAGCCCCCGGCTGAGGCGGCGTCACGGGATACGGCTGAGCAGGCGGGTACTGGGCCGGATAGCCCGGGGCCGGCTGAGGCTGCTGTCCAGGCTGAGCCTGCTGTCCAGGCTGAGCCTGCGGGACGTAGCCCTGCGGAACGTAGCCCGGGGGGACGTAGCCCTGAGGGGGCGGGTACTGGCCGGAGTACGGGGGCTGGGCCGGATACTGCGGCGGAGCGTACTGCCCGGCCTGCTGCGGAGGATAGGGGGGCTGAGGCTGGGCGGGCGTCGCTTGAGGTGGCTGAGTCGGGGTGGCTTGCTCCGATCCCGAGGTCAGACCCGTCTCGGTCCCGTCCATTGCCTCCTTGAAGCCGCGCAGGGCCCGTCCGAGCGCCGCGCCGGTGTCGGGAAGCTTGCCCGGCCCGACGACGATCAGGACGATGACCAGGATCACGATCAGGTGGGCGGGAGTCAGGCCCCACGGCATTTGAGTTCCTCCTTCGGCCGCCTTTCGGAGACCTCTGCTTCGACAGGCGCCTACAAGTCCGGCCGACTTTGGGCGCTAAGGATACTCCTACCCGTCACGATTTGCGGGCAGGGTAGCGGATCGCAACGTCTACACTTGGCGGGTGAAGTACCTCGTGATTGCGATGGCGTGCGCGGTGGCCATCGTCATGGTCAGGGCCTTCCTGCTACGCACGCTGAACTCGCGTGTTCGAAGCCAGGCCGCGGCCCGCGCCAGTCATCCTGTCTCGTTTCGGAGGCGCATCCAGGGCATCCTGGCGTGGCCGGTCTTCTTCGTTCTGGTCGCCTTCGTAGTGGCACTTGCCCTCCTCACAGCCTCGCTGATAGGACCCCACTAGAGAGCCCGGCTGGGCCGCGCGAAGCCGAGCCCTAGCGGCAGGGCCGCTCAGGACGCCCCGCGCTCGACCATCGGCCGGACCTCCCGGGCCAGCCTCTCGATCGTCTCGACGTCGTATGGCGCCGGCATCTCGACTATCGCCGTCCGGAAGCCGATGGCGGCGTACTCAGCCAGGCGCTCGGCTATCGTCTCGGGCGAGCCCAGCAGCGGCCGCGACGGCTCGATGGCACGCTCGGGCTCCGTCTTGTTCAACTCCATCCAGTCCACCCAGAGGCGCCGCGCTTCGGCCTCGGAATCGCGAATGACCAGCCAGAGGTTGACCGACCGCTCGATCTCGCCCTCGTCGCGGCCCACCTCCTCGCAATGGCGCCGAAGCACGCCGTCCAGTTCGTGGAGCTCATCCGGCAGCCCGAAGCCGTTCCACATGTCCGCGTAGCGGGCAATCGTGCGCAGCGTCTTGGTCCGGCCGTTGCCGCCGATCAGTATGGGCAGCCGCTTCTGGACCGGCAGGGGCTGGATGGTCAGGTCGCGGAAGCCGTAATGCGAACCCGGCTTCGACGTCACCTTTCGGCCGTCGGTCAGGTCGCGAATCGCCGCCACCGAATCGTCCAGCCAGTCGAGCCGCTGGCCCGGGCTGGAACCGAACTCGAAGCCAAACTCCTGGTGCTCCAGCTCAAACCAGGCCCCGCCGATGCCGAGGATCGCCCGCCCCTCCGACGCGTGGTCGAGAGTGGCCACGATCTTCGCCACGAGCCCGGGGTTGCGGAACGTATTCGCCCCGACCATCAGACCGACCTTCACGTGCTGGGTTCTCATTGCCCAGGCCGTGATTGCCGTCCAGCCTTCCACGATCGGCTGATCGGGATCGCCGAAGATCGCCTTCAGGTGGTCCCACGTCCAGAGGTGCTCATAGCCGAGGTCGTCGACCCTCTGGGCGGCGTCCAGGAGCTCGGCCCAGGTTCCTCCCTGGCTCCACAGGTTGATGCCGATCTTGAACTCAGACATGGTGGCCTCCAGGCAGCGGGGCGAGGTCAGCGAAGCGGCGTAAGGGCCCAGGACCAGCGGTAGGTGCCCGGGCCAACCAGGTATTGCGGCAGCGTGTCGGGACCGCAACTGGCGGTCCCGAGGCCCCGGTGGGCGGCATCGAGATAGACGACCGTCTCCGCCCGGGGCGTCAGCTCGACATCGTGTTTCGCGCCGGCAAGGTCCTCGGCCCTGAAGTGAGTGGCCGAGACCTGGCGGGGCCGATCGCTCGTGATACGGAAGCCCCGCCCATTGCCGTCCGACAGCTCGAGCCATCGAACGTCAACGTGGCCGCCGTTCTCCTGCGGCTTGACGTACGGAACGTATTCGTCGGCGACCGTCGCGCTCCAGCGCGCCACCGGAGCCCCGTGCCAGCGGTCCGGATAGGACTCGACAGGCCCACGGCCGTACCAGGCGGTGCGCTCCAGGCCGGCAACGGCCTCGAAGGCGACGCCGACGCGAGCCAGGTCGGTCAGTTCGTCGGGTATCACCGCGGTTTCCTCGACCACAACGCCTCCGCCCGGAAGCGGCCGCAGCTTCCGTTCGTGGCGGATCACGATGCCGCCTGCGGTGGTCTCGTCCGCGTCGACGATTGTCACCCCCGGCTGGCGCTGGATCGACCGCACCGTCCGCGTGAGACGATCGACACCCCACTCCTTCCAGCGTGCCCCCAGCCCGACGATCCGATCGTTGTCCGTCGGGGCTCGCCACAAGCTCAGCCTGGGCGGCGAGGCGAGCAGCTCGTGAACCAGCAACCCCTCGGCGTCGATCGCAACCTCGCCGGCCGGTTCGGGGGCCGGCAGCGTGGCACCGCCGCGCTCGGACAGCGGCAGCTGGGCCCAGCACAGCTCGAAGTCAGCCGGAGCCCAGGCCTCCGCCGCGGCCGTCCGGAACCGCAGCGTCAGCCACAGCTCGCGGCCATCGTCCTTCTGCTCCTGCCAGCCGGGCAGAGCGACCGTGGCCTCCGCCCCGGGCGCGACATCGGGGAGTGGCAGTTCGCCGCCCGCGATTCGCATGCCGTCGGCACCCAGTTCCCACGTGGCGCGCAGCCAATCGAGCCCGGTGAAGTACTGCCGGTTCTCGATCCGTATCTGACCGTGCTTCCGCAATGCCTCTCCGTCCCCCGGCACAGCCGTCATCCGGACCGGAGCGGCAAGCTGACGATGCTCGAACAGCGCCGGCTTCGGCCTCCGGTCGGGCCAAACCAGGCCGTCCAGGCAGAAGTTGCCGTCGTTCGGCAGGTCCCCAAAATCGCCACCGTAGGCCCAGCGCGTCGTGCCGTCGGGGAGCTTCTGCACCAGGCCGTGGTCCCACCACTCCCAGATGAAGCCGCCCTGCAGACCGTCCGTGGACTCGATCGCGTCCCAGTACTCGGCCAGGGTTCCGTTGCTGTTCCCCATGGCGTGCGAGTACTCGCACATGATCAGCGGATGGAGCTGGCGGCCGGACTGGGCGTGCTCGACCAGCGCCGAGATCGGCGGGTACATCGGGCAGGTCAGGTCGCTGACCCTCTGATCGGACGCCCAGTCCCAGCGAATTGCGCCCTCGTAGTGAAGCGGCCGCGATGGGTCGTAGCGGCGGATGTAGCCGGCCTCGGCGTCGTGGTTCGCACCGTGGCCCGACTCGTTGCCCAGCGACCAGACGATCACCGAGGGGTGGTTCTTGTCGCGGTGAACCATGCGAGCGCCGCGATCTACCCAGGCGTTGAGATAGCGAGGGTCATCGCACAGCCGGTCGATGAAGGCATGCGATTCGATGTCGGCTTCGCCGAAGACGTACATGCCGAGTTCGTCGGTCAGCTCGAGCAGGACCGGGTCGTTGGGGTAGTGCGAGGTCCGCAGGCCATTGAAGCCGAAGCGCTTCATCTCGATGATGTCCGCCCGGATCGAATCGGCCGAGATGACGCGACCGGTGTGCCTGTCGAAATCGTGGCGGTTGACGCCGCGCAGCAGAACCGGCTCGCCGTTGATCAGCAGACGCAACCCATCGATCTCGACGCGCCGGAAACCGACCCGCAGGTCCGCCTCCTCGACCACTTCACCCTGGGGCGAGCGCAGGCCGACATGCAGCGGATACAGGCTCGGCTGCTCGGCCGACCAGACCCGCACCTCGGGCAGCGACGCTCGTACGATCGCCCGTCCGTCCAGCGGTGGTCGCATCTGCGGGGCTATGGCCTGCCACCCGGCCTCCTCCTCGCCCGACAACCCGACCGAGACGAGTTTGGCGACCATGTCGAAGCGGTGGCGACTCAACGGCTCCGAGTCCGCCCGGTTGATCCGCGGCCCGGCGCCCTTGTTCGCGAACGGGACGGCTGCGGTCATCGGATCCAGGTCGCCGAGGCGCACCTCGATCTCCCAACCTGCCTCCGACTCGAGGCCGGCGAAGTCGACGTCGGCCAGCAGCTCGAAGGTCCCCGTTCGAAGGTCGTCCGTGAGGCCGGCATTGACGCGCAGATCGGCGAGGTGGACCCGGGGAGTGGCGTAGAGGTACACCGAGCGGGTTATGCCACCGTGCCACCATTGGTCCTGATCCTCGATGAAGGTAGCGTCGGACCACTTGACCACGCGCAGGCAGATGGAGTTGGCCCGCGGCCGCAACAGCGCCGTCACGTCGAACTCGCTGGCGAGATGGGAATCCTTCCCCACGCCGACGTGCTGCCCGTTGACGCTCGCGATCAGGACGCTCTCCGCCGCGCCCACATGGAGCACGACTCGGCGGTCCTTCAGCCAGGCGGCGTCCAGCTCGAAGTCGCGCTCGTAGACCCCGGTCGGGTTGGTGGCAGGGAGATCAAGAGGTTGACCCGGGAAGGGCATCTGGACGTTGGTGTATTGCGGCAGGTCCCACGAGTCCTGCATCGTCCAGCAGCCCGGGACGTCCGCCTCGGACCAGGTCTGTGCCGGTTTCTCTTCCGGCGTGCGGAGCAACTGGAAGCGCCAGCGCCCGTCCAGCGAGACACGATCGAGGTGCGGGACGCTGTGCATCGGCAGCCGGTTCTCCGAGGTCAACTCGGGAGCGAGCCACGGTTTCGCGGTCATCGTTGAAGTCCTCTGTCGCTGACGGACCGATCTCCGCGCGGCGTGCCGGAACTGGGCCCGGGGCGGAGTTAGACAGCCTCGAGAACGTACAGCCGGGCGTGGAAGTCGCCCATCGTGCTCTCGCGCATGCGCTCGACCGCGATCCCGCCGGCCATCAGCGCATCGCCGCCGATCTGTAGGTTCGGCTGAACCTGACCCGCGGACGAAGGCCAGATCGAGACCTTGTATCTGCCGGCCGGGTCGAGGTCCCGCAACCGCAACCGCCTGGGGCCGACGTTCACCCGGCTCAGAACGCGGTAGAAGCCGACGATCGCCGCCCGCCGGTCGGGGGCCACGACCATCCAGGCTGTGTCGTTGCCGTCGCCCTCGAATGGGCTGATGAGGCGGTGGAGGCGGCCGAACTGGAGAAGCTCGCGCCAACGGCTGTAGAAGGCAACCTGGTGTTTGATCTGGGTCCGCTCCTGCTTGGACAGTTTGGTCGGATCGAGCTCGTAGCCGAAGTCCCCGAAGAAAGCGACCAGGGCCCGGGTACTGAAGGGCGCGACGCGGCCGGTCTGGTGGTTGGGGACGGCCGAAACATGGGCGCCCATGGAGCTGAGCGGGTAGACGAGGGACGTCCCGTACTGGATCCTCAACCGGTCGATCGCGTCGGTGTTGTCGCTGGTCCAGGCCTGGGGCGCGAAGGCCAGCAGCCCGGGATCGAAGCGGGCGCCGCCGCTGGCGCACGACTCGAAGAGGATTCCTGGGAAGGCTCTCGTGAGGCGGTCGTAGAGGGAGTAGACCCCCAGAATGTGGCGATGCATGAACTCGCCCTGCCGCCACGCCGGCAGTGTCGGCGTGAAGGGCTCGGTGATAGCCCGGTTCATGTCCCACTTCACGTACGAGATCGGGGCGCTGCCCAGAATCCCCGAGAGCACACCGAAGAGGTAGTCGACAACCTCGGGTCGGGACATGTCCAGGACGTACTGGTTCCGGCTCTCGGTCCGAGGCCGGCTCGGGATGCCCACCACCCAGTCGGCGTGCGCCTCGTGCAGCTTGCTGGCCCGACTGACCATCTCCGGCTCGATCCATAGCCCAAACCGCAGGCCCATGGCCTCGACCTTGCCGGCCAGCGATTCGAGGCCTCCGGGCAGCTTGCGCCTGTCGACCTGCCAGTCGCCCAGCGAAGTCGTGTCGTCGTCTCGCCGCCCGAACCAGCCGTCGTCGAGGACGAACAGCTCGACGCCGAGGTCACGCGCCGCGGAAGCGATCTCGAGCAGCCGGGCTTCGTCGAATTGGTAGTAGGTGGCTTCCCAGTTGTTGAGCACAATCGGGCGGGGCTTGTCGCGCCAGGCACCCCTGGCCATCCGAGTTCGGAGCAGGTCGTGGTAGGCCTGGCTCATCTCGTCCAGACCATTCGCGGAGTAGACGAGGATCGCCTCGGGGGTGTCGAAGGCGAGGCCGGGGTCCAGCAGCCAGGAGAATCCCTCCGGGTTGATGCCGACCCGGACCCTCGTCGACCCGAACGGCTCCACCTCGGCCTCAGCCAGGAAGTTGCCCGAGTAGGCCAGCGAGACGCCGATCACTTCGCCTCGATCTTCGGTCGCGGAAGGACGGGCAAGGGCGAAGAACGGGTTGTGCTGCGAACTCGAGGTGCCCCGGTTGCTGGCCACGGATTGGCGCCCCGGACGCAGCCCGCGCCGATCGATCGAACGCTCGCGGGACCACTCACCATTGAGCGTGATGAGCGTCCAGTCGGCGTCGGGAATGTCCAGCGACGCGCTCATGACCGTGCGCAAGACAACGGGAGCCTGACCGCGATTGACGATCCTGGCTCCTCGGACCACGAGGGGTCGATTGCGGTAGATCGTGTAGCGAAGCTCCACCTCGAGGCCGCTCATCGAATCCGCGAGGACAACCTCGAGAGTCTCAGCTTCGCCGCCCACTTCGACGTAGGTCGACGGCAGACCCGCCAGGGCCGGCTTGCCGGGAATCAGGCTGTGGCTCCTGTAGCGCAGATCGAGGACGGTCGAGCCGTCGGCCTGCTCGCCCACCAGGGCGGGCACCCGGAAGTCGCCGCTGCCTCCGGTCGGGTACTCGAGAGCGATCGCCTCGCCCACCCGGTTCGAGAAGCCGAGGAACTCGGCCGGGCCGAGGTATGCGTACGAGGCGTCGTCCGCCAGCGGCGGTCCGAAGTACAGCTGGCCGAGCCAGCCGTTGTCCAGGACCCGCATCACATAGCTGATCGATTCGTTGCGCAGGTGGAACTGCTGGGATTGGGCATTCCAGGAGATCGGCATCGTCAGCTCCGCTGCGCGTCAGAAGCGACAATCGGCGGCATGGTCCACCGCCGAATAGACACAGGACCGGCACAAGGCCGGCCCCGTTGTTCTTGGTGGTCTCTCCGGACCAGGCCGGAAGGCGACCAGGCGTTAACCCTTGGTGGAACCGAGGCTCAGGCCGCGGATGAACTGCTTCTGCAGCAGGACGTAGACGATGATCGTCGGAATGGCGACCAGCAACGACGCCGCAGCCAGGAGATTGTAGTTTGTGAAGAACTGCCCCTGCAGGTTGTTCAGGGCGGACGTGATCGGCCGCCTGTCCCCGGAGCTGATCAGAATCAGGGCCCAGAAGAAGTCGTTGTAGATGAACGTGAACTCCAGGGTCGCCAGGGCTGCCAGCGCCGGCCGGCAGAGGGGCAGGATGATGCTCCACCAGATCCGGAACACCGAGGCGCCGTCAACCAGACCCGCTTCAGTGAGCTCCTTGGACAGCGTCTTCATGTAGTTGCTGAGCACGAAGATGCAGAAGCCCATCTGGAAGATGATGTGTATGAACAGGATGCCGATGAGCTGGTTGTAGAGCACGCCGTTGTCACTGAAGGGCGCGGGGATCGGCAGGGCCAGATAGACCCTGTAGAGCGGGACGATGATGACCTGCTGAGGCAAGAGGTTGCCGGCCACGAAGACCATCAGAACGAACAGATTGAAGCGCCAGCTGAACCTCGATACCGCGAAGGCCACCATCGAGGCGACGAGCAGGGTGATGATCACGCCGGGTACCGTGATCGCCAGTGTCTGGATGAAGTTGCGCGGCAGGTCGCCCTGGTTCCAGGCATCCACGAAGTTGCCAAATCCCAGCGACTCGGGAAGGCTCACGTAGCCATTGCGCGTCGTGTCGCTGAACGAGCGCATCGCGATGTAGACGGCCCAGATGAGCGGCCACAGCCAGATGGCGGCCATGGCGGTGAGGAACGCGTGAAGGGCGTACCTCCGCCATCTCCGCTTGCGAGGCCGAGTGCGGACCGTGGGCGCGATAGTAGCCGTCACGGATTGTCCTTCCGGGTCATGAACGTCAGGAATGCCACAATCGGCACCAACGATATGACGAGCAGCACGGTGGCGATCGCCGAGCCGAAACCGATCAGGCTGGCCTCGCTGATGCTGTTGTTGGTGATCAGGGTCGAGAGCAGCTCCAGCCCGTACTTGCCCCTGTTGAAGATGTAGACGATGTCGAAGGCACGCAGCGACTCGATCGTCGAGATCACCACGATGACCACGTTGATCGGCATCATGACCCAGAAGACCACGTGGGTGTAGGTCTGGACGTTGTTGGCGCCGTCGATCGCCGCAGCTTCGCGCAGCGAGGGGTCCACGCTCTTCAGGCCGGCCAGATAGAGGACCATGACGTAGCCGACGTGCCGCCAGCTCGCCGCGACAAGCGCGGCCCACAGGTTCAGTCCCGGGTCACCCAGCCAGTCCGGAGTGGCCAGGTGAAGGCCACGGAGGGCGCTGTCGATGAACCCGTTGTCCTGCGAGTACTGGAGCTGCCAGATCAGGCCGATGACCGCCAGCGAAAGAACGACCGGCACGTAGAAGATCGACTGGTAGATGCGGCTGCCCCGCATCTCCCGGTCCAGCAGAACCGCCAGGAGCATGCCCATCGGCGTGGCGATGAACATGAGTACAGCGAACCACAGGACGTTGTGCTTGACGCCCTCCCAGAATGGCGGGTAGCTGCTGGCTAGCTTCTCGTAGTTGCCCAGGCCGACCCAATCCTGGGCCGTCAGACCCTGGATGCCCCGCCACTGGGTGAACGACAGGGCGATCGAAGCGAGGGCAGGACCCCAGATGAAGATGAGGTCCAAGAGCAGCGGCAGCCCAACCATGAGGCCGAGCACGACCTTGTCGCGCTTGGTCAGGAGTGAGTACCTGCTCCGCCTGCGGACGGTAGCCGCCCCCGTCGGGCCGGCCGTGAGGCCGGCGCCGGCGGGGGCGGAGTTGTCGCTAGCTTGAGTCATCAGAGATCGAAAGCCTTGCGGAATTGCTGCCCCCTAAGACTAGGAGATCAAAGGGGCGGCAGTCCATCCCAGAATGCCTGCATCTCCTTCACCAGGGCGTTCAGATCCTGATTCGGGTTGCCGATGAACTTGAGCAGGAAGTTCTGCATTCCGTTCGGGCCGGCGAAATCGGGTCGGGTGTCGCGATCGAGGAACTGGGTGATCTTCTGCGCGGCACCGATGAGCTCCTGGGCCTTCTTCTGCAGCGGGTTGTACGCGGAAGTGTCCACGTCCTTGGCCGCAGCAACGTTGCCCGGGTCGGCGGTGACGAAGATCTTCTGCGCCGCGCCGGTGCCCAGGAAGCCCACAAACGCCTTGGCGAGATCTTGCTGGTTGCCGGCGGAACCGGCGGCGCCCTTGGCGGCGATCATGAAGCCGTCGATCGGGGCGTCGAGAGCCTTCTCGGCGTCGAACTCGGTCCCGAGGCTCGGGAACGGGAAGAAGTCGAGGTCGGCCAGGTCTTCCTCGCTGACGGCCTTGAACTGCTGCGACACGAACATGCCGAGCAGGTACATGCCCGCCTGCTTCTTGACCAGGGCCTGGGCTGCATCCTGCCAGATGCGGCCGGCGGCTCCGGTCTGGTGGTAGGGCATGAGGTCCTTCCACTGGTTGAAGACGGCCACGACCTTCGGATCGGTCCACTTGTTCTTGCCGGCCATGAGGTCGACATGGAACTGATAGCCGTTCAGACGGAGATCGAGGATGTCGAAGGTGCCCATGGCCGGCCAGCCGTCCTTGTCGCCGAAGGCGATCGGGACGAGGCCGTCAGCCTGCATCTTCTTGCAGAGAGCCACGAGGTCATCCAGGTTGGCCGGGATGGTGTAGCCCTTGTCCGCGAAGAGGCTCTTGCGGTAGAAGACGGCCCACGGGTAGTTGTAGATCGGGACGAAGTACTGGTGTCCGTCGTCGCCGGTCGAGCCGACCTTGAAGGCGTCCGAGTAGTTGGGCGCAAGGGTCTGCCAGACGTCGTCGATGGGAACCGCGAAGCCCTGGGCGGCGAAGAAGCGCATCCGGTACCCGGAGAACCAGGTGAAGACGTCTTCCGGCTTGCCGCCGAGGTACGAGGTGATCTGATCCTGGAAGGTGCCGTGGTCAACGGTGTTGATCTTGACCTTGACGGTCGTCTTGGCCGTGAAGGCATCGGCCATGTCCTGCATGGCCTTCTTCGGAACCTCGTCAGAGTAGTTCGAGCCGAGACTGGTCTCGCCGCTCAGGCCCTTGCTGGGCTCTTGAGTCGGGGCCGTGCTCGGGCCAACAGTGGCTTCCTGGGTGGCGGACGTCGAGCTGCAGGCAGCGATGACTGCCGGCAGAACGGTCAGCCCCGCTGCGCCGATGAGGCCCTTCTTCAGGACCTCTCGCCTCGTGACCTGACCGGCGCGGGTGGATTCATCCATTGAGCGCTCACTCCTCCCTACACGACCGCAGGAGCGGCCGTGGTTCAAACAAGAACCGACAGGACGGAGGGATTGTCGGACCCGGCGAGGCCAAATGTCAAGAGGTTCCACCAACACTCTGTGCGTTTGCGGTGGATAATGTTGACTTGACAGTAGGACTGCGGCAGGATTCGGGCGACGTTGCCGAAGAACCGCACTCAGTGACCGGAGAAGGATGCACTCGGACTCATCCGCACGGACGGACCATCCTCGGGCGTCTTCCACGCCCGCCAGGAGACCTGCGCTCGCCCGGCAGCGGCAGAACTTGATCCTGGAGCGCGTCCGAGAGGAGGGCGCGGTCCGCGTGGCCGATCTGGTCCGCGCTCTGGGCGTGTCGGACATGACCGTCCGACGAGACCTGGGGATCCTCGAAGAGCGCGGCCTGATCGAGAAGGTCCACGGAGGAGCAGCGGCGGCCGAGGGCAGCGCCCTCTTCGAGCCGGGGTTCACCGTCAAGTCCACCCAGATGCAGCGCGAGAAGAGCGCCATCGCTGCCTGCGCCGCGAGCCTCGTAGCCCCCGGCACCGCGATCGCCATATCGGCCGGCACGACGACCTTCGCCCTTGCCCGGCGGCTTGCGGACTGCGTCGGACTGACCGTCCTGACAAACTCCATCCCCGTCGCGGATGTCCTGCACGGCGACGGCCGCCAGGACCAGACCGTCATCCTCACGGGTGGCGTGCGGACGCCCTCGGACGCACTCGTCGGTCCCTTCGCCGTGGACGTCATCAAGTCCCTTCACGTCGACACGGTCTTCCTCGGCACCCACGGCATCGACGCGAGATCCGGTCTCACGACCCCCAACATCCTGGAGGCAGAGACCAACCGCGCCCTCATCCAGGCTGGCCGTCGCCTGGTCGTGCTGGCGGACCACACGAAGTGGGGAATCGTCGGCATCAGCGCCGTTGCCAGGCTGGAGGACGCACACACGGTTATCACCGACTCCGGCCTCGAGCCGGCCGCAGTCAGCCAGATCGCAGGCGCCGTTCGCCGCCTGATGCTGGCCGATCCAGAGACCGGCGAGGTTCGGACCATTGAGGGTGGCGACGGGGGCCGCCCCTCTGTCGACGAGCGGCACGGAGGCCGGTCGTGAAAGGGGCGGCGCTGGAGACCTCCGTTTTCGCCCAACCGCATCGCCGCTACAACCCCCTCGCCGACGAGTGGCTTCTGGTGTCGGCGGAGCGCACGAGCCGTCCGTGGCTCGGCCAGGAGGAGGACGCGGCTTCCGAGGAGTCCCCCCAGCACGACCCTTCCTGCTACCTGTGTCCCGGCAATCTGCGGGCCAGCGGCGAGCGAAACCCCGACTATGACTCCACGTTCGTGTTCACCAACGACTTCGCCGCCCTGCAACCGGATACCCCATCGGGTTCGTTCAGCAGCGGTCTTCTGAGGGCCGAGACGGAGCCGGGCACCTGCAGAGTCGTCTGCTACTCGCCGCGCCACGATCTGCCCCTGTCGCGCGTGTCGGCGGCGGAGATTCGAGCCGTCGTAGATCTCTGGGCGGAGCAAACGACGGCGCTCGGCGGAGAGTATCGCTGGGTCCAGGTCTTCGAGAACCGCGGCGCGACCATGGGCGCCTCGAACCCCCATCCTCACGGGCAGATCTGGGCCGGCGAGGCCTTGCCTCGTGAGGCCGTCAAGGAGGATGCAGCGCAGCGTCGGCACTTCGAAATATCCGGCCGATCGCTTCTGCTCGACTACGCCGGCCAGGAGGCCGGAGGGCCGCGAGTGCTCGTGGCCGACGACGAATGGATGATCGTGGTGCCGTTCTGGGCGGCGTGGCCGTTCGAGACGCTGGTCATTCCGCGTCGGCCGGTCGCCCGGGTTCCGGATCTGGACGACCGGCAGCGCGATTCGCTTGTCCGCCGACTCGGGGAACTGCTCCGCGGATACGACAATCTGTTCCAGCTGCCGTTCCCCTACTCGATGGGCTGGCACCAGGCCCCCTTCGACGACCAGGAGCGCCCCTACTGGCAGCTGCACGCGCACTTCTATCCACCGCTTCTGCACGCGACCGTGCGCAAGTTCATGGTCGGCTACGAGCTGTTGTCGGAACCGCAGCGCGACATCACCGCGGAGAAAGCCGCGGAGCGTCTGCGGCAGGCAATCGGCTCAGCCGAGACAATGCCGGATTCGCCTCCGGGTGGGGACTGAGGCGATCCGGAGCACACCGGACGATTGAAAGGAGAACAGGTTCCATGTTGGGACTGACGCCAGCGCACATGCTGGTGATTCTGGTCATCGCTCTGATCGTGATAGGTCCGGGCAAGCTGCCCGAGGTCGGGGCAGCGCTCGGCAAGAGCCTCCGAGAATTCCAGAAGGCCACCCTTGCGCCCCTCGACCCGGCGCAACAGCCCTCGCAGCCGGCGCCCCTCGCACAGATGCCCGTGGCGCCGACTCCCCCACCCCAGGCCGCCCAGGCCGGCTACGCTCCGCAGCCCGGCTACGCTCCGCAGCCCGGCTACGCTCCGCAGCCCGGTTACGCTCCGCAGCCCGGCTACGTGCCCCAGCCCGACTCCGCTCCCCAGCCCGACTCCGCCGGCCCTCCGCCAGCCGGGCCCACCCAGGCATAGGGGAGACCTCCAAGTTCCCTCCCCGCCTCCAGCCCAGGTCACGGCCTCGCTACCTCGGGGCCGTGGCCTGGGTCAAGTCCTTCTGGCCCCGCCAGCCGCACCGCGGCATGGCCTGAGACGCGAGAGAATCCTCATCCAGCCGAGGCCTGCAGCAGTTGCGTCCCGGTAGCCGCGGCGGGCCAGCAGGGCGGCACAAGGAGGGTCCCGATGACCGAGAAGCCCATCCAGACAATCGCGTCAGAGCGTGCTCGAACCCTGCAAGACCGTCTCCGCCCGACGGGGCCGACGAGCCTTATTCGAGCTCCCGGCCGGGTCAACCTCATCGGCGAGCACACGGATTACAACGAGGGGTTCGTCCTTCCCGCGGCGATCGACCTCGAGGTCTGGATGGCCATCGATCCGTGGGACCGACCGAGGGTGGAGCTCACGACGCTTGACTTCGACGAGACGTGCTCGTTCGACTTCGACAAGCTGAGCGCAGGCGGCCGGCCGGGACCAACGGCCTGGATCGACTACGTGGCCGGCACGGCATGGGCGATGCGAGAGGCCGGGCTGCCCATCCGTGGATTCCGCGGCGTCCTCAATTCCACCGTCCCGGTCGGTTCGGGACTGAGCTCCTCGGCCGCGCTGGAGATGGCCTCGACATGGGCCCTGGCCGATCCGTCGGCCCCGAGGCCGCCCGCGCCCAGGATGGCCGCGATAGCCCAGCGAGGCGAGAACGCGTATGTGGGCGTCAACTGCGGAATCATGGACCAGTTCGCCAGTGCCGCCGGCCGGGCCGGGCACTGTCTCCTCATCGACTGCCGTACCAACGAGTTCAGGCCGGCGCCCATGCCCGGGGGCCTTTCGATCGTGGTCTGCGACACGGGCTCGCCACGGCGCCTCAGCAGTTCCGAATACAACACTCGGCGGTCCGAATGCGAACTCGGCGTCAAGTTGATAGCGGAACGAGAAGCCGGCGTGAAGGCGCTGCGGGACGTGAGCCCGGAGATGCTGGAACGGCATCGCAGCCGGCTGCCGGAGGTCGTCGCGCGCCGCTGCGAGCACGTCGTTGGCGAGGACGCCCGGGTCATGAGCACGGTCGCGGCCATGGCCGCCGGCGACCTGGACGAGGTGGGTCGATTGCTCGCCGCTTCCCACGCCTCGCTTCGGGACCTGTACGAGGTCAGCTCGGCGGCCCTGGACACGATGGTCGAGATTGCCGACGCCGTGCCCGGGGTCGTGGCTTGCCGCATGACCGGGGCCGGGTTCGGGGGGTGCACCGTGAACCTGGTCCGGCGCGGCATGGAGGAAGACCTCCGGGAGCGAGTCATGGCCGAGTATCCGACCCGAACGGGGCTCCAGCCGCGCGTCTGGGTGGCCACCGCCGTGGATGGCGCCGGGTTCGTGGTGTGACGCCGCGCCGCCCGCGCCCGACCACCGAGGCGGCCGCTGCTCGCGGAGCAGGCGCCCGACCGAACCCCTCATACTTGTCGGCACGCCGACGCGAACTGGTCGAAACGGACTCGCATCTCAAGCCCCGATCATAGGACTGACCATGGAACCAGATGCCCGCATCCCAGCTGTAGCGACCACGGGGGTCCAACCGGGGCCTCCTGTTGCAGCTCAGCCCGAGGTCCGCCGTCGCCGCCGGCTCAGGCTTCCATTCCGGCGTCGAGGAGGCAACCCCGAGCCGCCGCGCAAGGGAGATATGAGCTGGGGCGGCCACCTCGTCGAGCTGCGCAACCGCGTCTTCATTGCGGCCCTGTCGATCATCCCGGGCACGGTGCTGGGCTTCGTGTTCTCCGGCGAGATCATCCACTTCCTGCGGTCCCCGCTGCCCACCAACGAGCCGCTCGAGGCCCTGGGCCTGACCGACGCGCTCATGATCCAGATGCAGGTCGCCATGATCGCCGGGATCATCCTGGCGATGCCGGTCATCCTGTACCAGTTCTGGGCCTTCATCTCGCCCGGGCTGACACCCTCCGAACGGTCGGCAGCGAGACCGTGGGTGTTCCTGGCGCTGGGCTTCTTCCTGCTTGGCGTCTGCGTGGCCTACCTCATCCTCCCCTACGCCACGGGCTTCCTCTACAGGTTCCAGAGCAAGGACATCCACATCCTGCTCACGGCCGACGCCTACTTCAGCTTCGTCTCAACGATGTTCCTGACGTTCGGTCTGATCATGCAGTTCCCCATCATCCTGGTCCTGCTGTCCAAGGTGGGCCTCGTCAGCTCACAGAAACTCGGCAGGAACCGGAGGATGGCAATCCTGGGAGCGGTCATCGTCTCCAACCTGATCACACCCGGCGGCGATTTCGTCAGCCCGGCGGTCATGTCCTTGCTCCTGTACGGGCTGTATGAGACATCGATCGTGCTCATTCGAATGAACGGCCGGTAGGTCGCCAGAAGGCGGGAGGATCATGACCAAGTCGACCAAGCATCAAGCGCCGGCCCAGGCGGCCGGCAACGGGCGATCGATAGCCATCACTTTCGCCAGGCCCGACGTCTACTACGAGATCCCTCCGGAGTTGCTGGACACCTGGGGCGATGACCCTTTCCTGGCCATCAAGGACATCGGCTTCTTCCTTCGGGTCGTCCTGCAGGTGAGGCTGGACGACGGCTCGCGCGTCGACTTCGGTACCTGGCTGGAGATCCACTCCGAGGATTTCCGAACTGCCTGGCAAACGTGGAACTTTCCCGAGTACAAGAACCTGGTCGTTGAGGGGTACGTGGGCAACGAGATCGCCCCGTGGGGCGCGTTCCCGCACGTCCTGGTTCGTGCGACCGTGCGGGATGTCGACGAGGTGCCGCTTCTCGAATCCTGTCCCGACCTCAACGTGATGCGCATCGTCGACGGTATCTGGCCGCGCGACCAGGTGCTGGCTCCCTACGCCGGCCTGCTCGGAGACAGGCCCGAGCCCCCGAAGGCCGCCGGGCGGCGCACGGCCGGCAGTCGCGGCAAGCGCAAGCCCAACTCCGGCCCGGTGCCGGGGGAGACACAGCCCGCGTCGCGGGAGAAGGCAGCACGATCGGAGGGACATTGACCGGACCGACCGGCGATCGCGTCAGGGAAGCGCTGGCCGCGGACTCGGCATCGTGGGCCCGCGAACATCTGGAGAAGGATGTGGTCGGCTGGCTGACGACCGTTGCCGGCGACGGCCGCGCCCAGAGCTCCCCCATCTCGTTCCTGTGGGACGGCGGGACGATCCTCTTCTACAGCAAGCCCGACACTCCGAAGCTGCGGAACATCGCGGCCCACCCCCAGGTCTCGTTCAACCTCAATTCCGACCCATACGCCGACCACGTCCTGGTCGTGGAAGGGACGGCGGCCGTGGACGAGACGGTCGAGCCCTCGGACGTCCATCCGGCCTATTCGGCCAAGTACCGCGAGCCA
>CAZFLI010000025.1:0-18983 GCA_964519845.1 uncultured Anaerolineaceae bacterium | reverse complement strand
CCGTACTGCCCGTCGCCGCCCTGGATGACGAAGCCGGGCACGATGCGGTGGAAGATGACCCCGTCGTAAAAGCCCTTGTTCGCCAGTTCAACGAAGTTGGCCGCGGCCTTGGGCGCGGCCGTGTCGTTGAGTTCGATCTCGATGGTTCCCTTGTCGGTCTCGATCTTCGCCGTGGACATTGCTGCCTCCGCTACGGGACGCTTACGGTGGTGCTGAGGATGACGGCCGGTTCGAGGGCCATGTCACCGTTCTCACCGCCGGTGGGGATCTGGGCGATGCGGTCGACCACGTCCATGCCGGAGGTCACGTACCCGATCTGGGCGTAGTTGTTGGCGCCCTCAGAGCCCAGCGCGTCCTGCGCCGAGTCGTCCAGGACGATGAAGAACTGCGAGCCGCCCGAGTCGGGGCCCGAACTGCGGGCCATGGCCACCATGCCACGCGTGTACACCTTGGTAACCGGGTCGTCGTAGATCGAGAAGCCCGGAGTGCCTCGGCCCATCTTGTCGGGCTGGAAGTTGGGCAGTCGGGCGTACTGCCCGTCGCCGCCCTGGATCACGAAGTTGGGCACGATGCGGTGGAACAGGACACTGTTGTAGTAGCCGCAGCGGCTGAAGGCGACGAAAGCGCCGGCGGCGTATGGGCCCAGAGCGCCTTCGGCCTTGATCACGATGACGCCGAAGTTGGTGGTCATGGTGACCGTGCTGGTGGTCCCGGCGGGCAACTGCGCGGGCGCGTAGGTGGGGCAGCCGGAGGGGCTGGGGCCCAGCACGTAGGGCGGAGCGGTTGGCGCAACGGTGGGCGCCGCCGTGGGCGAGGCGGTGGGCTCGTTGGTGGGCACGGCGCAGGCCGCGACCAGCAGGGCCGCAACGGCGACGCCGACCAGGCGGCGCGACGGCGACGAGAACGAGGCGAGGGTCATGAAGCGGTCTCCAAGGCTGAGATGTCTTGAGAATGGTATCCGAGCGGGGCCCGATCCCGCCGCTAGGCCCCCGCCAGCAGCAGGCGGCGCTGGAAGCTGATCGGCAGGCTGCCGTTGCGCAGCAGGGCATCGTGGAAGGCCTTGAGGCTGAATCGGTCGCCCAGGCGGCTCTGCTCGTCCGCCCGAAGCTGGAGCAGCAGCACCTTGCCCAGCAGGTAGCTGAGCTGATAGGTGGGCGTGTAGGTGTAGCGGAAGACCTCGGCCTGGGCGTTGGCCCGCTCGAAGGCGGTGTGCTCGACCAGGAAGTCGGTCGCCTCGTCCACCGTCAGTTCGCCGCGGTGCATGCGAATGTCCAGGATGATCCGGCAGGCCCGCCAGATGGCGTCGGTGTGCATGGCCAGCAGGAACTCGGGGCCAGCGTCGAAGCCCTGCTCGCGCATCATTTGCTCGCTGTACATGCCCCAGCCCTCGACGAACTCAGGTGCATCCGTCAGCAGCCGAACCAGCGATGGGTGGCGCATCGCCACCGAGAGCTGGAGGTGATGGCCCGGGTATGCCTCGTGGACGCTGGTGTTGCTGATCGAGGCCCAGTAGTGCTCACGCATCGCGTTGGAGTCGTCGCGCACCGAGGGCGTGACGATGTAGATGCCCACCGGACTGGCGTCGAACTTGGCCGGCTCGAAGTAGGCGGCAAACGGCATGACCGTCCGCAGGTACTCGGGCGTGGGAATCACGGAGATCGTCTCGCCGGCGGGGATGGTGGCTATGTCCTTGTCGATGATGTGAGCCCGGGCCCGCATCATGGCGTCCTTGTAGGCTGCCAGCGCCTCCTCGAAGCTGGCCGGGTGGTTCGACTTGACCCGCTCCACGACCTCGGCCTCGGAGGCGGAGGCGTCGATGAGGCGGGCGTCCTCGATCCGGGCGGCCTTGTTCAGGGCCAGCTGCTGCCGGCCCACTTCCAGAATCTGGTCGGTGTCCAACCCGTCGAAGGCGCGCAGGGCGATGAGCTGGTCCAGCTCGTCCGACCCCAGGGCCCACGATTCGACGCTCTTGCCCAGGCCGGACTTCAGCCACTCGGAGTAGGCGGCGACGGCTGCCGACGCCGTCGCGACGGCCTTGTCCAGCCGGGCCTGCTTGCGGTCGTCCAGCACGCCCTGGCCGGCCGCCTTGATCTCGCCGAAGAAGGCGGGCAGGTCGCCGCCCGACTCGATCTCCAACTCCTGCCAGAGGCGGACCTGGGGCGCCGTGGCCCGCGTCTTGTGCTGCTCGAGGAAGGCCGGCACCTTCTCGAGGCGGCTCGTCAGGGAGGCCAGGCGCTCGCCCAGCGGCGCGAAATCGCGGGCGAAGACGGGAAACAGCGAGTCGCCCACGCTGTCGATGGCCGTCGAGCGGCGCTCCCAAACGCGGTGGACTTCTAGATCGAACAGTTCGCGGCGCACGTTGTGGAGGGCCAGCTCGCGCTCGATCTGCACATCCGGCGACAGGCTCCTGGCCTCGATCGCCTGCAGGCTTCGCTCCAGGACGTGGGCGTCGGCGATGTCCTGCTCGATCTCGTCGCGGCCGGCGTCGCCGAGCTGATCGTCGGAGTGATGCAGGCCCAGGTAGGAAGCCATGATCGGGCTGCGGTCGACGCGCCGGCGGAAGTCGGCCTCGACAAGGTCCCAGAACCGGCTGTCGGCGGGGCCCGGGTCGGGGGAGGCGGGGCGGGGGAGATCGTACGCTGCCATCTACTGCTCCATCGATGAGGCTGTTGCGGGGGTTTTGCGCAGGGCGGCGGCGCAGGCCGCCAGGACACGTTCGATGTCGGCTTCGGTGACGCCGTAGTGGGTCACGGCGCGGACCGTGCCGTGCGGGTATTCGACCATGAGGATCCCGCGCGCGCGGAGGGCGTCCAGGAAGGCGGCCCGGCCGGGCAATCCGCCGCCCACGCGGAAGACGACGAAGTTGGTCAGGACGCGGCCCGGGTCCAGAGGGCCGGGGGCCGGCTGAGCCAGGCCGCCGGCGGAGTCGATTCCGGGCAGGCCGGCCAGCCCCTCGGCCAGCCGGCGGGCGTTGGCGTGGTCCTCGGCCAGGCGGTCGATCGTCCCGTCCGGACCATCGCTCAGGGCGACCAGCCCCGCCGCCGCCACGACGCCGACCTGGCGCATGCCGCCGCCGACGAGCTTGCGGCCCCGGCGGGCCCGGGCGATGTAGTCGCGGCTGCCCACCACCACCGAGCCGATCGGGCAGGCCAGGCCCTTGGACAGGCAGAAGGTGACCGAGTCGGCCGGGCCGGCGAGGTCCCTGGGTGCGACTCCCAGGGCGATCGCGGCGTCGAAGAAGCGGGCGCCGTCTACGTGGAGCGGGACGCCGTGCTCGTGGGCGACTGCTGCCACGGCCCGGGTGTAGTCCAGGCTGAGCGGCCGGCCCATCGTGTGGGCGTGGGTGTTCTCGAGGGCCACCAGCCCGGTGATCGGCTCGTGCGGGTCGTTCGGGTCGCGGAAGGCCTCCGACAGCTGGGCGAGGTCCCAGGTGCCGTCGGGGTTCTCGGGCATCTGGCGCACGGAGGTGCCGACGACGACGGCGTGGCCGGCCTGCTCGTCGCTGACGATGTGGGTGCTGGCGCCGGCGATCGTCTCCTGGCCCCTGCCCAGGTGCGCCAGCTGGGCCACCAGGTTGCCCATCGTGCCCGAGGCGACGAAGAGGCCGGCTTCCTTGCCCAGCAGCTCGGCGGCGCGTTCCTCCAGGCGGTTGACGGTCGGGTCGTCGCCGAAGACGTCGTCGCCCAGCTCCGCCTCGGCCATAGCCTTGCGCATGGCCGGCGTCGGGTGCGTGACGGTGTCGCTGCGGAGATCGACGAGACCCGGCGTCGGGCCGCCCCTGCTCATCAGCGGAGTATAGGTCCGGCGATCGAGGAATCCGCGGAAGCCACGGCTGCGGTGCGGGCACTGCGGGCCCCCACCTGCTATCCTTCGCGGTCGGCACGGGCTCGTGGTGTAGCGGCCTAACATGCCAGCCTGTCACGCTGGAGACCGCCGGTTCGAATCCGGTCGAGCCCGCCATCCTTTCCCTCGCGTTCGCCTCGGTGCCTTCGCGCCGTGCCTTGTGCCGCCGCTTGCCGCACAATCCCCGTAGGCCGGGCGTCGCGCACCGACGCCGGCGCAATGATGGGAGGCAAGAGCATGAGCGGCCGCGTGATCGTGGTCGGCTCGGTAAACATCGACCTCGTAGCCCGCGTGCCCGTCCTGCCGCATCCCGGCGAGACCGTGACCGGCGGCAGCTACCAACGCCATCACGGCGGCAAGGGCGGCAACCAGGCCGTGGCCGCCGCGCGGCTGCGACGGCCCACCTTGTTCATCGGTGCCCTGGGCGACGACAGCTTCGAGGCCGAGGCCCGCCGGGCGCTGTCGTCCGAGCGGGTGGACGTGTCGATGGTCGCCTCGCTGCCCGGCCAGCCGACCGGCATGGCCCTGATCCTGGTGGACGCGGCGGGCGAGAACGAGATCGCGGTGGTCCCCGGCGCCAACGGGGCCATCGAGAAGGGCTACGCGCGAGATTGCCTGGGCCGGCTGGGCCGTCTGACCGGAGACGTCGTCCTCCTGTGCAACGAGGTGCCGCTCCACGTCGTTCGGGAGGCCCTGGTCTGCGCCCGGGCTGCCGGCGCCACGACCATCCTGAACCCGGCCCCGGCGATCGGGATCGATCGATCGATCCTCGCCCTGGCCGACATCATCACCCCCAACCGCACCGAACTGGCGACCCTGCTGGCGGCTGAGGCCCACCCCCACGGCCGACGCACCGACTCGAGCCAGGAAGTGGCGGAGCGGGCGCGCCTGCTGATCGAAGAGGGGCCGGACGGGCCGGGTGTGCGCAAGGCCGTGATCGTCACCCTGGGCCCCTCGGGCGTGGTGGTCCTGGAGCGCGAAGGCTCCGGGCTCGAAGGGGGGGCGGCCG
The DNA here is from genome assembly GCA_964519845.1 of uncultured Anaerolineaceae bacterium. Lineage (GTDB taxonomy): Bacteria > Chloroflexota > Limnocylindria > Limnocylindrales > CSP1-4 > Fen-1039. Next base: position 14,131 of record CAZFLI010000025.1, on the reverse strand, counting down.
CGACCGAGCCGGTGCCCGGCGAGCCGTGCGACGCAGCCGAGGCCCCGCCGGCCCCGCCCGCCGAGGCCCCGCCCGCCGAGCAGGCCGCGCCCGCCGAGGCGCCGCCCACCCCCGCCGGCCCGGCGGCGATCCGCGTCTGGGAGGCTCCGGCCGAGGTGGTCGCCACGATCGACAGCACCGGCGCCGGCGACGCGTTCAACGGGGCGCTTGCCGCGGCCATCGCCGAGGGCCGCTCGCTGGCGGAGGCTGTTTCTCGGGCGCTCGTGGCCGGGGCCCTGGCAACCACTCATGCCGGCGCGCGCGAAGGAATGCCGACCGCCCAGGAGCTGGAGGACTATCTCGCCGGCCGCTAGCGACGGCCCGACCGACCGGCCGGCGATGCGCCAGATGACGCCGGTGTCGGTGGCCGGGACGCGGCAGGCCCGCCCGCCGGGCATTCGGGTACGATAGGCCGGCTTCCGCGGGCTCGACGCCCGTGCCGTCTGATCGAGGGCAGAATGACCGACACGACAGTGCAGCCGGCCGTCGGGCCGCGGGGCGTGTGGCGCCGCATCCGGAGCATCCACCCCGGCCTGGTCCTGGCCTTCCTGGACCTCGTCGGCCTGGCAATCGCCTCCTACCTGGCCATCACCGAGCTGGCCGGGGGCACTCCGGTCTGCACACTGAACGGCGTTGGGGTCCACGGCTGCGAAGCGGTCGCGAACAGCCAGTACTCACGGCCGTTCTTCGGCATCCCGGTCGCCGTCTACGGCGTCGGCCTGTCGATCACCCTCTTCAGCCTGGCGATCTGGTGGTGGCGCACCAACACCTACAACCTCCTGCTGGCCCACTACGCGTTGTCGCTGGTCGGCGTAATCTTCGAGGGCTGGTTCCAGTACGCTCAGGTCTTCCTCGTCCAGGCCGTCTGCATCTGGTGCGAGGCCTACGGAATCTCCCTGATCCTGCGCTTCATAATCGCCTTCTGGGTCTACCTCAGAACGCCCAAACCCGGGCCGGACGTGGCCGACGAGATGGCCTGACGGACAGCCCGAATCCCAACCACCAGAGAGAGCCAAGATGTCGAACAAATCCAATCCCGTTCCAGCCACCAGCCGTCGCTCGGCCCGTCAGCAACGCCTTGCCAGCCGTGAGGCCAACCGCCAGCTGGCACGCGCCGGCACGCGCGGCTCCGGCTCGGGCGGTGATCTGGGCGGCCTTCTGCTCTGGACGGTGGTCGCGATCGTCGTCGGCGCAGCCGTCATCGGTGGCGCCTGGATGCTGACGCGGGAGTCCAGCGGAGGGTCGAGCCTGGCCAGCCCCATGGCGCCCGGCAAGACGACACCTGCTTCCATTCCGTCCGCGGGGCGAACCCTGGGCAATCCGGACGCACCCGTGACGATCGATCTTTACTCCGACTTCCGGTGCACCGGGTGCTTCGCCTTCGCCATGGACCTCGAGCCCGGCGTCGTCAAGGACTACGTCGCCACCGGCAAAGCGAAGCTCGTCTATCACGATTTCATCGTCATCGACGGCGGTGGCAACACGGAATCGCGCGATGCGGCGAACGCGGCGCGCTGCGCCGCCGACCAGGGCAAGTTCTGGCTGTTCCATGACTGGCTCTACGCCAACCAGTCCGCCCGGGAGCTGCCGGGCTACTTCACGCTCGATCGGCTGGTCTACATGGGCAAGGCCGCCGGGCTGAACATGGCGACGTTCGAGCCGTGCGTCCGCGAGGGCAAGCACGTGGGAGAGGTCACGGCCGAACAGGCCGGCGCCCCCGCCGGAATCTCCAGCACCCCGACGATCTTCATCGACGGCAACAAGGTGGAGAACAGCGTGGATCCCCGCTACCTCCCGACCGCGGCGGACCTCAAGACGGCCATCGAGGCGGCGCTGAACCCCACGGCCAGCCCGTCGGCTTCGGCCTCGGCCAGCGCCACGGCCAGCCCCTCCTGATCCGCGGGCTCCGTGGCGGAGCCCATCACAGACGCGATGAGAGGCGGTGCCCGCAAGGGCGCCGCCTCCCTCTATCCGGCAGGGGTCGTCAGTTGGCGGTCAGCCGCCGGCGCAGCTCCGTCGCATCGGCCCAGTCCGTCGCGGTCGCGGCCTGCAGCCGTCGTGCCTCGCGGGCGCTCCAGTCGGCCAGCCAGCGATTGGCCTCGCGCATTCGCTGGGTTGCTTTCATCCGCTCGCGGACGGTCTGGACGAAGGCGGCGTAGAGAGCCAGCGGGCTGGCGCTCGCGATGAGCGCCTCCGCGCCCGGTACGAAGTCGATGGGGATCTTGATGCGGCCGAAGAAGGCCCCGGCCTCGGCTGCCAGCGGGTTGCCGCTCTGGCTATGGCCGGGGGTACGCAGGATGGGCGCCGGCGAGGTGAATGCGACGTAGGCCGTCCGATCCGGTCCGAGCGCGGCTCGGAGCCGCCCGCCGAAGCTCATGAAGTCGTTGCCGACGCCGAGCCGATCGACCACGGAGATCCGGCCCCAGGCGAAACTCGAGTCGATCGGCAAGCGCGCCTGGCGATCCAGGGCGGCAGGCCGGCCGCGCCCGGCCTCGGTCACCCAGTAGCCGATTTCCTCGGGGTCGAAATGGCGCAGGGTGGGCTGGGCCCGCAGCGCCACGAACAGGCAGCAGCCGTCTCCGGGACGGTCGGGCTCCTCCAACTCGAAACCCAGGCCGGCCAGCTGGCGAGCGGCATCCTCGAGCCAGCGGCTGTCGGCGGGTCCACGGTCATCGGTCGTCATAGGGCCAACATAACCTGCCGCGCCACCGCCGTCACGGCCGGGCCGGGCGTCTGGATGCCGCCGGCCGGCGTCCCCAGCCCAGCCGGATCAGGGCCACCGCCCCGCCGAGCGAGCTCACGGCCAGGGTCAGGGAGTGGATCAACACCGCCAGGGCCAGGCCCTCGGCGGCGCCCAGACCGAAGGCCAGGGCGATCGTCTGGCCGGCATACTCGAACGTCCCCAGGTAGCCGGGCCCGGAGGGCACGGCCGTGGCCAGATTCGTCCCGGCCGCCAGCAGCGCCCCCTGGCCCATGGTCAGCTCGATTCCCAGGGCCTGGCCGGCAGCCAGGAAGGCCAGCACCGTGCAGCCCCAGGCGGCGACGCTCAGGAGCGCGGCCGCGGCCAGCGTCCGGGGCATAGCCGCGACCCGCAGTCCGTCCCGCAGCCGGCCGACGATCCCACGGACCCGGGGCCAGCGGCCCAGGAACTCGGCCGCTCTCTCCGCCCCCGGCAGGCGATGGGCGGCCAGGGCCACGGCCAGGGCCACCACCAGTAGCCCGGCCAGGGCGACGCCGACGAGGATGGCGCTGACCACGACGCCGCGCACGTTCAGGACGAGAATTGCGCAAGCGCCGATGCCCACCAGCACCACGGTGTCCACCACCCGCTCGACCACCACCGTGCCCAGCGTGGCACTGCGACTGATCCCCTCGCGATCGCCCAGGTAGTGGCTCCGGACCAGCTCGCCGAGGCGGGCCGGCAGGACGTTGTTGGCCAGGTAGCCGACGAGCATGTAGCCGCTCAGGCGCCGTAGGGGCACGCGCCGGATCGGGGCCACCAGGATCTGCCAGCGCACGGCCCGAAAGAAGAGGTCGGCCACGATCGCTGCCACTGCCAGAAGCAACCAGGCCGGCCGGGCACCGGCCAGCAGGTCGGCCGTGCGGCCCAGGTCCACGCCGCGCAGGGCGAGGAACAGGCAGGCGGCCGAGACGAGGATGCCGATCGCGCCGCGGAAGAGCCCGGTGCCGAGTCGGCGGGTCACCGGATCGTCTGGCGGCTGGCGAGCTTGCGGCTGCGGCGCAGCCGCAGCCGGTGCAGCAGGAAGCGCAGGACGACCCGCAGCGTCGAAAGGCCGTAGACGACACTGCGACGGAAGTTGACCGAGCTGGCTTCCTTGAAGTAGCGAGTCGGCACGGCGATCTCGCCGATGCGCATCCGGCAGGCGACGGCCTGGGCGACCAACTCCTGGTCGAAGACGAAATCGTCGCTGTTGAGCCGATAGGGGATCGATTCGAGCAGGTCCCGGCTGTAGGCCCGGAAGCCGGTGTGGTACTCGGAGAGGTGGAGGCCGAAGGCCAGGTTCTCCAGGATCGTCAGGAACCGGTTGCTGATGTACTTCCAGCGCGGCATGCCGCCGGCCAGCGGGTCGCCGAGGAAACGGCTGCCCAGCATCAGATCCTTCTCGCCGGCCAGGATCGGCTCGACAAGCGCGGGTATGCGGGTGGCGTCGTACTGGTAGTCCGGGTGGAGCATGACCACCGCGTCGGCTCCGGCGGCCAGAGCGGCGTCGTAGCAGGTCTTCTGATTGCCGCCGTAGCCGAGATTCTGGCGGTGGATGATCACGTCCAGCCCCAGGTGGCGCGCAATGGCCACCGTGTCGTCTCTGGAAACGTCGTCCACCAGGATGATCCGGTCGACGACGGACTGTGGGATGTCGTCGTAGGTCCGCTCCAGCGTCAGGGCGGCGTTGTAGGCCGGCATGACGACGACGACCCGCTTGCGGGCCCCCTTCGCCACTCGCGGGGCAGGCTCCGACGCGGCCGGCGAGGCGTCGCTCGCGGCCACGTCGCTCTGTTCGGCGGCCTGCTGCGGCCTCTTCCTCGTCACCGGACAAGCCTACCGTATGAACCGGTCAATCGCGGCGACGGCGTCCGGCCGGCTCGGGCCGGCTACCTACAGCTCACGGCGTCGCAGCAGCAGCGTTCCGACGGCCAGCGTGCCCGCCACCCAGATGGCGCTCCAGGCCAGCCAGGCCACCGGCGGCGGCGATCCGGCGACGAATGGGCTGGCGGTGAAGGCTTGCGCGGTCGGGCCGGCCGCGGCCAGCACGTCGTCCGGTGGCCGGAGCGAGTACATCGCGCCGCGCCAGAAGACGTCGGTCGGCAGCAGCAGCCGCCCGGCCGTACCGGCGGTGCGGAGGGCGTCGATGCTCAGCAGGTCGCCGATGCCGCCGGCGATGCCGGCCATCCAGGCCAGCCCGAAGCCCACCACGGCCACCGAGCCGGCCGCGACGGGGGTTATGCGGCTGCCGATCACCAGGGCCAGCGTCAGCAGCACCAGCGACTCCAGGGCCAGCCAGACTGGAGCGGCCAGCGGGTCCACCGGCAGATATCCGGTCAGCAGGGCCGCGGCCGCGAGTTCGAGGTAGCCGGCCGCCAACGCGTAGAGGCAGACCACCGCAGCCAGGCCGAGCCAGCGGCCCAACAGCACCTCGGTCCGCCTGATCGGGCGAGCCAGCATGGCCAACAGCAGGCCGCTCTCTATCTCGGGTCCGACGGCCGGCGCGGCGGCGAAGGCGGCCGTCATGGTGAGGACGAAGCTGAACATGAAGGCGGCCATGATCAGCAGCTGTGAGAGGGTCATCTGCTGGAGGCCGGCCTCTATGGAGGTCATCTCGGCGGCCCTGGCGAAGAGCCAGCCGGTGGCGGCCACGAGAACGATCGTGAGGACCACGAGCGACCACAACAGACGGCGGCGTACGGCCTCGGCGAGCGTGAGGCGGGCCAGGATCAAGATGGTGCGAAGCGAGATCATCGGCCGCCCTCCGAGGGCTGCTCGGCCGGAGGAGGCGGCCCGGCCGCCGGGGTGCCCAGCAGCGACAGGAAGCGGTCCTCGAGCGTGTCGCGGGCCGGCACCACGGCCTGGATCGCGCCGCCGCCCTTGACCAGGGCGGCCACGAGGGCCGGCACGTCCGGCTCGGTGATGCCGTCCACGGTCAGCCACTCTCCGTCGAGGTGGGCCGGGCCGAAGCGCTCCGCGATCGGGGCGCCGCCGCCCTTGAGGCCCTGGACGCGGATCCGGACGCCGTTCTCGCGCAGCAGCTCGGCCATGCTCAGCTCCGTCAGGACGCGCCCCCGATCCACGATCGCGACCCGGTCGCAGACGCGCTCCACTTCGGTGAGCAGATGTGAGTTGAGGAAGACGGTGGCGCCGCGGGCGCGCAGCGCGCCGATGATCCCGCGCACCTCCTGACGGCCGGCTGGGTCGAGGGCGGACGTCGGCTCGTCGAGAACCACCAGATCCGGATCGCCCAGCAGCGCCACGCCCAAGCCCAGCCGCTGCTGCATTCCCTTGGAGAAGCCCTGGACCTTCGAATCGGCCCGATCCGTCAGGCCGGCCAGAGTCAGAGCCTCGTCGATCTCCTGCCGCCAGTTCGACTTCGGCAGGCCTGCCAGCCGGCAATGGAGGGCCAGGACCTCGCGGGCGGTCATCCAGCCCTGGTAGCGGAACAGCTCCGGCAGATAGCCGATCCGCCGCCGGGTTCGCACGTCGCCCAGCGGAGCTCCCAACACCGTCCCGCCGCCGGACGTGGGCTGGGCCAGGCCGATCAGCAGCTTGACGGCCGTGGTCTTGCCGGCCCCGTTGGGTCCCAGGAAGCCGAATACCTCCCCGCGCCCGACGGTCATCGTCAGGCCGGCCAGCGCTACCACCCGCCCGAACTGCTTGCGCAGCTCGCGCGTCTCGATGGCCTCCGGCGCGCCCGTCGCCATGCCGCTAGCCCTCGATCCGTTCGACGATCGTGGCGATGCCCTGGCCGACGCCGATGCACATCGCCGCCAGGCCGTAGCGGCCGCCCTCGCGGCGCAGGCCGTGGATCAGCGTCGCGATCAGGCGCCCACCGCTCGCGCCCAGGGGATGGCCGATGGCGATCGCTCCGCCGTCGGGGTTGACCCGCTCCGGGTCCAGGCCCAGCTCGCGGACGCAGGCTACGGATTGGCTGGCGAAGGCCTCGTTGAGCTCCACGCGATCCAGGTCGCCGATCGCCAGGCCGGCCCTCGCCAGAACCTTGCGGACGGCCGGCACGGGGCCCATCCCCATCACGGCCGGATCCACTCCGGCCACGGCCGTGGCCACGATCCGGGCCATCGGCTGGAGGCCGAGCGAGCGTGCCCGGCCGGCCTCCACGACCAGCGCCGCCGCCGCCCCGTCGTTGATGCCGCTGGAATTGCCGGCCGTCACGGTCCCGCCCTCGCGGAAGACCGGTCGCAGCCCGGCCAGCGCCTCCGGAGTGGTATCGGGGCGAAGGTGCTCGTCGCGGTCCACCACCACCGGCTCGCCCTTCTTGCGCGGCACAGTCACCGGCACGATCTCGGCCGCGTAGCGCCCCTCGGCCCAGGCCGCGGCCGCCCGTCGCTGGCTGGCCAGGGCGAAGGCATCCTGGTCCGCGCGGCTGATGCCCAGGCGCTCGGCCACGTTCTCGCCGGTCTCGCCCATTGAGTAGGGATGGTGCCCGGCCGCCAGGGCGGGATTGACGAAGCGCCAGCCGAGCGTCGTGTCGACCAGCTCGCGGTTGCCCCGCGGGAAGGCCTCCTCCGGCTTGAGCATCACCAGCGGCGCCCGAGACATCGACTCGACGCCCCCGGCCACGAAGACCTCCCCGTCGCCCGCAGCGATGGCGTGGCCGGCCGAGTTCAGCGCCTGCAGCCCGCTGCCGCACAGCCTGTTCACGGTCAACCCGGCCACCTCCACCGGCAGCCCCGCCAGCAGGAGGGCCATGCGGGCCACGTTGCGGTTGTCCTCGCCGGCCTGGTTGGAGCAACCCAGGATCACGTCGTCGACGGCGCTCGGGTCGATCCCGGTGCGTGCCATCAGGGCTCGAATGACCGTCGCCGCCAGATCGTCCGGCCGCACCGTGGCCAGCGCCCCGCCGTACCGCCCGAAAGGAGTCCGGCAGGCATCGACGATCCAGGCCTCATGCACCGGCCGGGCAACTGCCCGGCTCATGAGGATCCCCCTGCCTTGGTGGGCAGCTTGATCAGGCACTCAACCAGGTACGCCGGCTCGTCCGTGACGACGACGTACATCACGTCGTCGACTGCCAGAACGTAGGCCGTGGCCAGCCCTCCAGCGGCGTCCATCACCGGATCGGTGATCTCGAGAACCGCTCGCGAGGCGACCGTCCGGCCGGTGACCGGCCAGCCGTCCTGGCGCGCCAGCCTGGTGAGCTCTCCCGTCAGGCCGTCCGGCTTCTCGCCCTTCACCTGAATCGCTTGAACGAAGAAGTCGATCCGCTCGGTCAGGTCCGTGGCCACCGCGACGTTGATCTCGTCGGCCGTCTTCCCGAAATGGATCGCCCACGGCCCGAGCAGGGTCTTGTCGCCGCCCTTGGACGAGGCGATATAGGTGGATAGCGGCATGCTGAGCTTCTGCAGGTCCACGCCGCCGATCGTGCCGGGCAGCCGGTTCTCCAGGGCCGCGTCAACGTGGGGCAGGCCCAGGCTGAGCGTCGGGGTTGCGCCGGCCGAGGCCGAGGCTGCCACCGAGGCCGACGCCGCCACCGAGGCGGAAGTCGAGGCACTGGCCGCTGCTGAGGGCGAAACCGGGGCTGTGGACCCGCTGGTCGGCCCGGCCGAGTCGGCCCCGCATCCGGCCGCAAGTCCCGCCGTTCCTGCCAGCGTGACCAAGAGGAGCAGACGGATCGGTCCGAATCGGCGTGCGGTCATCGACTACTCCGTGTGCATTAGTGGTGCGGCCGGGCATCGCCCGGGGCTTCCGGAGCACATTTTGGCGCTTTTCGTGTAATCCGGGCCGGTATCGTGCGTTCTGTTATCGAGCGGCGCGTCCCCGCCGTGCGGACTCATAGCAACTCATGATGAGTGGGAGTGTGAAGCATGCAGCACCAGAGACCAGAGGGCGGCCGAGTCGAAGACGACTTCATGCAGCCGCTCACGCCTATGAAGACCCGCTCGCCCCGCCGGCTTGCGGCGTCCCTGCCGATGGCCATCGGGGCCATCCTGTTGGTCGGAGCAGTCGCGTTCGGCGCTCAGGCCATCGCGCCGATCATCGTCCCCGATGAGTCGCCGATCGTAGTCGGCGACGAGACCACGCCCGAGCCGACCGTCGACGTGACGGCCCAGCCGACCGTCGAACCGACAGTCGAGCCGACCGCCGAGCCGACGGCCCAGCCGACCGCCGAGCCCCTCGAACTGACGGCCGCGCTCAGCGGCTCCAAGGTGGTCCTCACCTGGACCGGCTACGGAGCCGGCGACTTCGCCTACTACAAGGTCGTCCGCTCGGCGGATGCCGAGGCCAGCTGGCCGCTCGACGAAGATGACAAGCTCGTGGCTGCCATCTCCGACCAGGACCAGTTGACCTTCACCGACGCCCCGCCGGCCGGCGCGACCTGGTCCTATCAGGTCTTCGCCGTGAAGTCCTCCGAGGACGGCTATGTCGTTCTCGTGGCCTCCAATGTCGCGACGGTCGCCGTTCCCAAGCCGACCCCCAGGCCGACCACCAACTGCAACATGACCCTCAAGGCCTCGGTCGTCTCCACTACGACAATGGGCGACGGCTACGCCATGACGGTTTCGTCGCCGTACAAGGTGAAGCTCACCTGGTCCAAGTACCGCTGCGACATGTTCCAGGCGTATCTGGTTCTGCGCGCCGACACCTCGAACGTTGACGGGCCGCTGCCCAAGGACGGCGTCTCGCTCGTTGCCGAGATCGACAGCATCGGCACCCTCAGCACCTACGACAAGGCAGTAGTGCCCGGCCATACCTACTACTACCGCGTCATCGCCATCAACTGGGACGCTGCTTGCAACGGCGGCCTCGTGATCGGCCGCTCCAACATCGTCAAGGTGACAATCCCGGCGGCCGCGCCGTCGGCGCCAACCGAGTAGCAAGCATCCGCACGATCGGCTGACGGCGCCGGGAGTGCGATGGGTTCCGGCGAAAGCTGGGACAGGGAGCGAGCGGGCTCCGGTGAGAGCCGGAGCCCCTCTCTCAAGACAAGACCTCAAGTGATCCGCACCACCGGACTAGCTCTTGAGACCGAAGACATGGAAAGCCTTATGCAGACTCCTACCCGGACGACGCAGGCGAACCCATTCGCTGAGCGCGAAGGCAACGTCCGAGACCGGCGTCGCGGCATCTGGGGGTACTTTCCGGTACAGGTGGCGGATTGCCCTCTCCCCACAGGCTCAGTACCGTTCGTGGCTCTATGGCTGACAGCGGAGCCTCTCGAATGGACGCCGACCGCGAGCGGGAGCTCGTGGTCCGCGCGCGCGAGGACGGCGCGGCGTTCGGCGAGCTATACGACTTCTACCTGTCCCGCATCTACGGCTTCGTCTTCCGCCGCGTGCAGGACCGTTCCGTTGCCGAGGATCTCACCTCAATGACCTTCCAGCGAGCGCTCGAGAACGTGCGACGCGCCGACTTCCGAAACGAGTCGTTCGGCGGTTGGCTGTATCGCGTTGCCTCGAACGTGGTCGTGGATCACACCCGCCGCGACCGGCGCCACGTCTCGCTGGCCCAGATGACCGAGGACGAGGAGCCGGGCGACATGGCTCTGGACGCCCTGGCCGCGGCTCTCGATCGCGATCAGCTCCGCCGCGCCCTGATGAGCCTGCCGGCCGGGCAGCGCGAGCTGCTGGTGATGCGCTTCTACGACGATCTCGACACGACCGAGTTGTGCGCCGTCCTGGGGTGCTCTCGCGAGACCCTGGCCGTTCGGCAGCACCGGGCCCTGCGCGCGCTCCGCGCCGCGGTGGCCAAGGAGTCGGTCGATGTTGCGTGATTTCGAGGCCGAGCGGCAGCAGCTGGACGGTCTGGCGGCCGAGCTGATCGAGGCCGGGCGCATCTCTCGCACCGAGACTGCCCGCCGCGAGCTCCCCGATCCCAGGTTCGCCATTTCGCTGCGAGCCTCCCTGCTCGACCAGTTCGCGCAGCGTCGTACCACGGACGGCCTGGCCCCCGTTCCGCCGACTCGCCCGCTGGGCTGGGTCGGCCCGGAGCGCCGCGCGGTCGGCCGGTCCGTGGCGGGCCCTCGGCCCGAGTGGGCCGACCGGCAGGAGTTCCTGGGAGTCGCGGCCGTCGAGCGGGAGGATGCTCGACCGGAGTCGGGGCGGCGCTGGGAGCAGGCACCGGCCGGCTTGCCGCAGACCGCCGTCGGAGAAGAGACAGAGGCTGCCGCCCATGTGGCCGTGCTGCGGCCGGCTGTTCGCTGGCATATGCCCGTGCGCGTCATGCCCGCCCGTTGGGTGGCCGTGGGCCTGGCCGCCTCGCTGGCCATCGCCAGCCTGATGTACGGCACCGTCCAGCTCTTCCCGAGCAGCCCCACCGCCACCGCCGAGGTGGTCGTCGGCGCGACCGTGACCCGCGGCGGGGTCACCAGCTCGCTGGTCGTGGGCGAGGAACTCAAGCCCGGCGACACGATCGAAGTCGCACAGGGCGGCAATGCGACCATCGCCCTGGGCGATAGCTTCATCCGCATGGCCTCCGCATCGAGCCTCCGCCTCGACGGCCTCGACCCAAACCACGTCCTCGTCTCCCAGCTCGCCGGGCGGGCCTACCACCGCGTCTCGGTCGACGAGGATGGCGACTACACGGTGATGACCGGTCCGGTCAAGTGGACCGCGGCCGGGACGGCCTTCGACATCGACCGCTACCCATGGGGCGCGGACGGTGAGGAGGTGCGAGGCCTGGCCCTCCTGGACGACCTCAGGCTGACCAGCCCGGACCTGAGCCGGTCGCTGGATCAGGGCCAGAGCGCCACCATTCGCCTCAGCGGCGCCGATGAGCTGGCCGACGACCCCTCGCTGGGGTCGATTACGGCCGACACGCTGGCCGATGCCTGGTTGATCCTGAACGCTCAACTGGACCATCTGGCCGGGCTGGATCTGGGCGAGCTGGCGGTTCTGGTCACTCCTTCGCCGGTGGCGACGCGCACCGAAGGGCCGCTTCCCACCGAGCCTCCGGCGACCACCCCGGCTCCGACCCCCAAGCCGACCCCCAGGCCGACCCCCAGGCCGACCCAGGCCGCCCCGGTCAACCTGGGCAACCTGAGCGTCGCCTACGACGCCGAGAGCGGCAAGTACACCCTGGGCTGGTCCAAGTACACGGGCGCCTGGACCACCGGCAAGACCCACTACAAGTTGCTCTACGAACCGTGGGGCACCACCCCCAGCTACGGGACCTCGGATTGGTGGGCCTCCCTCGAGAGCCGCACCGAACGCTCCTGGACCGGCGAGATACCGAACGGCGACTACGCGGTCCGCGTCCAGGTGATCGATGAGAGCAGCGGCACGGTCGTCCGGGCCCAGACCGGTGTCCTGCACCTTAAGACCCTGCCGCCGACGGCGAGTCTGGGCGGCCTCAGCGCCGACATCAGTGTCCCCGGCCAGGTGACCTTCAGCTGGACCGGCTACTCGGGCGGATGGCCCTACAGCTATTACAAGCTGGTCTATGGCCCACCCGGCTCCAATCCGTCCTATCTGGCCGGGGCCAGCTACCTTGCCGTTCCGAGTGCGGGCCAGACCTCCGTCACCATAGAGATCGGCGCAGAAGGCTTCGCCGCGGGGACCGAACTGGATCTGAGAATCCAGGCCATCGGCTACCCGTATGGGTCTGGGTACGCGTTCGGCCAGACTTCGGTGCTGACCTTCACCGTTCCGGTCCCCAGCGCGTAGCGCCAAAGTACCTCCGCCGAGCAGCACCATTTGCACCGCTCACCCTGTAATCGGTGCACTCCTCCCCCGTTCTGTTGTCAAGCGGCCGATGCCGGCTGCCAAGGACTCATCCACCCACCTTGTGCGGGAGTGAACAGATGGATCAGCAGAGAACGAACCCGGCCAGAGTGGAGGACGACTTCGAGCAGCCGCTGACGCCGCTGAAGACGCGCTCTCCTCGCCGCCTGGCAGCAGCCCTGCCGATGGCTATCGTGGCCATCCTGGTCGTGGGCACCATCGCCTTCGGCGCCACGGTGATCAAGCCGATCATCGTGCCGGACGAGGTCCCGATCGTCGTCGGCGACGAGCCGAGCGGTGAGCCCTCGGCCGAGGCCAGCCAGGAGGTCGTGGTGGAGCCGACCAAGGCTCCCACCAAGGCGCCCCAGGCCGACCCCACCGACGCCCCGACTCCTGCCGCGCTAGCCCTGACAGCCAAGCTGAGCGGCTCGAAGGTCGTCCTCGCGTGGACCGGCTTCGAGGGCGACGGCTTCTGCTACTACAAGGTCGTGCGCTCGCTGGACGCGGACCCCAGCTGGCCCACCGGTGACGGCGACAGCCTGGTCGCCGCCATCAGCGAGCGGGCCAAGCTGACCTACACGGACGCCGCGCCTGCCTCCAAGACCTGGAACTACCGCGTCTTTGCGGTCAGCTGCACCGATGCCGGCTATGCGGTTCTGGCCGCGAGCCCGGTCGCAACGGTCACCACTCCGGCTCCCCCGGTCGTGGAGAACCCGTACGACCTCGGTCCGATCACCGCCAAGAAGAACGCCGACGGGACCTACACTCTGACCTGGGCTCCCTACGACGGCAAGATCGACTTCAGCTACTACAAGCTCTCCGGCACCACCGGCGACGGCGCCTTCGGCTATTGCGAGGGCACCGGCTACTGGGCCGTGATCGATCCCAACCAGCACAGCTGGACCGGCCACATCGAGCCCGGCGTCTGGCGCATCAAGGTCGAAGCCGTCTACTACCCGGACGGCTGCGCCAAGGCCGCCGAGACAAGCATCCTGAAGCTGACGGTGGCGGGCGAGCCGACTCCGGCCCCGCAGGCCATCACCCTCGAGGCCGGCGCCGTCGGCGTCGACGGCAAGGTCACGGTCAGCTGGAGCAAGTACACCGGCGAGGCGTTCTCCGCCTACAAGGTCCTCAAGAACGGCGATCTGGTCCTCGTGATCGAGAACGTCAACACCTTGACCGGCGAGATCACTCTGCCGGGGGCCGGCGAATACCAGATCCAGGTCAAGGTCCGATCGACCTCCGGCGCCTGGGTCGGCATCTCGAATGTGGTCACGGTCAGCTGGGACGGCCCGACCGCCTAGCGCTCCAAACCACGCCACCACGTAGGCGGGCCCCGGCGTAAGCCGGGGCCCGCTTCGCTATCTGGCGGCCGTCCGGGGCTCAGGCCCAGGCGGCAGCGATTGAAGCCGCCGGCGCGGCCCGTGTGTGGCCTACCGGCCGAGGGTCCGGCGCTGCTTGGCCGCGGCGAAGGCTGCCAGGGCGGCAAACGCCAGGCCGATGAGCATCGCGAAGAGCGGCGTGGTGCCGTCGCCGGAGCCGTCCGCGGCAGCGCCCGTCGTGGGCGGCGTGGCCTGATTGCCGGGGGTTGCCGTCACGCCTCCGATGGACTCGGTCGGCGTCGGCGTGGGCGTCGGCGTCGGCGTCGGCGTCGGCGTCGGCGTCGGCGTCGGCGTCGGCGTCG
>CAZFLI010000024.1:0-19067 GCA_964519845.1 uncultured Anaerolineaceae bacterium | reverse complement strand
GCCTGCCGATCACTGAGCCCACCGGCAGCATGATCATCGACATCGGCGGCGGCACCACCGAGGTGGCCGTCATCAGCCTGGGCGGGATCGTCGTCAGCCGTAGCATCCGCGTCGGCGGCGACGAGATGGATGCCGACATCGTTGCCTACGCCCGCCGCGAGTACAACCTCTACCTGGGCGAGCGCACGGCCGAGGACATCAAGATCGCCATCGGCTCTGCCGCGCCGGGCGAATGGGACGCTCAGCGCACCACGCTCCGCGGCCGCGACCTCCTGACCGGCCTGCCGCGCAGCGTCGAAGTAGGCGGAGAGCAGATCCGCGAGGCCCTCGATCCATCGCTCGCGCTGATCATCGACACCATCCGCGACACCATCGAGGAGACTCCGCCGGAGCTGATCGCCGACATCATGGACCAGGGCATCGTTCTGGCCGGCGGCGGGGCGCTGCTCAACGGCATCGACCACCACATCGCGGAGTCCTGCCAGATGCCGGTCCACATCGCGGACGACCCACTGACCTGCGTCGTGCGTGGGGCCGGCGTCGTGCTCGAGGAGCTGGACGGTCTCGACGACGTCCTGGTCCAGGACACGTACTCGCGGCCGCTGCGCTGAGCCAGGCCAGACACCGGTTCGATCGATGAGCTTCCGCTCCGGGGCCAGACTCCCCAGGGGGCAATGGATCGTCTTCGGCCTGCTCCTGACCTTGAGCGTGGTCATGATGGGCGGCTCCGGGACGAGGTTCGCCGGGACCCTGCAGACGAACGCCAACCTGATCGTCAACCCCATCGAGGTAGCGATCGACGACACCCTCGACACGATGGGGTCCTACTGGAGCGCGCTGACCCAGCTCGACAGCCTGCGCCGCGAGATCGAGCAGTTGCGCGACGAGAACCTCACCCTCAAGGAGCAGCTGGCCCGGATGCCGGCCATCGCTCGCCTCAACGACGAGTGGACCCAGATCTCCGAAGCGCACCAGAACAGCCAGTACGAGACGATCATCGCCCGGGTCGTCGTCCGGGACATCACCGACGTCCGGCCCAAGAAGATCACCATCAACCGCGGTTTGGCGGATGGCGTGTCGCGCGGCCAGGTCGTCATCGACGCCGGCGGGGCGCTGGTGGGCCGTGTCTCGTACGCTTGGGCCTACAACGCCGAGATCGTGCTGGTCAACGACTCTTCGGCGGTGGTCATCGGCCAGGAGGCCAAGTCCGGCGCGACGGGCACGATCCGCGGCCAGATCGGCGGCCTGCTCAAGATGGACTACGTCGACTCGGCCGACACCCTGACCAAGGGCGAGGCGGTGGTGACCTCGGGTATGGTCCTGCCCAGCGGCAACGTGCGCTCGCCCTACCCACCGGGCCTGTTGATCGGGACGATCATCAGCGTCGCGAACGACCCGAACCAGGTCATCCAGTCGGCCCTGATCAGACCGGCCGCGGATCTGGAGAACGCCGACTTCGTGCTGATCGTGATGAGCTACCAGGGCGGCTTCTTCACGCCGTCGCCCAGCCCCACGCCCAGCCCCACGCCGACTCCGAGCGAGACGCCAACGCCGAAGCCGACGGCGACTCCCGTGCCGTCTTCTCCGGGCCTCAGCACGCCGCCGCCCTTCTGACCGGCCCGGGCGCCCGCCCGAGCGAACCTGCTACGCTTTGCGACAGGATGCCGCTGGAGCTGCCGTGAAAGGTCTCGTGCTGGCGGGTGGCACGGCCACCCGGCTGTTCCCGCTCACGATCGTCACCAACAAGCACCTGCTGCCGATCTACGACCGGCCGATGATCTACTACCCACTGGCCACGCTGGCCGGCATGGGGATCCGCGAGGTCATGGTCATCGTCGGCGGCAAGAGCGTGGGCGACGTGCTGGAGTTGCTGGCCGACGGCGAGCACTTCGGCCTGCATCTCACCTATCGCTACCAGCGCGGAGCTCAGGGCATCGCCCACGCCATCGGCCTGGCCCGCGACTTCGTCGGCGACGACTCGTTTTGCGTGGTCCTGGGCGACAACATCTTGCTGGGACCGCCCCTGGCCGAGATCGCCAACAGCTTCGAGAAGGGGCCCTGGGGCGCCGGCACGATGCTCTACGAGGTGGCGGATCCCGAGCGATTCGGGGTAGTCGAGCTGGATTCGGCCGGTGCCGTGGTGGCTTTCGAAGAGAAGCCGGCCAAGCCCAAGAGCAACCTCATCCCGATCGGCACCTACTTCCTGCGGCCGGATGCCTTCGACATCATCGCCCGCCTGGTGCCCTCCGGCCGGGGCGAGCTCGAAATCACGGACCTGCTCAACAACTACCTGCCGGGCAAGCTCTTTGCCCCGCGCTACGAGGGCTTGTGGACGGACGCGGGGACTGTCGCCTCGCTCATTCGGGCGGCCGAACTGGCCGAGCAGGCATCCTGCGATGGCCGACTGGCGGCCCCTCCGGAGAGGCCCACCGCGTGAGCGCGACGGAGGCCCGGCCGCAGGCAGGGGGACCGCGCTTCCGGCAGCTGCTCGTCACGGGCGGCGCCGGCTTCATCGGCTCGTGCTTCGTTCGCGACCGTCTGGCCCGTCGCGACGGCAGCCGCGTCACCGTTCTGGACAAGCTGACCTACGCCGGCAACCCGGCCAATCTGGAGCCGGTCCAGGCGGATCCCGAGCAGGCCGATCGCCTCCGTTTCGTGCGGGGGGATATCGCCGATCCGCAGATCGTGGCGCCGCTCGTGGCCGAAGCGGACGCCGTGGTCAATTTCGCCGCGGAATCCCACGTCGACCGCTCGATTCTGGAGCCGGTCGACTTCCTGCGAACGGACGTGCTCGGCGTACACGTGCTGCTCGAGGCCTGCCGCCAGGAGCAGGAGCGAGCCCACGCCGGCGAGCGGCCGGCGGCGCCCCGTCTGCTGCAGGTCTCGACGGACGAGGTCTACGGCTCGGTGGAGGAGGGTGAGAGCCGCGAGAACGACCGGCTGGACCCGCGTTCGCCCTACTCCGCCGCCAAGGCCGCGGGCGAGCTGCTGGTCCACAGCTACTGCGTGACCTACGGCCTGGACGCCGTCGTCACCCGCGGCTCCAACACCTACGGCCCCTATCACTACCCCGAGAAGCTGATCCCGCTGTTCGTGACCAACGCCATCGACGACCAGCCGCTGCCGCTCTACGGCGACGGCCTGCAGCGTCGCGACTGGCTGCACGTGGCAGACCATGCCGGGGCGATCGACTTCGTCCTCGAGCGCGGCGCGGCCGGCGAGATCTACAACATCCCCGCCGGCAACGAGCGCAGCAACCGCGACGTGGTGGCGGCCCTGCTGGCGCACCTCGGCAAGCCCTGGTCGCTGGTCCGCTCCGTCGCCGACCGACCCGGCCACGACCGGCGCTATGCCATGAGCGGCGAGCGGCTGGCGGCCCTGGGCTGGCACAACCGGGTGCCGTTCGAGGCAGGGCTGGCCGCCACCGTCGATTGGTTCGTGGCCAACGAGTCCTGGTGGCGGCCGATCAAGTCCGGCGAGTGGCGCGACTACTATCGTCGCCAGTACGAGGCGCGGCTGGCCACGTCCCGCGACGCCGGTTGACGGCGGGGCCGGGGGCCGATCCGATGCGTGTCGCCGTGACGGGGGCCGGCGGCAGACTCGGGCGGGCGTTGCTGGCCGCCCTCGCCGCGGCCCCATTCGCGACCGAGGTGCTTGCCTGGGACCTGCCGGAGCACGATCTCGACGATCCCGCCTCGGCCGAGCGCCTGGTGTCCGAGGCCCGCCCGCACGCCGTGGTCCACGCCGCGGCCTGGACAGACGTGGACGGCTGCGCCCGCGACCCGGACCTGGCGATGCGCCGCAACGGGCGGGCCACGGGCGAGATGGCGCGGGCCTGCGCCGGCAGGGGCATCGCCCTGCTCGCGGTCTCCACCAACGAGGTCTTCGACGGGCGGAGAACTGACGGGCGGCCCTACCGGACGGAGGATCCCCCCAACCCGCCCAATCCTTATGGGCGGGCCAAGCTGGCCGGCGAGCTCGAGGCGCGCGATGCGTTCGGGGTCTCCCGAGAGGGGCCGCCGAGCTGGGCGGCGCCGCTGACGATCATCCGCACCTCCTGGCTCTTCGGGCCGCCCGGCCGGGATTTCCCGGGCAAGATCCTGGCCTCGGCCCGCGTTGCCGCCGCTGAGGGGCGGACTCTCGATCTGGTCGCCGACGAGTTCGGCTGCCCCACCTATGCGCCGGACCTGGCGTCGGCCGTGGTGAGCCTGCTGGGAGCGGCGGCGGCCGGCGACGCGGCCCGGATGGGCATGCACCACATAGTCAATGCCGGATCGGCCTCTCGGGCCGAGTGGGCTCGCGAGTCGCTGCGCCTGGCCGGCCTGTCCGTGCCGACGCGAGATGTCCCGCAGAGCACCTGGCCTCGCCCTTCGACACCCCCGGCGTGGGGCGTTCTCGAACCCACACCTCTGCCCAGCGGCCCGCTGCGCGACTGGCGCGCCGCGCTGGGCGAGTACCTGGCCCTGCAGCTGGAGGAGAGACCATGACGAGCGGCCAATCGCGGCTGGCAGGCGTCCGCTATGGGCGCCAGAAGCTCCTCGCCGACAGCCGCGGCTCATTCGCCGAGATCTGGCGAGCTTCGGTTGTCGGCCCCATCTCCGAGGGCGACGCCGGCCTGCCGGACGCCCGGTTCGTGCAGGCCAACCTATCCAGGTCGGCCGCGGGGGTGCTGCGCGGACTCCACTACCACCGTCGCCAGCTCGACTACTGGACCGTGCTCGAGGGCCGGGCCCTGGTGGCCCTGGCCGACGTGCGGCCCGTGCTGGCCGATGGGAGCGCCCGGGCGATCGTCGAAACGCGCGAGCTGGAGGCGATGGAGAACGTGTTCATCCCCAGCGGCGTGGCCCATGGGTTCCTGGCCCTGGAGCCGCTGGCGCTGCTGTACCTGGTGACCAACGAGTACGACGGCAGCGACGAGTTGGGCTTCGCCTGGGACGACCCGGAGGTGGGTGTCCCCTGGCCGACGATCGCCGACACCCCGGACGGCCGGCCCATCCTGTCAGACCGGGACCGCTCGAATCCGACGCTTCGGGAGCTCGTAGAACGGCTGCGAGACGCCTGAAGCCGAGCGTCGGGGGTGACGGATCGCGCCTCTGGAGCCTATCATGGGCGCCTCCCGCGGGGAGGCAGGTCGGGGTCGGAACCCACGCAGACCACACCAGAGCCTGCCAAAGGTGCCATTCCGGCCTGGGACCAAGGCACGATTGCCGCCACCACGGCAGGCGCCCAAAGTAAGCACAGGCAGTAGGCCCAGCCTTTCCGCGCCCCTGAGGTGCAATCACCGACCTGCCGCTCGGGCCTGAATTGGAGACAAGCGCAATGCGAAAGCTCACCCTTGCGCTGGCGATCGGTCTTATTGCCGCCACCACCGGCTTCGCGACCGACGCGCCCAAGGCGAACGCAGCCTCAGCCTGCACGGCCAAGGTCGTCATCGTGGTCGGCCAAACGCAGGGCGAGACCCAGAGCTACATCAACCAGGCCAACGCCCTCGTGCCGGTGTTCACCGGCCACGGTGCGTGCGTGACGACCGTCTACTCGCCCAACGCGCCCTGGTCCGCCGTGAAGGCCGCCGCGAAGGGGGCCAACATCCTGGTCTACATGGGCCACGGCAGCGGCTATCCCAATCCCTACGTCAGCTATCTGCAGCCTCTGGGCGACAACGGCATGGGCCTGAACGACAGGATGGGCACGACGTCCACCAGGACGTACTACTACGGCGAGTCGTACATGGCCCAGCTCGAGCTGGCCCCCAACGCCATGGTGTTCCTGAACCACCTCTGCTACGCCTCCGGCAACAACGAGTGGGGCCGGGGCAACCCGACCGAGGCGACGGCCAAGACCCGCGTCGAGGGCTATGCCTCCGGGTTCCTGCGCGGAGGCGCGGGCGCCGTGCTGGCCGAGGGCCTCGACGATCTGAGCTGGTACGTCGACCAGTTGTTCGAGACGAACCAGACGATCGACTCGATGTGGCGCAACGCCCCCTCGTTCAACAACTCCGTCAAGGCCTGGACGAGCACGCGCAATCCGGCCGCGACCGCGGCCATCGACCCCAGCTACTCCCATCCGGCCCCCGACGGCGACGTCTACTACCGCTCGCTGGTGGCCACGCCGGGCGTGACTACAACCCAGGCGCGCAGCAGCCAGCCGTTGACCTTCGTGCCCGTCAGCGGTTCCTTCTACCCCGTCAACCCCACCGTCCGGCTGGTCGACACGCGAGTGGACCACGTCGGTCCTACGGGCAAGCTGGCCGCCAACGGTGTGGTCAACTACCAGATCACCGGAGCGGTCGTGCCCCCCGGCGCCATCGGCATCACGGCCAACCTGACCGTCACTCGCCAGTCGTCGTCCGGCTCGCTCTACATCGCGCCGACGATCGATTCTTCGGCTCCGATGCCGGCCTCTACGATCAACTTCCCCAGGAGCGACAACCGCGCCAACGGCATCACCGTGGGCCTGACGCCGCAAGGGACGGTGGCGGTCTACTTCGCCGGCGGCAGCGGCAACACGATCGACTTCATCATCGACGTCACCGGCTACTTCCTGCCCGGCACGGCCGGCGCCGGCTACAACGACTACGGCCCTCAGCGCTTCATGGATAGCCGCAAGGGACTGGGGGTCCCGGTCAGGTTCGTGGCCGGCCACCACCAGACCGTCCAGATCGCGGGCGTGAACGGGCTGCCGTCGTCCGGCATCGTCGCCGTCGTCGGCAACATCACCGTCGTCCGGCCCACCGTCGCCGCCTACGTGTATCTGGGGCCCAATCCGACCGACGCTCCCACTTCATCGACCATCAACTTCCCGCGGAGCGACATCCGGGCCAACAACGTGATCGTCCCGGTGAACGCGGACGGGACGCTTTCGATCGTCTATTCGGGGACTCCGCCCAACAGCGGCAGCGTGGACATCGTCCTTGACATCTCCGGCTACTACACCGCCACCGGCGGCTACCTGTTCAACCCGGTGATGCCGACCCGGATCCTCGACTCGCGCACCAACAACCCGCTGCCCGGCCCCTTCCCGGTGATGGTTCCCCAGACCTTCCAGGTGACCGGCCACGCCGGCGTCCCAACTGGGGCCGCGGCTCTGGTGGCGAACCTGGCCGGGACCGGCGCGACCTGCGGCGGTTACGCGTCCATCGCGCCCACCATTCCTCCCGACTTCAGCTTCTCGAATCTCAACTACCCGACCAGCGACACCAGGGCCAACGGCGCCACCACGCCGTTGACGCTCGACGGGAAGGCGGCCGTGATCTACGGCGGCTGCACCGGCTCGTACACGTCGCATCTGTTCCTGGATGTCTACGGCTACTACCTGGGCAGCGCATAGCGCCAGACGCCCAGGCCCCGGCCGGGGCCTACCCGCGTGACCGCACCTAACCGGCCGCGACGGTACTATCCCTCCGGGCCGAAGAGCTCGGAGCCAAGGCCGCATCGGATGAGGTAGACCATGTCCGTCCACTCGAAGACCCGGCGCATCGCCGCCCTGGCGGCGGTGATCGGGCTTGCCCTGGCCACCTGGCCGGGTTCGCCCGCGGTGCGTCCGGCCGTGGCCGCCGATCAGGAGGACCTCGGTAGCCCGATGTGGTACGAGCAGGTGCTCGAACATCAGGGCGAAACGTACGAATTCGAGCCCGGCGAGGCGGTGACGGTGCCGTATGTGCCCCGCCCCGGCGACACCACCCCGGTCGACGGCCGGGCGCCGGTGGCGCTGCCCACAGCCCGGGCGTCCGGAAGGTCCATGGCCGAAACCCCCGAGGGGACGGTCTGGGCCGAGCCCGACGTGCCGCAGCCGACGCTGCTCGACGCGGCTATGGCCGCCTCTGATGCACGGGTCTCCGCCGCCCGAGTCAACGTCCTGCGGCGCGAGGTCTACGGCTTCCTGCCCTACTGGGAGTCGCCCTACGCCGACGATCTCAACTACGACATCCTCTCCACGGTCGCCTACTTCGGCGTGGCCGTCAGGAACACCGGCGACCTGGCTCGGACCACCAACGGCAAGACAACTTCCGAGTGGGCCGGCTGGACGAGCTCCTGGATGACGAGCGTCATCAACGAGGCTCACTCCCACGGCACCCGCGTGGCGCTGGCGGTGACGCAGTTCGCCTGGACGGCCGGCGGGCGCGACGACCAGGTGGCGCTGCTGTCGAGCCCCGATGCCCGCCTGAACGCCGCTCAGCAGATCGCCGCCGCGGTCCGCGACAGGGGCGCGGACGGGGTCAACCTCGACTTCGAGCCGATCGTCTCGGGTCAGAGCGCCAACTACGTAACCTTCGTCCGGCTGCTTCGAGAAGAGCTGAACAAGATCAACGCCGGCTACGAACTGGTCTACTGCGCTACCGGCTCCATCGGCTACTACGACCACGCCGCCCTGACGGCTGCGGGCGCGGCCGACTCGGTCTGGATCATGGGCTACGACTTCCGGACCGGCAGCTCCGGCTACGCCGGCGCCATCTCGCCGCTGACCAGCCCGCGCCCGGTCTACGACCTGACGCAGGTCATCGGTCTCTACAAGGCCCGCATCTCGGTGTCGAAGATCATCCTGGGCCTGCCCTGGTACGGCATCGCCTGGTCCACCGTCTCCAACCAACCGAACGCCAACGTGCTCAGCGGTTCGGGCTGCCGCCCGACCTCGGTCCTGTTCGGGCAGGCGTCCCAGCTGGCGTCCGCCAACGGGCGCAACTACGACTCGATCGAGCATTCGGCCTGGACCGCCTACCAGCTCGACTGCGGCGACAAGGATGCCGGCGGCCTGCCGATGATGACCTGGCGCGAGCTGTACTACGACGACGAACAGTCGCTGGGCGTCAAGTACGACATGATCAACTACTGGAACCTGCGCGGCATGGGCATCTGGGCCCTTGGCTACAGCTACGGCCATCCCGAGCTGGACAACCAGGTCGCCGCCAAGTTCCTGACCGACAAGACGCCGCCTCTGGCCGGCATCGTGAACCTGCCGTCGCTGCAACTCAACGAGGGCTTCGGGGTGAGCTGGAGAGGCCGCGAAGACTGGAACGGCATTGCCGGCTACGACGTCCAGGTCTCCGACAACGGCGGGCCCTATGCCGCCTGGCTGACCGGGACGACCGATACCTCGGCCAACTTCCAGGGCATCTCCGGACATAACTACTCGTTCCGCGTCAGGGCCACCGACGGCGTCGGCAACGTGGGCCCCTGGGACCTGACGAACGCCTACACCGCGACGCCGGCCTTCACGGTCGGCGGCTTTGCCAGGGCTCAGGCCGCGATGACGCTGCGCTCTTCGCCGTCTACCTCGGCCAGCGCCATCGGGACGCTCTCAGCGGGCAGCGTCGCCAAGATCATCGGCGGCCCGACGGTAGCCGGCGGGCTGACCTGGTACCAGGTAACCGGCCCGTACAACGAGGTCGAGTCGATCGAGCCCCAATTCCCCGGGCCGTGGGTGGCAGTCACCGACGGGTCCACCGAGTGGGTCGTGCCGATCACTCCCCCCAACACCACGGCCATCGCGGCCGGCATCCGGGATTACGTCGTCGGCACGCCGGGCATGATGCCTTCGGGCACCGGCCTGGACCGAGGCAAGGTCTTCTCGCCGGATGGTGACGGCATCCGTGACACCATGCCCCTCACCTGGACGAACACCGTGGCCATGGACTCGATGACGCTGACCATCTACACCGACAGCGGTGAGGCGGCCGGCGCGATCGCCCTTGGCAGCCAGTCGTCGGGGCCGCAGTCCTTCACCTGGGACGGCACCCTCGACGGCTCCACGCCCCTGCCGGACGGTCGCTACCTGCTGCAGCTGACCGGAGTCTCCGGGTCCAACACCTACTACGATCCAACGCCGCCGCCGTTCGACGAGTGGCAGATGAGCTCGCTGGGCGTGGTCATCGACACGACCCCCAGCGGCACGTACCACCCCATCGCCCCGGTCCGGATCCTCGACACCCGTCGCGCTCTGGGCCTGAGCTCGCCTCTCGTCTCGGGCCACAGCCAGACCTTCATGGTGGCGGGCCAGGGTATCGTGCCGGCCGGCGCGATCGCGGTCACGGGTAACGTGACCATCAGCCGGGCCACCAGGGCCGGCTACGTTCGGTTCGGCCCGTCCGTTGCCACCAACTCCTCCACCATCAACTTCCCGGCGGGCGACAACCGGGCCAACGGAGTGACCATGGGCCTGGCCGCGGACGGCAGCCTGTCGGCGCTCTTCAACGCCTCTGACGGCAGGGTCGGCGCATCCCAGGTGCAGCTCATCTTCGACCTGACCGGCTACTTCATGCCGGATCCTTCAGGCGCGACGTTCATACCCGTTACTCCCACCCGCATCGTCGACACGCGGCGGGCCCTCGGCATCTCAACCGCCCTGACCCCGGGCACCGTCGCCACGTTCAACGTGGCCGGCCTGGCCGGCGTTCCGGCCAACGCCGTGGCCGTGACCGGCAACGCGACCGTGACGCGCGCCTCCGGGGCCGGCTACGTTACGGTGGCCCCGCAGCTGGGTCCGAGCCTGACCACATCGACGGTCAACTTCCGGGCCTCGGACACGCGGGCGAACAACGTCACCGTACAGCTCTCGGGAGGCAAGCTCCAGGTCGCCTACTCGGGACCGTCGCGCACCTCGGTTCAGTTCATCTTCGACGTGACCGGCTACTTCGTGCCGGACGCATCCGGGGCGACCTTCGTGCCGCTGACCCCTGGGCGGATCGTGGACAGCCGCTCCTCGCTCGGCTTCAGGGGCCCGCTATTGAGCGGCGGCTGGGCTACCTTCTCGGTAGTGGGCAAGGCCTCCGTGCACAACACCGCGGTGGCCGTGGTGGGCAACCTGACCTGCACCCGCCAGACCGTCTCGGGCTGGCTGGCCATCGCACCCGGCCACACCGCCACCACCTCAACCCTCAACTTCCCCCCGGCCGACAATCGGGCCAACGGTTTCGTCAGCCTGCTGGGGCCCGGCGGCACCCTCACCGTCTCGTTCAGCAAGGTCGGCGGCTCGACCCACGCCATAGTGGACGTCCTCGGCTACTACCGCTGAGCGCAACCACTCCCCGTGGACCCCGGATCGAGGTAGGCTGACAAGGAACGCCACCAGGAAGGGGAGCGCGGTGACAGACGATTCGATCGACAGGCCGGCGCCGAAGGCCGGCTCGACTTCGAGGACGCGGCGCGCCAGACCGTCGGCCGCCCCGAAGCCGGCTGCGGAGAGCCCGAAACCGGCGGCCCGCCCGGTCAGGCCGCCCAGGCCGCGACCGGCGGCGCCGGCGGAGCCGGCCGGTCCGATCACGGCCCGGACCGTCGATGTCCAGCGGAGCCAGGTCGGAGAGATCGAGGCCGAGACGGTCAACCTCTCCCAGAGCCTCGTCCGGGCGGCCTCCGCCGAGGATGTCAACGTCAGCCAGGGAGCCGTCGGCCGTGTCCACGCCGACGACGTCAGCGCCCGCCTGAGCGCCATCGGCGTGGCTCACGGCGAGCGCGTCTCGATCGAACTCGGGGCCGCGGGGCTGGTGGTGGGCAGCGACGTCTCGGTCACCCAGGGTGGAGCGCGCAGCATCCTGGCTCGCCAGGTCGACATCCGGCAGGGCGGCGCGGGCATGGTGGTGGCCGGCCGCGTCGGCTTCCAGCCGCAAAGCGGGGCGTTCATCGTGGTTGCCCGTCGAGTGGAGGGCAGCGTCAAGCCGGTCCTGGACTGGCGCGGCGCGCTGGCCCTGGGTGCCGTCCTGGCCGTCGGGCTGAGCCTGCTGGCACGGCGCCGGAAGAGCTGACGGACCGGCAGGCGGCGTCGCGGCCGCTCCCACACAAGGGCCCGGCTGCCGTCGTGGGCCCCGGGAAGGAGCGTCCGGTATACTCAGACGCCGCTGAGCGGACCCCGGCGAAACTCGGCCGTCCCCCGGTCTCGTGACAGGAGTTGTCCCAAGTGATCGATCCCACGGCGAGGGTGCATCCAACCGCCGACCTCGAGGCTGATGTCTCCGTCGGGCCGCGGACCAGCGTCTGGAATCGAGCCGTCCTGCGCAAGGGAGCCAGCCTGGGCGCGGAGTGCGTCATCGGCCGCGACGCCTTCATCGACGAGGGCGTGAGCCTGGGCGACCGGGTCAAGGTCCAGAACGGGGCCCTCGTCTATCACGGCGTCAAGGTGGGCGACGGCGTCTTCATCGGGCCCGGGGCGATCCTCACCAACGACCGCTACCCGCGCGCCATCACGGCGACCGGAGAGCTGGCTCGCGGCGATGACTGGACCGTCAGCCCGATCGACCTGCGCGAGGGCTGCTCCATCGGCGCCGGAGCCGTGGTCGTTGCCGGTACCTCGGTCGGCCGCTTTGCCACCGTCGGCGCCGGCGCCATCGTCACCCGCGACGTCCCGGACTACGCCCTCGTGGCCGGCAATCCGGCCCGCCGCATGGGCTGGGTCTGCGCCTGCGGCACCCGCCTCACGGACGGCTCCGGCAGGACCGCGGCCGCCGACCCGGGGCCGGACCAGCAGCTGCGCTGCGCCCGCTGCGGCCGGGGATTCGCCGTCAACAAGCAGAGCGGGGCCCTCGAAGAGACGCCCGCGCCGAACACAGGAGCCAGCGCATGATCCCTCCCGCACGTCCCGATCTCGGCCAGGAGGAGATCGACGCCGCCACCGAAGTCCTTCGCAGCGGCATGATCGCCCAGGGCAAGAAGGTCGCGGAGCTGGAGGAGCGCTGGGCGGCTTTCTGTGGCGCTCGGCACGCCATCGCCATGTCCAACGGGACGACCGCCCTGATGTCGATCTTTGCCGGCTTGGGCTACGGCCCGGGTGACGAGATCATCACCGTCTCGCACACCTTCAACGCCACCGTAGCCTCGATCCTGTTCACCGGTGCCGGCCCGGTCTTCGTGGACATCGAGCCGGATACGTTCCTGATGGACGCCGGCCGAATCGAGGCCGCCATCACCGCCCGGACGCGGGCCATCGCCCCGGTCAGCCTGTTCGGCGTTGTGGCGGACATGGACGCCATCCAGGCCATCGCCGATCGCCACGGTCTGGCGGTCGTGGAAGATGCCTGCCAGGCTCACGGCGCCCAGTATCGCGGCCGCAGAGCCGGCAGCTTCGGCTACGCCGCCTTCAGCCTGTATGCAACGAAGAACATGACCACGGCCGAGGGCGGCTTCGTCACCACCAACGACGATCGGCTGGCGGACTGGATCAGGCTCTATCGGAACCAGGGCATGAAGCAGCGCTACCAGCACGAGATCCTCGGCTACAACTTCCGCCTGACGGACCTCCAGGCAGCCATCGGCCTGGCCCAGCTGGACAAGCTCGAGCGAAACACCGCTCGCCGCCAGGCGGTCGCGGCCCGCTACGACGCGGCGCTGGCCGACCTGCCGGTCAAGTTGCCCGTCCGCCCGGAAGGCCGCACGCACGTCTTCCACCAGTACACGGTCACCGTCGAGGCCGACCGCGACCAGATCGTCGAGGAGATGAAGCAGGCCGGAGTCATTTGCGGGATCTACTACCCGATCCCCTGCCATCGGGCCCCATACGTGCTGGAATTGGGGATCGAGGCGGACCTGCCGGTCACGGACGCGGTCGCCGCCCGCTGCTTGTCGCTGCCGATGTACCCGGGCCTGACCGAGGCCGAGCAGGACCAGGTCGTGGCCGCGCTTCGAGCGGCGCTCGCGCGCCACCCGGGCGCCTAGGTGGGCGACACGATGCGACTCGGGCTCATCGGCCTGGGGACGATGGGACGCAACCACCTGCGCGTCATCTCGAACCACCCTGAGAGCATCCTGGCGGCGGTTTCCGACGTCTCGCCCGAGGCCCTCTCCGCGGCCGTGGAGCAGAGCGGAGCGCAGGGCTTCGCCGATCCGCTGGAGATGATCGCGAGAGCGGAGATCGACGGCGTCGTCGTCGCCTCCCCTACTACCTCACATCCGGCCCAGGCCCTGGCGGCGATCGAGCGCGGGCTGCCGGTCCTTGTCGAGAAGCCTCTGGCGGCGACGGTCGAGGACGGCCTGGCTATCGTTGCCGCGGCCCAGAAGCGCGGAGTGCGCGTTCAGGTTGGCCACGTCGAGCGTTACAACCCGGCCGTTCTGGAGATGGGGCGGCTGCTGCGCGAAGGCTGGCTGTCTAGCATCTACGCCATTACCAGCCGCCGCGCCGGCCCCTTCCCGGCCCGCATTCGGGACGTGGGCGTCACGGTAGACCTGGGAACGCACGATGTGGACATGCTGTGCTGGATCGCCGGCGAGCGGCCCACCCGCGTCTACGCCGAGACCTCGCAGCGCATCCACGCGACCCACGAGGACCTGACCTTCGGCCTGATGCACTTCCCATCGGGAGCCGCCGGTTTCCTGGACGTCGACTGGCTCACCCCCGCCAAGCGCCGCAGCCTGGTGGCCATGGGCGAGGAGGGGATGTTCGAGCTGGACTACCTGACCCAGAAGCTGACCTTCACCCGATCCAACGTGGACAAGCCCCAGGACATCGGCGGCTATGCCACCACCTTCACCGGAGACGTGGCCGATATCCCGGTGGTCAGCGTCGAGCCGTTGCGCTCCCAGCTGGACGAGTTCGTGCGCGTCGTGCGCAGCGGGGAGCGGCCGTACGTCGACGCGGAGGACGGCCTGTGGGCGGTGGCCATCGCCAACGCCCTGCTGACGGCGGCTGCCGAACGGCGGCCGGTGGACCTGACCGACATGGCCTCGAGACTAAGCGCCGAATGACAATCGTCGACCGGCCCTCACGCGTCGCCAGCCTCCTCGGCGGGTCCATCAGCGCGCCGGCCAGCCCGTGCCGCCACGCGGCGGCGCACCCGGTGTCGCCCTGGACCGGCAAGCCGGGCACGGCCGGGCGGGTCGTGGTCGTGGGCGCCGGCAAGATGGGCCTGCCGCTGGCCGTCCAGTTCGGGCGCCACGGCTGGAGCGTCACGGCCGTGGACATCAACCCCGAAGTGGTGGAGGCGATCAACGCCGGCCGGTCGCACGTGACCGAGGAGCCGGGCCTGGCCGAGGGAGTCCTGGAGGTCCACGCCGCCGGTCGCCTGGGCGCAACCACAGACGCAGCCGCGGCCGTGCGCGAGGCGGACGTCGTCGTTCTCATCGTCCCGGTCATGCTGGACGAGGCCCACAAGCCGGACTACCGCTACATGGACGCCGCCGTCGACTCCATCTGCCCCGGTGTACATGCGGGCCTCACGGTCATCTTCGAGACCACCCTGCCGATCGGCGATACCCGCGGCCGCTTCCTGCCGCGGCTGGAGAAGGCGGGCGGCCTGGCCGGCGAGCGCGACCTGTTCGTTGCCTTCTCGCCGGAGCGGCTCTACTCCGGGGCCGTCTTTGCCAACTTGTCCGCCTACCCCAAGCTCGTCGGCGGGGTGGGTCCCGAGTCGACGCGGCGCGCGGCTCTCTTCTACGACTCCGTGCTGGACGCGGAGATCGTGGCCATGAGCAGCGCCGAGGCGGCCGAGTTCAGCAAGCTGGCAGACACCACCTACCGCGACGTGAACATCGCCCTGGCCAACGAGTTCGCTCGCGTCGCCGACCGGGTTGGGGTGGACGTGCAGGAGGTCATTGCCGCGGCCAACAGCCAGCCGTATTCCCACATCCACCAGCCGGGCATCGGCGTGGGCGGTCACTGCATCCCCGTCTACCCTCACCTGCTCTTGAGCAGCGCCGCCGACCTCGAGGTCGTGGCCACTTCGCGCCGGACCAACGACGGCCAGCTCAACGGCGTGATCAAGACGCTGGAAACCCAGCTCGGCGGGCTGGCCGGCGCCCCGGTGCTGGTCCTGGGCCTCACCTATCGGGAGGGGGTCAAGGAGCTGGCCTACTCGCGCGCCCTGCCCTTGATCGAACGCCTGGCTTTCCACGGAGCGGAGGTCTGGGCCGCCGACCCCCTGCTCGGCGACGAGGAGATCGAGCACAACCATGCCCGGCCCTATCACTGGGGCACGAAGGCTCCCTTCCGGGCGATCGTCACCCAGACCGGAGATCCGCTCTGGCGCTCACTTGACTTCTCGCTGTACCCGCAGCTCCAGATCCTGGTCGACGGACGCAACAGCCTGCGCGACGCCGATCTTCCGGAGCAGGTGCGCTACTTCGGGATCGGGGTGCAGGCCGCGACGCGGCGCCGGGCGCCGCTGGACTTCTAGCGGGGCCGGCCGTGCGCATCGTCAGCGTCGTCGGAACCAGACCCCAGCTCATCAAGGCCGCCGCGCTGCAGCCGGTCCTGCGCCGCGATCACCAGGACGTGTGCGTCGACACCGGCCAGCACTACGACGAAGCCATGGCCGGCAGCTTCTTCGGCGAGCTCGGACTGGCACGACCGGACCACTCCCTTGGGATCGGCGGGGGCGGCCACGGCGAGCAGACCGGCAGGATGCTGATCGCGCTCGAGCCGCTGCTGTCCGCCGCCGCGCCGGATGCGGTTCTGATCTACGGCGACACCAACTCCACTCTGGCCGGTGCGCTGGCCGCGGCCAAGCTGGGGATCCCGGTGGCCCACGTGGAGGCCGGTCTGCGCAGCTTCGACCGCCGCATGCCGGAGGAGTTGAACCGCCTGATGGCGGACCACCTCTCCACCTGGCTCTTCGCCCCGACACCGGCGGCCGTCGCCAATCTGGCCGCGGAGGGGATCACGAGCGGCGTCGTCGAGGTGGGCGATCTGATGCTGGACCTGGCGGCGCGCGTGTCGCGCGAGGTCCGCGACCCAGCCGTGCTTGCGGAGACAGGCGCGCGCCTCGGGCTCGCGCTGCGCAGCGGCGGCTACGTCTATGCCACGGTCCACCGTGCCGAGAACCGCGAGGCGGACGCGATGCGAGCCTGGACGGCCATTCTGGGCGAGGCTGCTCTGCCCGAGCGGCCGGTCATCCTGCCACTCCATCCGGGCACCAGGGCGGCCCTGAAGGCCGCCGGCCTGGGGCTGCCGGAGGGCGTCGTGGCCGTCGAGCCGCAGGGCTACCGGACCTCGCTCGCCTTGCAGCTCCACTCGGCCGCGGTGATGACGGATTCGGGCGGCATCCAGCGCGAGGCCGCCTGGCTGGGGGTGCCGTGCCTGGTGCTGCGCAGGACGACCGAATGGATCGAAACGGTAGGAGGAGCCGGCAGTTCGGCCGTGCTGGTGGGCCTGGACCGGGCCGAAGCCAGGCGAGAGCTGGAGGCGCGTGCGCCGCTCGATCGAGCCGAAGGCCTGGCCTCCGCACGCGCCGCGACACTGGATCTGGCGGGCCCAGGCGCGGCCGAGAAGATTTCGAAGGCGCTCGGCTCGGCGAGCGGTGCCGGAAGGCCGGCCCGGTGAAGAAGCGGCGGCCGGTCCTGATGATCGTCCACGCCTACTACGAGGAAGACCCGCGCGTCCGCCGCGAAGCCGAGACGCTCGCCGCCGCGGGCTGGGAAGTGGATGTCATCGGCCTGCGCAACGGGGACGCGCCCAAGAACGAGACCATGAACGGCGTCAACGTTCGCCGCCTGCCGGTGCGCCGCCACCAGGGAGCGGGCCTGCCGGTCTACCTCTGGGAATACGGCGTCTTCCTGGTCCGCTCCATGTTCGGCGCGGCCGGCGCCCACCGCGGCCGGCACTACGGCATGGTCCAGGTCCACACCCTGCCCGACTACCTGGTCTTCGCGGCGCTGCCCCTGAAGCTGGTGCGAGTGCCGGTCCTGCTCGACTTCCACGAAGACATGCCGGAGTTCTTTCGGAGCCGCTTCGCCAGAGCCGCCAACCCGATTACCTACCGCCTGTTGCGCCTGCAGGAGCGGCTGTCGATGTTCGTGGCCACCGAGATGCTGACCGTGAACGAGCCGCTGGCCGAGCGCTTCCGCAAGCGAGGCGCCCGGGCGAATCGCCTCACGGTGGTCATGAACAGTCCGGACCTGCGCCTCTTCGACCCGGCCGCCTGCCCGCGTCGCCAATTCATGGCCGACGGCGCGCTGCGCCTGGTCTATGCCGGCGCGATCACCCCCACTTACGAGCTGGACGTGGTCGTGCGGGCCGTGGCGGCCATCCGCCGCCGGCGCCCGGACCTCCGCATCGAGGCCACCCTCTACGGCCGCGGCGATGCGGAGCAGCCACTGCGCGATCTGGCCGGCGAACTCGGAGTGGCCGATTGCCTCCAGCTGCCCGGCCGCATCCCGATCGACCAGGTCCCAGCCGCGGTGGCGGCCGCCGACATCGGCGTCGCCGCCACCCGATTGGACTCCTACTCGCAGATAAGCCTCTCGACCAAGGTCTTCGAGTACGGTGCCATGGGCAAGCCGGTCGTGGCCACCAGACTGCCGACGGTGGAGCGGTACTTCGGCCAGGACTCGCTGTCGCTGTACGAGCCCGGCGACCCGGACTCGCTGGCCGGTGCCATCCTCCGCCTCGTCGACGACCCGGCCAACAGAAGGGTCCGACTCGAGCGGACGGCCGCCCGGATCGGCGAACTGAGCTGGGACAAGCAGGCGCATGCGTACCTGGAGGTCGTCGGGCGCCTCACCGGCACGGCCTGAGGTGGCCCCGCGGCGGAGCGCCGACCCACCCGCCCACCGGGATCGGCCGCGAATGCGGTAGCATTTGCCCTCGTCGATTCCGACATCCTCGTTGAATCAGATATCAGGACGCCCAGATGACCTTCCGGCCCCCCGCCAACAAGCAGCAGCGCCGCCGATCACGCCAGGACAGCGCTCGCCGTTCGCTCTACCTGAACATCGCCTTCGGGATGGTGACGGCTGGGGCCATTGCCCTGCTGGCCGGAGTGGTTCTGGGCAACTACTACTCCGACCACTGGGCCCCCATCAGCTCGGTCAACGGCTCGGCCATCAGCAAGGATGCCGTGCGCGAACGGGCCGCGGTCGACAAGGCTCGCTATGAGCGCCAGATCGAGGATTACCAGGTCATGCGCAACCAGGGCGCAATCACCTCCGAGGAGTACTCCTCGGTCGCCTCCGAGCTCACCTCCAAGCAGGACTGGACCACCCTCTACAACGACGCGCTGAGCCAGCTGCAGGGCGACCTGGTGGTCTCTCAGTACGCCGACAAGAACGGTATCCAGATCAGCGATGCCGACGTGGACGCCCAGATCGCGAAAGACGCCACCCTGGAGGAGATGCGTCACATCAAGGTAATAGGCGTGGAAACGAAGGCCACTC
>CAZFLI010000023.1:17712-19186 GCA_964519845.1 uncultured Anaerolineaceae bacterium | reverse complement strand
GTCCTGCTCCTGCATGACCGCCTCGATGGCGTCGGTCAGCTGGATCTCGCCGCCGGCGCCACGAGGTGTCTGCTCGAGCTTGTCGAATACCTTGGGCGTCAGAACGTAGCGTCCGATGACCGCCAGGTCGGACGGCGCGGCCGCGGGCTCCGGCTTCTCGACCAGTCCGGCCAGCTTGTACAGCCGCGGATCCGAGCCTCCCGGCACGGGCGCTCCATCGATGATCCCGTAGCGGCCGGTCTCCTCGTGGGGGACCTCCATGACCGCCACCACCGATGAGTGCGTCTCCTGGTAGGCCTCGATAAGCTGGCCGATGCAAGGCCGCTCGCCGACCACCACGTCGTCCGACAGGATGACCGCGAAGGGCTCGTGACCCACCATCTCCTTGGCCATCAGCACCGCGTGGCCCAGGCCGAGCTGCTCCTTCTGGCGCACGTAGTACACCTGGGCTAGATCCGAGATGGCTCGAACCTGGCGCAGCATCTCAATGTCGCCGCGCTGCTCCAACAGCTGCTCCAGTTCCAGGCTCAGATCGAAGTGGTCCTCGATCGCCCGCTTCTGGCTGCTCGTGACGATGATGACCTGCTCGATGCCGGCCGCGACCGCCTCCTCGACGGCATACTGGATGACCGGCTTGTCGACCAGGGGGAGCATCTCTTTGGGCTGGGCCTTGGTGGCCGGCAGGAAGCGGGTTCCCCAACCCGCGGCGGGAAAGACCGCCTTACGTACTCGCATCTGGCCTCAGTCCGCGTCGCCCGACATCACAGCCGGGTCTGTGAATTGATGATCGTCTCGGTGCAGCCCGTCGCACAGGCCAAGCCGGCGCTCCTCGACGGAGAGCCAGACCGGCCGCATGATCTCGCGCACACGCGAGCGCCGGCAGAACATGAAGCCCTGCCCGGCCATCCAGGCCAGGACGTGAGACGGGTCTGGGTGGAACTCAAAAGGCCCGGGGTTGACCGCGGACGGCCGCGCCGGGGCCACCGGCACCTCCGGGGCCACGACGTCCAGGACACTGACCCGCCAGGGCCGGCCCTCGATAGGCTGGCCGCAGCCCGCGCAACGGGCGGCGTTGTTCTCGCCGAGGATGGTGGGGATCCGGACGCCGTAGAGTTCCATCTGCGGGTCGATCGTAGCAGGTCCCCGGCCGGCAGGCCGGTGGCGGACGGGAGCGTGGACGGCATGGAAGGCAAGGAACGGCCCTCGGAGCTGACCCCGGCCGAGGCTGCCCGGGCGCTGCGAAGAGACCGGGATGCCGCCGCCAAGACCCGCCGGGGCATGCGGACCGGGCTGGCCAAGCAGTTCAAGCAGGTCCTGGACACGCAGGCTCGCCGGGCCGCCGACGTCGAACCGAAGGCTCCCGAAGCCGAGCCGAAGGCCCCCGGCTCGAAGGCCGGCCGCCCTCGTCGCTAGTCCATCGTGTAGTAGCCGGTGACGTCGAAGATGACGTCTGCTTTCGCGCCCGGGATGGCCT
>CAZFLI010000023.1:0-17612 GCA_964519845.1 uncultured Anaerolineaceae bacterium | reverse complement strand
GGCCTTGCGCGAGTCCACGATCCGGTTGGGTGTGACCGGGATGTAGGTGGCGCCGCTGGTATCGGCGGTGTAGTAGCCGGTGACGTCGAAGATGACGTCTGCTTTCGCGCCCGGGATGGCCTCGTACGTCGCCCACAGAGTCCCGCCGGGGCCCAGCGGCACGGTCACCCCATTGGCCGTGTTGACGTTCGCCTGGAAGTTGAGGGTCGAGGTCGTAGGCGCCGGATCGGGCCGCAGCGGCGTCAGGGCGAAGTAGCCCCTGAAGGTGGCCCTGGTCACCGTCAGGTTGCCGGTCACCGCGACCGCGCCGGTCGGGATGTTCAGGGCCGGATCGCTCGACCGGTTGGTGACCCCAAACATGACCGGGACGTTGTGGGAGAGCTTGGCCGGCACCCCCATGGCCTTGCGCGAGTCCACGATCCGGTTGGGTGTGACCGGGATGTAGGTGGCGCCGGCCAGCGGCATGGTCTGCGGCGAGGGCGCTGACGGATCGCTCGTCCCGACCAGGTTGGTGGCAGTGACTGTGAACGTGTACCAGGTCCGGTTGGTAAGGCCGGAGATCGTGCAGGTGTGAGCGCCCGTGGTATGGCAGGTTCGGCCGCCCGGACTGGAGAGTACGTCGTAGGCGGTCACGGGGCTGCCGCCGTCGAAGGCGGCGCTCCACGAGATGCGGGCTGCGCCGTTCAGCCCGAGGGCGGCCACGTCAACCGGCGGATCGGGTCGCGTCCGCGGCGTGACCGGGGCGGACGGCTCCGAAGGCACGCTGGTGCCGCTGGAGTTCGTAGCGGTGACGGTGAAGGTGTACGGAGTGCCGTTGGTCAGGCCGGAGAAGGCGCAGTTGGTGGTCGTGGCGTCGGTCGTGCAGACGTGGCCGCCCGGCTGGCCGGTGATCGTGTACCCGGTGATCGAGCTGCCTCCCTGGTCGGCCGGGGCCTGCCAGGTCACGCTGGCGGCGCCGTCGCCGGGCGTGCCGACAACGTCAGTCGGGCGGTCCGGCAGCAGGCCGGAGGGCGTCACCGAGTTCGAGGGGTCCGAGGCCGGCCCCTCGCCGACCGAGTTTGTGGCGATGACGGTGAAGGTGTACGGAATGCCGTTGGTCAGGCCGGTCACGACGCAACTGGTGGCAGGAGCGACGGCCGTGCAGGTCAGGCCTTCGGGCGAGGAGGTCGCAGTGTACGAAGTGGGCGCCGGAGCGCCGTTGGGGGCAGGGGCTGTCCAACTCACCAGCGCCGCGGCATTGCCGGCCGCGGCGGTGACGGCAGTGGGAGGGCCGGGCGGCGAGGTGAGGGTTACGTCGGCGCTGGCCGAGGGGCCGGGATTCCGGGCCGTGTCGACGGCCCTGACGTGGTAGGTGACCGTGCCGCCTATCCCTGCCGGCGGGTCGGTGAAGGTCAGCGTGGAGGCCGGGACCTCACCCACGAGCACGGCGCCGCGAAAGATCTGGTACGTGTCCAAGCCCAGGTTGTCCGAGGCGGGCTGCCAGTTCAGCTGCGCGCCACCGGCCGGGATGGCCACCCCCTCGAGCGCGAGCGGCGCGGTCGGGGCCATGGTGTCGCCGATGGTCACCGTCGCCCCGGAGGCGGAGACTGAATCCACGTAGAAGGTGAAGCCGCCGGCCGGGTCGGCGAACGTCTCGCCCGCCTGCAGCGGGGCATCGAAGAAGTCGAAGTCGCCCGCCGTGCCGTCGGCGCTCGTGTCTACGAGATAGCTGTAGCCCAGGCTCCCGAGCGGCCTGAACTGGTCTTCCGAGTACCTGATGGAGATGCCGGTGGTGGG
The DNA here is from genome assembly GCA_964519845.1 of uncultured Anaerolineaceae bacterium. Classification (GTDB taxonomy): domain Bacteria; phylum Chloroflexota; class Limnocylindria; order Limnocylindrales; family CSP1-4; genus Fen-1039. Next base: position 15,836 of record CAZFLI010000023.1, on the reverse strand, counting down.
CTCGGCCAGGTCCGGGTACCAGGGCAGCACCGGCACGAACTGGTCCCAGGCGGTTCCGGTCAGCGTCGAGCGGATCTCGATCGTCCAGGAGCCCGTCTCTCCGCCGGGCACCACTGTGGCCGGGCGAGCGATGCGCAGCAGGCGCACTCCGGCCGTGGCCGAGTAGGTGGGCACCAGGGAGTACGTGCCGACAGAAGTGGGCGTCTGCCACTCGCCGGGGTCGAGCCAGCCCTTCGACTGCAGCCGGTCGGCGTCCAGCAGAGCGTGGATCGGCGACCCGACCATGCCCATGGTGGTGTACTCGTCCCAGTAGGCTGCGGACTGGCAGTTGCTGCTCAACGGCACCTGGTTGCTGGATCCGTCACTGCAGAGCAGGCCCTGCGAGTGATACAGGCCCAGGTTGTGGCCCATCTCGTGCGCGGCGACCATAGCCGAAGTGGCCGGCTGGTCACCCGGGTAGGTGGCCCAATCGATCGTCGACTGGATCCACTTGCCCGGCAGCATGCCGACCCCCAGGAATCCCTGGCCGCACGGCTGTTGGGTCCAGACGACGACGTGGTCGAACGAAGTGAGGCTGACGCCGTGGGCGGTTGCGGCGCTGGTCGCGGCGTTGATGGTGGCCTGGAAGTTCCAGATCGACTCTCCGCCGGCGCACTGGGCTATACCCAGGTTCCACTGGCCGTAGACCGTCGTCGTGGTGGTGACCCGACCGCGTGTGGTGGCTTCCCAGTACTTCTGCACGGAGGCCGTGGCGTTGTTGGTGAAGGTGTCCTGGGCCTGGGCTAGGGTTACCGGGTAGCCCGATTGGTCGGAGTAGCGGGCCACGATGACCGCTATCGTCCTCGTCTGGGCGGCAGCGGCGGCAGGCTCGTTGGCCTGCGAGCCGGAGAGCGGAGCGGCTTCGTCCCAGGGTGCACCGCCGGAGCCAGTCGAGCCGGCCGAAGGCACGGGGCCCCGCGGGTAGACCCGGTCCGAGGCCACGGCCAGGGTGCCGTCCGACCCAAGCCGGCCGATGACGGTGACCTTTCGGCCGGCGAATCGCGCCGCGTCTCTGCCGCTCAGGGCGAGAGGGACGGAGCCCTCCTCTTGCGTTTCGAGCCAGACGTAGGTCGTCGACACGCGGCCCAGGAAGTCGTCCGCCTCGGCCACCTGGAGGACGCCGGTCAGGCTGACCTCGCCGGGACCCGCCGCCGGCACGACCACCAACTCGGTGCGGTGCCGCGAGGCGTTCAGGCCTCCCGCTTCGGCGGTCGGTTTGGCCGGTTCGGCAGCCGAGCCGGCCATGACGGGCGCAGGGAAGGCAACGGTCGCGACCATGATCGCGACGGCGAGGCAGGCGCTGGTCAAGCGGAGGCGTCGGGTGGTCATCGGATTGCGGCCATCCTTCCGGGCTGCAACGCCGGGCGTGGTGGAGCGGCGCAACCGCACGCCGCCCAGCGCACGACCATGTTGGCCCCATGGCCGCCGATCCGCAATGGCACGAAGGTTCAGGGCGCGGCACCGAACTCGGCGAACGCCCTCAGGCGGCCGGAAGGTCGACCTGTATGGACGACCGAACCTCCATCGGCGGGGGCCGGCCCCGATCGTAGTCGGGCCTCACGTCCGGCCCTCGCAGCCGCTCGCCGCCCCATCCATAGCGGTCGATCACGGCCCGTGGTTGGTCGGCCGTCACGGCGAATTCGGCCGTCACGACGATCGTGCCGGCCCCCCAGCCGGAGACGTCGAACACCTGCCGGAAGGCTCCGTCAAGCACGATCGCCGAGGCGGTGCCCGTCGACCGATACCGGTCGAAGCGCCCGTTCTCGGCCCAGACCGTGATCGCAGCCCCATCCGGCAGGCTCGTGGTGCCGCTGACGGTGAGCGTGCCGCGCGACGCCGCGGCGCTGAGGCACAGCTGGGGATCGGTCCCGGCGAGCAAGGGCGGGGCGCACTGGCCGAGCGTCCCCTCGGCCGTGAAGCGCACCGCGAGGAAGCCGCCGATGAGCAGAAAGGCCGCCAGCGCCACAGTCACCGCGGCGGCCATGGCGCGGCTGCCCCTGGTCCGCGTCCGGTACTCGGGAACCGGTGCCCATGGCTCCTCGTAGGTCCTCACTTGCAGCCCCGTCCCACCCTGACTCCTGCCCGCCCGCGGCGGGTCCTCCGTTGTAGCTAATGCCGGCGCCTCCGCCGCGTTACGCCACCCAGCCGCCCATGACGCAAGTCCCGGTACGACAGGGGCTCTATTGCGCGGCGGGTCCCGAGGCTAGATTGTGAGCCTGCCCGGCGCCCAGGGTTCGCATCAGCATGGAGGTGTGGGATGCCCACGTCTACCCGGACCAAGGCAGCCGCGGGCTCGGTGCCCACCCAGCCCGCGCTGCCCAGTTCACAGCCCGTGACGGCGGCCGCGCCCGATCGTCGCCGGCGGCCCGAATCTCCGGCGCCGTGGGAAGGCCCAACTGCCGCGCTGCGGCTTACGGCGCCGTTCGCGCCGCTGTTCGCGACGATCGTCGCGGTGATCGCCTATCTGCTGATGTCCTTGCCCATCGATTCCTCGCCCAAGGTTCCGGACACCCCCGTCGCGGCACTGGCCATCGGGATGGCTGCCATGCTCGTCCTGTGGGCGCTGGCCGTGCTGCTGGGGATCACCATGACCTCGGCCCCCAGCGCTCAGCCGCGCCTCTACATGGAGCTGGCCCACCGCTACAAGAACGTCCGCGATCGCCTGGCCCAGCTCACGGCCGGCACCAGCGCCCAGCCGTCGGTGGAGGCGCGGAACAGCCTCCTGTACTCGAACCGGGTGCTCATCGGCGAGGAGAACGGGCCGGCCCTCCGCTGGGCCCTGGCCTACGGCTACGTAGGGGTGCTGCGGGCGCTCCACCGGGCCGAGCAGGAGATCATGATCTTCGAGCCGCGTGAGGATCTGCTGGGTGACATCCAGTACGACGAGCTGGCGCTCAGCCGATCGAGCATCGACAACCGCGACGTGCTGCTGGGCAGCCTGGCCTCGGCGAAGAGCGCGCTCGGCCCGGGCGCCGGCTCGAAGGGCCTGCCGGGCATCAGCGCGGCCAGGAACCGCGCCCTCGAGGCCGAAGCTCGCCAGAAGGCGGTGACCGTGCGCCGCGCCATCGACCAGTTCCGAGACGACTGCCGCGACGGCATCGTGCGCAGCCGTAACCAGCTGCTGAGCCTTGTCCTGGTGCTGGGCTGGCTGACCTTCGCCATGTTCGGCCTGGGTGTCCTGACCGGCGCGAAGCCGATCTACATCCTGAGCCTGGCCGCGTTCTACCTCGTCGGCATGGGCGCCGCCCTGGCCGGCCGGATGCGCATCGGCGCCAGACACACGAATTCGAGCGAGGACTTCGGGCTGGGGCAGGTTCGACTGACGGCGACGCTGCTGATGGCCGGCCTGGCGGCCGTCGGTGGCGTCTACCTGGTCGCGGCGCTGCCGCAGCTGGTGCCGGCGCAAGGGGCGACGATCAACCCGGTGCCGGACCTGACGACCATCTTCGACCTGCGCTCGAACACGGCGGCCTTGCTGTACGCGACGCTCTTCGGCCTGCTGCCCGAAACGCTGACGAACCTCCTGCTCGGCGGGGCCGACAAGCTGCAAGACGAGCTGGCCAGCACCCGCCCCGCCAACTCGGATCGCTGACCGAAGCTCGGCAGGCGTGGTGCCCCCAAGGGGATTCGAACCCCTGATCTCAACCTTGAAAGGGTCGTGTCCTGGGCCTCTAGACGATGGGGGCGTCGTGGCGCGAACGGGAGTTTAGCAGGCCGACCGCGGCAAGCGGGCGAGGGGCAGTCCCCGACGGGGTCAGAACCCCAGGGTCAGGAACAGCCACAGGGCGCCGCCGAAGCAGCCGGCCGCGACGAATGCGGCGCTGCCGCCGATGAACGCCATCAGCAGGGCGGGCCACAGCCGGTCCTCGCTGCCGAGCCGCCAGGTGGCGACGGCGCAGGCCATCACGACCGCCACGTAGACGATTCCGCAGACCAGCCCGGCGGAAGTGAGGACCTGGACGGATGCGGTCCGGCTGGCGATTTCGAACAGCAAGAATGCCAGCGACAGGACGGCTGCGATGGTCAGGATGGCGACCCCGGGTGGAATGCGCCGCAGGCGCTCCGTGAGGGGGACCGCCGGCTCGGCGCGGGGGATCTCCCTCAACGGCGCCTCTCCGAGCGCCGGCAGACCGTGTGTCGGCGAGCCGACGGCCGCCTGGTCCGCCCACAGCTCATTCGACTCGTCGGACGGATCGGCCTGGACCGGGCGGGCAGGCTCCGCGGGACGGGCGGGCTCGACGGGCCGGGCATCGGCCGGTTTCCGCGCCCTCGCCGAATCACGCACCGAACGCTGCTTCATGCCTCAGAGCCTACCAGCCCGGCGTGCGGGGCGGAGCGGTGGTAGATCGCCACGGAGTACTCCAGGCGCAGGCGCTTCATGGCGGCCGCGAACTCCTCCCCTGCCGGGCCGAAGATGGCACCCAGGAGTTCCTGCGCCTGCTCCCGCGACTCGAACGTCCACCAGCAGTGCACGACGCGGATGCGGAAGCCGTCCATCAGGAAGGGGCCGCGGCGGTGGCTCCAGGCGATGGCCTGCTCCCTGATCTCCGGGCGCAGACCCCAGACATCGTCGCGGCCGTAGTCGTGAAGAACGAGCAGCCGCCCGCCCGGCCGCAGCAGGGCGCTTGCCTCGGCGATGAACCGGGAGCGCGGCGCGGCCATCTCCGACCACGGGATCACGACCACGTCGGCCCGGCCGATCCACTCCGCCAACCGCTCGGCGTCGCCGGCGGCCAGAGGCCAGCGGAAGGCGGTCACCCGTGCGCCGATTGCTTCCAGCTGGCGAGCCCGGACTCCGTTGCCGCTGTCGAGCACGACGACGTCCCGCCCGAAGACCGGACCCAGGGCTTCCAGCGCGGCCGGTATCTTGCCCTCCGGATCGACGACGCGCATGAAGGCGTCCTCCACCTCGGGCGTGGGCAGCGCGATGGGCAGGTCCGGCATCGGGCCTCCTCCGGTTCGAGGCGCACTTGGACGACACTCCTCCCCGTGGCCCCCAGCAAGGACCAGGGATCCTCCCGATGGAGCGGCGACGACCAAAGCGACGGCAACCCTGCCTCGCTCCGTCGTCAGAGTAGCGGTTTTCGGGCGCGCCGGGCCGAGATAGCGGCGATGACCGGCGGGGGCCGGCCGGCCGTCAGCGGCGCGCTGCCGGAACGTGCGCCGTGGAGCCGCGGATCATGAGGTGCGTCTCCAGCAGCTTGTGCTCGGGCCGCTCCATGTCCGGGTTGGCGATCATGCGCAGCAGCAGGCGGGCCGACTCCTCGCCCTTCTGGCGGATCGGCTGGCGCACCGTCGTCAGCGGCGGGTTCGAATGGGCCGCCATGTCGAGATCGTCGAAGCCCACGACGCTCAGATCGTCCGGCACGCGCAGGCCCAGCTCGCGGGCGGCCCACATCACCCCGATAGCGATGACGTCGCTCATGGCCAGGATGGCGGTCGGCCGCTGGCCGTCCTCCCACAGCCCGCTGAAGGCGGCCATGCCGCCGTCGAAGGTTGCCGGCACTACCACCAGGCACTCGTCGCCGAGCTTCACTCCGCCCAGGTCCAGGCCCTGGCGATAGCCGTTCATGCGGCGGCCGGCGACGGTCTCGGTGGGGCCGCTCGAGTACTCCAGGATGCCGGGCATGTTCGGCGGCTCGATGCCGATCACGGCTAGGTCTCGGTGCCCCAGGCCGATCAGGTGTCGGGCGGCCGCTCGCGCCCCCACTTCGTCGTTCGACTCGACCGAACCGTGCTCGGGGAAGGCGTCGCCGTCGACCAGCACCATCGGCAGACCGGTGCGCCGGATCTGCTCGACCTCGGGGTGGTCTTCCGAGAGGCCCACCGCCACGAAGCCGTCGACGGTGGCGCGGGCCAGGGCGCGGATCAGCGAGCCGTGCAGCGGCGAGACGAACAGCATCCCGTAGCCGGCCTGATCGGTCACGTCGGCCACGCCGGCGCAGAAGGTCGAGTAGAACGGGTTGCCGAAGACGACCGAAAGGACCTGCGGGGTCAGCAGGCCGATGGTCATGGTGTTCTTCTGGGCCAGCATGCGGGCGACCGGGTGCGGCCGGTAGCCCAGCTCCTCCGCGACCCGGCGAATGCGCGCGACCGTTTCCGCGCCAAGGCGTTCGGGGCTGTTGAAGGCGAACGAAACCGCGGTCTTGGATACGCCGGCCGCTTCCGCGACCTCGGCGATGCGCGGTCGCCTCTGCCTGGTCTGCACGCGTCCCTCGGCTGGCGGTCTCGGGGGCCGGCGGGGGTCGCGCGGCCTCACCAGCTGAACCGGTTCACCACGCTAGCCCGAGTGCCGGGCGGCCGTCAAGCAGCCGAGCCGGCGGAAGGGCGCTGGCGGCGACCGGCGGACATACGCAAGGCCTCCAGGGCTGCCTCTGTTGGGGCTGGTGAGACAATGTGAGCGGCCTGCCGGCGGGGGTACCCGATCGGGCGGAACGGGCGGATGGAGGGCCTGAACGTGAGACTCGTGACCATACGGCCGATCGAGAGCACGGAGTCCGATCCGGGTCGTCATCGTGTGGCAGTGGTTCTGCCCAGCGGGCGCTTCCTGCCGCTCGGCGCTCTCGCCGCCATCGGCAAAGGCAACCTGGCCGAGGAGATCGAGGACCTGCCCCTGGCCACCGTCGCGACGCTGGACACGAGCTTCCAGGCGATCGGCGAGGCAATCTCGCTGAGTGATGCCGCCGCACTAGACGAGGTGGCGCTCGATCCGGCCAGCGTCGGGCTGGCGGCACCCATCCCGCGCCCCGGCAAGATCATCGGGGTGGGCTACAACTACCTGGACCACGTCCGCGAGCAGGGCCTGGAGCGTCCGGCGCGCCCGGTCCTGTTCTCGATGTTCGCCAACGCCGTCGTTGCGGACGCCGCTCCGATCCGCCACCCCGCCGGCACCCAGGCCCTGGATCTCGAAGCAGAGCTGGCGGTGGTGATTGGGCTGAAGGCGAGCCGCGTCGCGCCCGAGCTGGCCCTCGCGCACGTGGCCGGCTACACGGCCGCGAACGACGTCACCGCCCGCGACTGGCAGGGCCAGGCCAAGGCGCTTCGGGCGGGGGAGAAGGGCGACGGCCAGTGGCTGCGGGCCAAGGGATCGGACACTTTCCTGCCCCTGGGCCCGGCGCTGGTGACGGCCGACGAGCTGGGCGATGGCCGAGGGCTGGCGGTTCGGTCGTGGGTCACGCGGGCCGCCGACGGCCCAAAGGCGAAGCCGTTCGCGATGCAGGACGGCAGCACTTCGGACCTGCTATTCAGCGTGGCTGAGCTGATCTCGATCATCAGCGCGGAGGTAACGCTGGAGCCGGGCGACATTATCGTTACCGGCACACCCAGCGGCGTGGGTGTCTTCCGCGAGCCCCAGGTCTTCCTGGCGCCTGGCGATCTGGTGACGGTCGAGGTCGAACGGATCGGCAAGCTCACCAACCCCGTCACCGACGTGGACGGCAAGACGCCCAAGGGCTCGCCCGCCTCGCGGTTCCTGGGACTCAGCTAGAGCCGGTTCGCTGGGGCGCTCGAGCCGCCTCCGCGGCAGAGGAGACCTCGATCGCGGACCCATGCCAGCTCGCCTCGCCCTCGTGGCCGGGAGCGCGGCCGATGTGACCCCGGACCGCCAGGCGCTCCTCCAGCTCGGAGAGCATCTTGCGGACTCGATCCGGGCCCAGCAGCCGCATTCGCGCGCTCGAGGCGCCGGTGCCGACGTGGACGGTGACCGCGTCCGGCGGGGCGGCATCGAACATGTCCTCGTCGGTTACGTCGTCGCCCACGATGATCATCCGCGCCGCCGGAAGCGCGGCTTCGATGTCCTTCACGATCAGGCCCTTGTTGGTGCTCGAATCTCGGACCTCGACGACCCGGCTGCCGCGCAGGATCGCCGCCGATGTGCCGTCCAGGGCCGCCTCCAGATCGCTCGTCAGAGCCGCGGCCCCGCGCCGCCCCACGGAGGTCGGGACGTTGCGGTAGTGCCAGGCAAGCGAGGCATCCTTGCTTTCGACGAACGAGCCCGGCGTACCCAGCGTGCGGGCCTCCATCAGCCCGCGGACCGTTTCGAGCCAGGTCGCATCGACATCGCGCCGGACCCATCTCGCCTGACGGGCGTCGCGAGACCACAGGCCGTGCTCGGCATGCAGCCCGATGGGCAGGCTGCCCAGCCACAGATCCATGTCGTCTCGCCGGCGGCCGCTGACGACGTGGACCTCGACGCCCGGCAAGAGGGCGAGGGTGGCCAGGATCCGCAGGAGGTCCGGGTCGGGGCTCGCCTCGTCCGGCGAGGGTCGCAGCCCCACCAGGGTTCCGTCGTAGTCGAGCAGGATCGCCACCGGCCGATCGGGGTCGGACAGGACTGCCCGCGCGACGTCCTGCGGGCTGTCCGCCCGCGGTCTCTCTTCGGCCTCGCTCAGCGTCTGGCGCCTGGCCTCCGCTCGAAGGGCGGCGACGTACTCGCGCGCCCAGCGGTGCACGTCGTGATTCTTGACCCGCTCCCGCAGGGCGGCCATCCGGGCCCGGCGCTCAGCCTCAGGCATGCTGAGAGCATCGTGGATTGCGGTGGCCACATCCTCGAGGTCGTAGGGATTCACGATCAGGGCGTCGGCCAGCTCGGTGGCGGCACCGGCGAACTCACTCAGTACCAGCACCCCGTCGCCGTCCGTACGAGAGGCCACGAACTCCTTGGCCACCAGGTTCATGCCGTCTCGCAGCGGAGTGACCAGGGCGACGGAGGCCGCCCGGTAGAAGGCCGCCAGGCGGGGGCCGTCGAGATTCTGTGAGATGTAGTGGATCGGGTCGTAGCCGGGCGAGGCGAAGCGGCCGCTGATGCGGCCGACCATCTCGTTGACGGTCTGCCGGAACTCGCGGTACTGACCCACGGAGTCGCGGGACGGAGCCGCAACCTGTACCAGCTTGACTCGCCCCCGCAGCCGCGGGTACTTCTCGAGCAGCCGCTCGAAGGCCAGCAGGCGGCGGGGAATGCCCTTGGTGTAGTCCAGCCGATCGACCGAGACGATGAGCGCGGCTCCCCCAGCCGACCGCCGCAGCCGCTCCGATTCGGCCACAACCGACGGACTGGCGCCCAGTTCCTCGAAGGCCTGGGCGTCGATGCCCATCGGAAAGGTGCCGGCGCGTATCGAACGCCCGGCGAAGATGGCTCGACCCTGGCGGGTCTCGCAGCCGAGGACGTTGGCCGCGGACGTCAGGAAGTGCAGCACATACGAGACGGTGTGGAACCCGATCAGCGACGAGCCGAGCATGCCCTCCAGGAGCTGGCGCCGCCACGGCAGCAGCCTGAAGACCTCGGCCGAGGGGAACGGCACGTGCAGGAAGAAGCCGATCGCGGCGTCCGGCAGCTGCTGTCGCACCAGGCCCGGCACCAGAGCGAGCTGGTAGTCGTGGATCCAGATCAGGTCGCCCGGCCGGTACTGCTCGACGACGGCGGCGGCGAAGCGGGCGTTGATCTCCTGGTAGGTCTCCCAGCCTTCGGTCGCCAGCGGCAGCCGGTCGAGCTGGTAGTGGAGCAGCGGCCATAGCACGCCGTTTGAGAAGCCGTCGTAGTAGCGCTGGATCTCGGCCGCCGTCAACTCCACGGGGACGGCCCGCATCTCGGCCAGCCTCTCTCGGAGAACCGCTCGCTGGGGCGGGGGGAGTCGCCAGGACTCGCCGGGCCAGCCTATCCAGACGGTCTCGCCCTGGTCGTGAAGGCCGCTGAGGCCGGTGGCCAGGCCGCCCGAGCTACGCTCCACCACGACTTCACCGCGTTCGACCCGGACGGCGACCGGGAGGCGGTTGGAGACGAGGATCGCCCGACCCATCGGGCGTCGACGGCCCCCTCGGCCGGCCTCCCGCGCGGTCTCGACCCTGTCGCGGCCGGGCGCGGGGAATCGGCTCGAGATGTGATCGGAGCTGGGTGGCATGCGGCCTCTCTGGCAACGAATGGCGAAGCGCAGGCGCACTCCCGTTCGGCCAGCCTAGACCCGCCGGCAGGGAGAGTCAAACCGCTGCCGCGGCCGGCCCGCCAGCCGATCGAATCCCCCGTCTGCCCCAGCTCAGCGGCCCAGGAGCTCCAGCAGGCCGCGAATGGAGCTGGCCACGCGATCCGGTTCCAGGCGCAGGTCGCGGTACAGATCCTCCAGGGAGCTCTGAAGCAGGAGAGCGTCCAGCAGGCAGGCCCACTCCTCCTCACGGCGAGGAAGGAACGCGGCGCCGCCGGTTGCCTCGCGGTAGCCGTGGAGGAAGGAGGCGGAGACCCACAGGTACCAGAGACGAGCCCAGAGGTCGTGCGTCTCGGCGTCCTCAGGCCGCAACGTCCCGCCGGCATCAGTCGCTCGAAGGCGGCCCAGGGCGACGTCGTGGAAGGACCCGACCATGGCCGCGACGTCGCGCAGCGGCGACCGCTTGAGGCGCCGCTCGCCGGCCGGCCTGCTGGTGTCACCCTCGAAATCGATCATCACGATGCCGCGCTGGGCGCGCATCACCTGTTCGAGCCGAAGGGCGCCGTGCGAGCGGATGCGCGAGCCGCTGAACCTCTCGCGAAGCAGCAGGCCCAGCCTCTCCTTGAGTTCCGGTCGCAGGCCCAGGACAAGGCCGGCGTCGATCGCGGCCGAAACCTCCAACTCGGACGAGCGGGCGCCCAGCAGGCGGGTGACCCGGACGGCCAGGTTGTCCACCGACTGGAAGAGCGAGGCCTGGTAGAGCCGCGTGAACGGCTCCGGGGCGAAGGCCGGCTCGTCGACGACCGACGCCAGGAGGGCGTGGAACTCGCCGATGCGCCCGCCGATGGCCCGCGCCGTCTCGAGGTAGGAGCCCGCCAGGGCGTGCGCCTCGGGCGGAACGCCGCGGTCGGCCGCCACCAGCAGGTCGGCCGCCGTGGTGGCCGCCGCCGGCCCCGGCAGCGGCATTGCCGCCGCCTGGACCAGGAATCCCACCAGCGCATCTCGGGTCAGCCCGGCCACGTCTCCGTCGTGGGCGAGCGCTTCACGCAGCAGGGCCGCCTCGCCCGGGGCGCCGTCGGCCGGGCGGTACTCGAGTTCGCCGAAGACTCTGGGTGCCCAGGTGGCGCCGTGCCCGGTCAGGAACCGCATCAGCTCGGCTTCTGGATCCTCGCCGGGCTCGAAGGCGCGCCGCAGCTCCAGGACCAGATCCGGGCGACCGGTTTGCGGCCCCGGCATCTCGCCCCGGCCGAACGACTCGCCGGCCCGGATCATCTCGCCGGCTGACTCGATCCCACCGGCCGCCGAGTTCCGCAGGTCCGGACCGGGCCGCCCCACCAGCTCGCCCTTCGCGCCTTTGAACCGGCGGCGCCGCGCAATGGCGTCGATGAGGTGCCCGGTGAAACCGAGATCGTGGGAGGCGTCAACGAGGAATCCCGCGACCGGCTGCCCCTCCGGGGGATCGAGAGTGGCGATGCGCAGGCCGGCCGGTTCCGCGTGGCAGGGCATGCCGTCGGCGAAGACCAGCGAGTCGTACAGCAGCGTGGCCGTCGTCAGGGGAATCAAGTAGGTGTCCGGATCCCCGTCCGAGTAGGTCACTCGCAGTGCCACCAGGGCCGCCGTGGCCGAGCCCATCGGGATCTCGATCCGGTCCACGATCTCGCCGTCCTTCAGCCGGCGGCCGTGGCCGCGGTACCAGACGCGCTCCCTGATCCAGCGCAGCAGGACCGCTACCAGCTCGGCGTCCGACCTGCCGGCCAGGATGTCGGCCATCCCGGTCGCCGACAGCGTCCCGATCTCCGAGGCCTGCCCGGCCGTTGAGGCCCCGCCGGCCACCTGCTCCAGCGCGAACCAGACGAACTCGTGGGGGCCGAGGCTGAGCACGTACGGCTGCGACCCGATCACCGGGAACTCGATGCGCCCGAACAGCTCGACCGGCCGGCGGCCCTCGAACTCCGAGAGGTTCAGCTCGACCGGCTGGAAGAAGCGAGACAGGTTGGCGACGACCAGGATCGTCTCTTCTCGGAAGCGGCGGACGAAGGCCAGGATGTGGCGGTTGTCCGGGAGCAGGAACTGCAGGTCGCCGCGCCCGAAGCTCGCGTATCGCTTGCGCAGCGCTATCAGCCGCTTGGTCCACCACAGCAGCGAGTGCGGGTTGGCCTGCTGGATCGAGACGTTCAGGACCTCGTAGTGATGTTCCGGGTCGGTCACCAGCGGCAGGTAGAGCCGATCCGGCTCGGCCTCCGAAAAGCCGGCGTTTGGATCGGAGCTCCACTGCATCGGCGTGCGGACGCTGTCCCGGTCGCCCAGCTCGACGTTGTCGCCCATGCCGATCTCGTCACCGTAGTAGATGAAGGGCGTGCCGGGCAGCGAGAACAGCAGGCCGTTCATCAGCTCGATGCGGCGGCGCTGGTTACCCAGCAGCGGGGCCAGGCGCCGCCGGATGCCCATGTTGACGCGAGTCCGAGGATCGCCGGCGTAGACGCGGTACATGTAGTCCCGCTCCTCGTCGGTGACCATCTCGAGCGTCAGCTCGTCGTGGTTGCGCAGGAACAGCGCCCACTGGGCGCCGTCCGGGACGACCGGCGTCTGCTCAAGGATGTCGATGATCGGCAGGCGGTCCTCCATCCGGACGGCCATGAACATGCGCGGCATGACCGGGAAGTCGAAGGCCATGTGGCATTCATCGCCATCGCCGAAGTAGGCGGCCGCCTCGGCCGGCCACTGGTTCGCCTCCGCCAGCAGCATCCGGTCCGGATAGCGGGCGTCCACGTGGCTGCGCAACTCGCGCAGGAAGGCGTGGGTCTCGGGCAGGTTCTCGCAGTCGGTGCCGTCGCGCTCGTACAGGTAGGGCACGGCGTCCAGGCGCAGGCCGTCGACGCCTCTGTCGAACCAGAAGTCCATCACTCGCGTCAGGGCGGCCCGAACGCGCGGGTTGTCGAAGTTGAGGTCCGGCTGGTGCGAGTAGAAGCGGTGCCAGTAGAAGGCGCCGGCCTCCTCGTCCCAGGTCCAGTTGGAGGTTTCGAAGTCCTTGAAGATGATGCGGGCATCCGGGTACCGGTCCGGGCTGTCGCTCCAGACGTAGAAGTCGCGCCAGGAGCTGCCCGGCTTCGCCCGCCGCGCCCGCTGGAACCAGGGGTGCTGGTCCGAGGTGTGGTTGCAGACCAGCTCGGTGATGACGCGCAGGCCGCGCTTGTGGGCCTCGCGGATGAACGTCTCGGCGTCGCGCAGGGTTCCGTAGGCGGGATGGACGCTTGTGTAGTCGGCGATGTCGTAGCCGTCGTCTCGCAGCGGCGAGGGGTAGAAAGGGAGTACCCACAGGGCGGTCACGCCCAGGTCCGCCAGGTAGTCGAGCTTCTCGGTCAGGCCGCGGAAGTCGCCACTGCCGTTGCCGTCCGCGTCCCGAAAGGCTCGGACGTTGACTTCGTAGACGATCGCGTCGCGATACCAGTGCGGGTCGCCCCGCCTGATCGACGCGGTCTGCCTGGGTCGCCGGACGGCGTTCATGGGCCCATGCTACCCGGCCGGGCGCGACAGGCCGCAACTTGCGCCGACTTCGAGGCTACGCGCGCTCGATCTGGTGTCACAATCGCCAGGTGGACCGCGATCCAGATCCTGCGGAGGTTGCCCCGGCGGACAAGCAGAACGTCATCGCCGCCGCCACTTCCGTGGACCTGCGCATCCCGCGGACGATGCGGGCACTGGTCAAGGTCCGCCCGGAGGCGGGCGCGGAGTTGAGCGAAGTCCCGGTGCCTCTCCCCGGACCCGGGGAGATCCTGATCCGCCTGGAAGCGGTCAGCCTGTGCGGCACGGACCTGCACATCTACCGCTGGGATCCCTGGGCAGAGGGGCGCCTGGGAGGCAAGCTGCCGCGCATCTTCGGCCACGAGATGGCCGGTCGAGTGGTAGCCCACGGGTCCGGCACCGGCGCCGTGCCCCTTGGGACGCGCGTCGCCGCCGAGACTCATCTGGTCGACTGGACCTGCTACCAGTGCCGGACCGGCCGCGAGCACGTCTGCGCCAACCTGAAGATCCTGGGCGTGGACGCCGACGGCGCCTTCGCCGAGTACATGTGCCTGCCGGAGCGCAACGCCTGGCCGAGCGAGGGGCTCTCCCCGGAGATCGCGGCCATCCAGGAGCCGATGGGCAACGCCGTCTTCGCCACCTTCGTGGAGGAGATCACCACGGCGTCTGTGGCGGTCCTGGGCTGCGGGCCGATTGGGCTGATGGCGGTGGCGATCTGTTCGTTCGCGGGCGCCAACCCGGTCATCGCCACGGACGTGATGCCGCACCGGCGCGAGATGGCGACCAGGATGGGCGCCGACGTGGTCCTCGATCCGACGGCGGTGGACGTGGCCGGGGAGGTGCGCCGCCTGACCGGGGGGACGGGTGTGGACGCGGTGCTGGAGATGAGCGGCGCCGAATCGGCGATCCACCAGGCCTTCGAGATCTGCACCAACGGCGGGCGCGTGAGCCTGCTGGGTCTGCCTTCGCGCCCGGTCACGCTTGATCTCAACGACGCGATCATCTTCCGCGGCGTCAGGGTCTACGGCATCACCGGCCGCCAGCTGTGGGGCACCTGGTACAAGACCGCGGCGCTGCTGCGCGAGGGCCTGGACGTGAGCCCGATCATCACCCACCGCCTGCCGTTCGCCCGCTACGCGGAAGCGTTCGACCTCCTGGCGCAGGGGGTGGCCGGGAAAGTGGTTCTGCTGCCGCAGGAGGGTTGACCGATGGCGGCCGAAGGAGGCGCGAGATGACCGAGGGCTCGAGGGATCCGCTCGGGTACCTCTCGGACGAGATCGAGGAGCTGAAGCGGCAGAACCTGTACCGGCCGCTGCGCGTGCTTTCGACCCCCCAGGCGGCCGAAGTCGTCGTCGACGGCAAGGAGCTGATCAACCTCAGCTCGAACAACTACCTCGGGCTGGCGACACACCCGCGCCTGAAGGAGGCGGCCATCGCGGCCACCCGCGATTTCGGGGCAGGCTCCGGGGCGGTCCGGACGATCGCCGGCACGATGACCATCCACGAGCGCCTGGAGGCCGAACTGGCAGCCTTCAAGCACACCGAAGCCGTGCTCACGTTCCAGTCGGGCTTCACCGCCAACACGGGCGTCATCCCGGTCCTCGCGGGCGAGGACGACCTGATTGTCTCGGACGCGCTCAACCACGCCTCGATCATCGACGGCATGCGGATGAGCAAGGCGCCGCGGGTCGTCTTCCCGCACAAGGACGTCAATGCGCTGCGCGAGCTGCTGCGCGCCGCCCGATCGAAGACGAAGAGCGAGGTGGCCAGCGGGGGCGGCAAGGCCGAGGTCGGCGGGCGAGCCTATCGGCTGATCCTGGTCGTCACCGACGGCGTCTTCAGCATGGACGGCGACATCGCGCCCCTGCCTGGGATCGTGGAGGCGGCCGAGGAGTTCGGGGCGGCGGTCATGGTGGACGACGCCCACGCTTCGGGCGTACTCGGCAGGAACGGCCGTGGAACGGTGGACCACTTCGACCTCCACGGCCGGGTGGCGGTCCAGGTTGGGACGATGTCCAAGGCAATGGGCGTCCTTGGCGGCTACGTGGCCGGATCCGCCGCGCTGCGCGACATGCTGATCCAGCGCGCGCGACCGTTCCTCTTCTCCACTTCGCACCCTCCGGCCGTCGCCGCGGCCTGCCTGGCCGCCGTCCACGTTCTCCTGGAAGAGCCCGAGCTGATCGACCGCCTCTGGTCCAACACCGTCTACTTCAAGGGCAAGCTCAAGGAGCTCGGCTTCGACACGGGGGGCTCGGAGACGCCCATCACCCCAGTCATC
Source organism: uncultured Anaerolineaceae bacterium (assembly GCA_964519845.1). Taxonomy (GTDB): domain Bacteria; phylum Chloroflexota; class Limnocylindria; order Limnocylindrales; family CSP1-4; genus Fen-1039. Next base: position 83 of record CAZFLI010000023.1, on the reverse strand, counting down.
GTCGGCGAGTCGGCGGTCGCCCAGAAGTTCAGCGCCCGCCTCTTCGAGGAAGGCGTCTTCGCCCAGGCCGTGGTCTACCCCAC